>DATHPF010000201.1:0-9894 GCA_035484155.1 Streptosporangiaceae bacterium
CCTGCCCTAGCCTGGAGATGCTAGGCCCGGAGACGCTGAACCCCGAGACACTGGACCCGCACACACTGAGCCCGCAGACACTGGACCCGCAGACACTGGACCCGCAGACACTGGACCCGCAGACGCCGGAGTCGCCGAGCCTGGACCTGGCGGCCGAGAACGAGGAGCAGGCCGCCGGCGCTGGCTAGCCCAGCCGCCAGCCGCGGTTGCGACTCGGCGGTTTTGCGACGTCAGTGGTCGCAGCGGCCCACGCCGCTGGATCGGCTGGCGCGGATCAGGTAGGCATGACGTTATGGCAGCGGAGGTTGCTCGGTACTGGCGGCATGAGGCGGTCGATGGCGTCGACCTCCTGCGCGCCCGGTTCCTGACGCACCGCTACGGACGGCACTCACACGAGACGTACACCTTCGGGCTGATCGAGGCCGGGGTCGAGGAGTTTGAGTACGGCGGCAGCCTGCTCCGCGCCAGCGCCGGCGCTGTCGCGCTGCTGGACCCTGACGTCGTCCACACCGGCCAGGCGGCGACGCCGGCGGGCTGGAGCTACCGCGTCCTGTATCCGGAGGTCAGCGTGGTTGCCGACGTCGCCGCCGAGCTCGGCTGGCCGGCTGGCACGCCGCACTTCCCGCAGACCGTGCTCACCGACCCGGCGACAGCGGTGCTGCTGCGCACGGCGCACCAGGCTGCCGAGCATGGCGATCAGCTCGCGTCGTCGACGCTGCTGCGGGGCACGCTGGCCGGCCTGCTGCGCGCGCACGCGGCCGGCGGTCCGGCCGCCGCGCCCTGCCCGGCCCGCCGGGCACCCGCCGCCGTCCGCGCCGTCAAGGACCTGCTGGCCGAACGACTCGCCGATCCGCCTGCACTGGCCGAGCTAGCCGCGATGACCGGGCTCAGCCAGTTCGCCCTGCTGCGTGCCTTCCGCGCTGCGACTGGCCTGCCGCCGCATGCCTACCTGAACCAGCTGAGGGTCCGCCGGTCGCGGCTGCTGCTCGACGACGGCATCCCGGCCGCAGCTGTTGCCGCGCAGGTCGGGTTCGCCGATCAGGCCCACTTGACCAGGCACTTCAAGCGCGTCGTCGGCGTTCCGCCGGCGGCTTACCAGCGAGAGCGCCGCCAGCCCGCACGCTAGCCTCGGTCTTTCGTCGGCACGCGCCGCAAGTGCCCGTCGTCCGGACGTAAAGGCCGTTGGCCTGGACCGGCTGGAGTTTTCTTGAGCTTGTCCACGTCGGCCGGAGTGGCACTTTGAACTGAAGACTGCCGGTCACCGCCAGGATCGCTGTCTGTGCTGACGGATCTGGTATCGCGTCCGGCGGCTGGTGGCGGCTGCTGTTGCAGGCGGCCTGAGTGATGGGCCTGGCGGCGTCAGGGCGGTCCGGCCGTGTGAGACTTCCCTCTTCGTGCATGCCATCGTCGGGGCGTGCGCAGCTGGGCCTTCTGGCCGTAGCCTCACGCGGCGTGGTGCCGGTGGCGGTATCTCAGCCCGAGCTGGATGGCGATCCATACGACGACGATGATGACCGGGGTGATCCACAGCGACTGGATCGGGGATCCGGTGGCCCAAAGGACCAGCACCAGCGCTGCCACGGCCAGGGCCAGCTTGAAGTGCGAGCTTCTGTTGACCATGACCCTCTCGATGGGGTTCATGACGGGCTCCAATTCTGCGCAATGATGATTGCGTCTATCAACTAATGTAGCATGGCCACTGTGAAGGCGAGCCGGGACGACGTCCGCGCGATGGTAACCGCGCTGTTCGTGACGAACGCGGCGCTCGACCGGGCCAGGCGCCAGAAGAAGGGGGCGAGCACCCTCAGTCTCCTGCAGGTCATCGCCGCCACCCATGGGATCCGCCCCTCGGAGATCGCCACTGCGCAGGATGTCCATCCCTCTCAGGTCACCCGGCAGGTCCGCGAGCTTGAGCGCCTGGGACTGGTGCAGATCACGGCCGATGTGGCGGACGGGCGCTCATGCCGGGTGACGCTCACTTCTGCCGGTTCCGCGGAGCTGCACGCTCTGACCGAAGAAGGCCTGCACCGGTTCGGCCTGTTCGTGGCGGACTGGGAGCCCGAGGAGGTCCGGATGCTGACCTCGCTGCTGCAAAAGCTGGAAGCATCCAAGGCGACCGTCGCCGCCCGGCAGCGGCCTCCCTCAGGTCGTTACTGGGCCCGGCAGACCGCTTGACCGCGCCGGTCTGGCCATATGCTGCTGCGCCCGCGCCAGCCCTGGCACACCGCGGCGCGCGCTGCGCGAAGCCCTTGCTTACCGGGCCAGGCTTCGGCAGCCGACCACGGCGCCGGCGGGACGGTGAGCCGCTGGCCATCATGCTGCGGCCGGGCAACGCCGGCTCGAACACCGCCAGCGACCACATCGCCGCCACCAGATTGACTCTGGCTCAGCTGCCGGAGCAGGCGCGCAGGCGGGCGCTGGTCCGCGCAGACTCCGGCGGCGGCACGCCCGAGTTCCTGACCCGGCTGACCAGGCCAGGCCGCAAGCTGGCCTACTCGGTCGGGTTCACCATCACCGACGACATCGGTGACGCCATCGTGAAGATCCCGGCTCGCCCGTGGACGCCGGCTTACGACGGCGATGGCGGGGTCCGCGACGGTGCGTGGGTCGCCGAGCTCACCGGCCCCTGGACTTGCCGTCCTGGCCGAAGGGCATGCGGGTCATCGTCCGCAAAGAACGCCCGCATCCGGGTGCGCAGCTCCGGTTCACCGATATCGACGGGCACCGGTTCACCGCGTTTGCCGCCAGCGCTAAGTCCGGGCAGCTGGCTGACCTGGAACTGCGGCACCGCCGGGCCCGCTGCGAGGACCGGATCCGCTGCGCGAAGGACACCGGGCTGCGGAACCTGCCGCTGCACGGTTATGAGCAGAACCCAGATCTGGTGCGAGATCGTCGCCCTGGCGTCCGAGTTGCTTGCCTGGATGCAGATGCTCGCCCTGACCGGCACTGCCCGCCGGTGGGAACCCAAGCGCCTGCGGCTGCGGCTGTTCTCGGTGCCCGGGCGGATCGTCCGCAGCGGACGGCGACTGCGGCTACGGCTCGCCGCCCGATGGCCCTGGTCCCACGACATCGCTGTCGCCATCAGCCGGCTCCGGGCCCAGGTACCTGGCTGACCCGAACCAACCCGTCCGCTGTCATGTCAGGAAGGAAAACCTCTAGGGCCCGTGGAACCCATCCCACCCGGCGCGACAGCCGGACCATCAGCCACCGCGGAACGCTGAAAACGCGAACAACCCGCAGGCTCAAGCCACCAACCCAAGATCACGAAACATCGAGGCTAGGACGCGGAGTCGGGCGGCAGGCGAAGGCAAGAACATACAAGACCAGGCGCCCGCCACTCGCTTAAATCTCAGGCATGTCCGCCACTGTCCGCCAGCCTGCAGCAGCCCGTCAGCCCCGGCCCGTCCGGGACGGCGTCGGCCTGGGCCTGGCTGTCGGCGTATCCGGAGTCGCGTTCGGCGCGGCCGCCGTGAGCGCGGGCCTGAGCGTGTGGCAGGCATGCGCGCTCAGCCTGCTGGCATTCACCGGGGCGTCGCAGTTCGCGCTGGCGGGAGTGATCGCGGCAGGCGGCAGCCTGCTGGCCGGGACCGCGGGCGCCATCCTGCTTGGCAGCCGTAACACGCTGTACGGGCTGCGGCTAGCCGACGTGCTGCGGCCACGCTGGCCAGGCCGGCTGGTCACCGCGCTCGGCGTCATCGACGAGACGACCGCGGTCTCGCTGGCCCAGCCGGACGCGGACTCGGCCCGGACCGGATTCACCGCCACGTTCTGCTGCCTGTACGCGACCTGGAACATCGCCACGCTGGCCGGAGCGATCGGCGCCGGGCGGATCGGGTCACCGCAGTCGTTCGGGCTTGATGTCGTGGGACCGGCGGCGTTCCTGGCCCTGATCTGGCCGCGGCTGCGAACCGGGCGCACCGAGCGGCTCGTCGCGGTGGCCGGCGCCGCCGTCGCGCTTGGCACCACGCCGCTGCTGCCCGTCGGCGTCCCGGTCATCCTGGCCGCCACCGCCGCGCTTGCCGGTGCGCTGGCCGCTCCCCCGAAGCGGTCGGCCCAGCTACCCGGGGAGCTGGGAACCCAAGGCCCGCCGGAATCGTCCGGCGCGTCGGCGCCGACGGCGGGGCCGGCTGCCGCGCCGCAGTCGTCGCTGCGCACGCCACCCTCTTCCCAGAGCACGCCGCCGTCTTCCCGGAGCACGCCGTGACCGGAGTCTGGATCGCGGTACTGGCCACCGCGGCCGGGTGCTACGCGCTGAAACTCGCCGGACTGACAGTGCCGCAGCGCGTCCTCGCCAGCCCGCGGGTGCGCAGATTCGCCGAACTGGTGCCGGTGGCGCTGCTGATGGCGCTGTCGGCCGTGCAGGCCACCACCAGCGGGCACGCGTTCGTTCTTGATCCCGCCCGGCTCGCGGGCCTTGGCGCGGCGGTGGTCGCGCTGCTGCTGCGTGCGCCGTTCCTGCTGGTGATCGTTGTGGCAGCCGGCACCGCGGCGGCACTCAGGGCCGCCGGGGTCTCCTGACAGCAGGCGGCCCGGCCAGACCCGGACCGCGCCGCCGCCAGCCTGGCAGTCGGGCGGATGGTACGGACCCCGGCCGGGCCGGCCGGGTAAAGTGCCCCGAGTGACAATCGCCATCGAGGTCCTGGACGAGGTAACCGACGAAGTAGTCGAGGCGTTTGGTCATCTGCTCCCGCAGGTGTCCAGGTCGGCCAAGCCGCTGGACGCCGCGGCCCTCGCAACGATCGTGGCCTCGCCCGCGGTCACCGTCCTGATGGCCCGCAGCGAAGGCCAGATCATCGGCTCGCTAACGCTGGCGATGTTTCCGGTCCCGAGCGGTTTGCGCGCCTGGATTGAGGACGTGGTCGTCGACGACTCGGCCCGCGGTCAGGGCATTGGCGGCCTGCTTGTCACCGAGGCGCTCCGGCTGGCGCGGGAGGCCCGCGCTCGGACCGTCGACCTGACCACGCGCCCGGCTCGGGAATCGGCTGGCCGGCTGTACGAGCGAGCTGGCTTTCAGCAGCGTGAGACGCGCGTGTACCGGTATGCCTTTAGCTGAGTCGCGGGCGTGGCGGCCCGGCCTGACCGGGACCGCCATGCTCTGCCTGCCGCGAAGGGGCGAAGGAGCGAACGGGCGAAGGCCCGGTGCTACTTCTTGAACATCCGCTTGACGGCGTCCACGCCCTTACTGAACGGGTCGTGGTCTGGCATCTGCCCCTGTGGCGTTGCCTCGTTCACCATCTCCGGCAGCGCCTTGGCGACCTGATCGCTGGTCTCTGCCGGCGTCATGCCAGCCTGCTTGGCCATGGCGTCTAGCTGCGCCGGATCCATGGCCTGCTGGACCTGGGCGCCGCTGACAGGCTTGTTCTCGCCCGTTCCCACCCAGGACTGGACCTGCTGACCGAGCCCGCTGCTGGTCAGCTTCGACGTCAGGCCGTGGAGCCCGCCGCTGGAGCTGATCATCTTCTGAAGCGACGCAATGCCACCGTCCTGGCCCTGCTTCCCGCCGAGCTTGTCAGTGATGTCGTCGAGTACTCCCACGTGGCTCTCCTCTCTGCTTGGCGGCAGACCGCCGCCTGAACCTGAGATTGGGTCACCATCAGGGGATTACTTCCCTGCCGGAGCCGAGTTACCCGCTGGCTGTATCTGCCCAGCTCAGCAGCTCAGGACAGCTCCGCCACGGCTGTCAGCAGCCGGTCGACGTCGGTGCTGTCGTTGTAGTGCACCAGCCCGGCCCGCACTGCGCTGCCGACCGCGCGGATCCCGAGCACGCCGGTCAGCTCCCAGGCGTAGTTGTGCCCATCCCAGACATTGATCTTCCGGCTGGCCATGTGCTCGGCGACCTGCTCCGGCGAGTAGCCGGCGACCGTGAAGTAGGCGGTCGCCGTCCGGCTCGCGGCCCGGCCGTAGGTCCGCACCTGCGCCATGCTGTCCAGCCCGGCCAGCAGGAACTCGAACAGCTCCTGCTCGTGCTGCTGGACCGCGCTCATCGACTCGAGCACCCGGTCCCGCAGGCTCGCACCGGAGCCGCCGTCGGACGGTGCGGCCAGCGCGGCCAGGTGCTCCACCGCCGCCGTCACGCCGGCCAGGCTGGCGAACGGCAGGGTGCCGAACTCGAACCGCTCTGGCACCTCGTCAGGGGACGGGACGAGCTTGTCCGGGCGCAGCCCTTCCAGGAGGGCAGGGTCGGCGACGACGATGCCGATGTGCGGGCCCGACCACTTATAGGCGCTGGTTGCGTAGAAGTCCGCGCCGAGCGCGTGCACGTCCACGGGCACATGCGGGGTCGCGTGCACGCCATCGACGTAGCTGAGCGCACCGGCGGCATGAGCCATTGCGGTAATCGCGGGCACGTCGGGCCGGGTCCCTATGAGGTTGCTGGCTGCGGTCACCGCCACGAGCCTGGTCCGGTCGGTGATGAGCTCGCGGTACTGGCCGGCGGGCAGTTCGCCGGTCTCCGGGTCGACGTCGGCCCACCGCAGTGTCGCGCCCGCCTGCTCGGCCGCCTGCACCCAGGGCCGCACATTGGCGTCGTGGTCCAGGCGCGAGACGACCACCTCGTCACCGGGTCGCCAGTCCTTGGCCAGTGTCGCCGCGAGCCGGTACGTGAGCGCAGTCATGCTAGCGCCGAAGATGACGCCGCCGGGGTCACCGCCGGTCAGCGCCGCTACCGCGACCCGGCTATCCGCAGTGATCGCGTCGGCTCGCTTGCTCGCGGGGAACGCGCCGCCTGAGTTGCCGAGACCGCGAGCCTGCGCCTCGCTCATGGCCTCGATGACGGTGGCCGGGACCTGCGTGCCGGCGGCGCCGTCCAGGTAGGCGTAGCCGTCAGCCAGCGCCGGATAGCAGGCCCGGACGGCCGCCACGTCTAGTTTCACTGCCTTGTTCATCCCTTCCGCCTGAGGCGCAGTCGAGCCGGCTGCAACGCCCGTAGCAGCCAGGCCGGCACCGCAGCGCTGTCCTGGCCACCGCGCGGGAGCCGGCCCGAAGCCGCCAGCACAGCATGCCAGGCATCGAGATGACGTACGGCCTTGGCCCCCGGGGACCCCGCAGGCAGCGGCAGGTGCGGCATGCCAGCGCGCCAGCCCGCGAGCACGGCGCCGGGATCGGCTGGCCGGTAGTCCACTCCGAGCGCCCTGGCCAGGTCCCAGGCATGCACGTGCCACTCCGCGCAGGCGGCTCCGGCCATGCCGCCGACCGTGACGACGGTGTCGCGGTACTGGTGATGTGGCAGGTCCCAGACCGCGCCGAGCCTGGCAGCGTAACTGCGCGCTGACACTGCGAAGGCGGCGATGTGCTCGGCGGGGGGCGCGTCGGCAAGCGCGGCAAGCTCGGCCGCGTTCTGCCGGGCCAGCTTGCGGCCCAGGGTGTCCGGGTGCGCGCCGGTTGCCATGAGCCGCGCGTACCGGCTGACTGGCGCATCGTCGAGGTATTCGTGCAGGTCGTCGGCGACGCAGCGCAAGTGCCCGGCGAGTTCGAAGGCGCGCCACTCCGGCAACGGTGTCTGGGCGCCCCAGCTTGCTTCGTCAAACTGCGCGGCCAGCTCGCAGATCGCCGCGACCCCCGCGTCATAAGCAGTTAAGACCGGGACGGGCTCTCGTAGCGGCGCAGCTAGTTCCCAAAAATGGGTGCGCTCCACGGGCCCCCTCCAAGCCGACTCCGGCAGCAGCACGCGCCGTCGTCTGGCCAGCGTGCCAGAGTTACCCGCTCTTCGCCACCCTGCGCCCAATGCCTGTAATCGCGACCTGCGTCCGGCAGCCGGGCAGCCGGGCCGTAACGGGCAGGCATACAGATCCTGAACCGGAAGCGCGGCACGCCTACAGCGACTTCTGTCGCTCGATCCGATAAAAAACACGCCCGCTGCGGCGGCCGACGACCAGCCTGTGCGCCGACATGCGTCCGCCGCGAGAAAAACTCGGGTGACAGCACTCTGGCTCGCCGGTTAACCTGCCAGTAATGCCCCCCACGCCAGCTAGTTCGCCGCCGCATGCCCAGACACCGCCGTCCGAGCATGGTGCAGAGCCTGCTCAGGCCCAATCCCCGGCAGTTGCGCAGCCGCCGGGCCACGTCCAGACGCCGGCCCACGTCCAGACTCCCGCCCAGGCCCTCTGGCGGATGCGCGAGTACATGCGGCCGTACTACCTCGCGTTGATCCTGATGATCTCGGCCGCCGTCCTGGCCGTCAGCTTCGAGATCGCCATCCCTCTCATCACCAAGTCGGTCATCGACAGCGTGGTCGTGCAGGGCATCCGGTCCAAGCTGATCCCGCTGAGCGTCGCAGCGATGGCACTCGGCACGATCCAGGCAGGTCTCAATTTCTTCCGCCGGTGGTCGGTCTCGGGGGCCGTGATCGGCATGGAGAAGACGGTCAGGGACGACCTCTATCACCACCTGCAGCAGCTCGAGCCGGCCTTCCATGACAGCTGGCAATCCGGCCAGCTGCTGTCGCGCGCGACCAACGACCTGGCCACGATCCGCAGGTTCGCCGGCTTCGGCGTGGTGTTCCTCATCACTAACACCTGGACCTTCCTGCTGATCGTCGGGCTGCTGATCAAGCTCAACTGGTGGCTCGGGCTCCTGACCGGCGTGCTGTTCCTGCCGGTCTCAGTCCTGTGCCTGCGGTTCGAGAAGAAGTACCGGGTGCTTTCCCGGCTGAACCAGGACCAGCAAGGTGATCTAGCCACCTACGTCGAGGAAGCAGCCACCGGCATCCGGGTGCTCAAGTCGCTGGGCCGGCGCGACGAAGCCGCCGCCAAGCACCTGGCGCAGGCGCGGCTGGTCTACCGGTCCCAGGTCGACAAGGCGAGCCTGCGCGGCACGTTCTGGGCGGGCCTGGACATGGTGCCGAACGCAGTGATCGGCCTGCTGCTTTTGCTCGGCACGCTGGCGGTCAGCCGGCACGAGCTCAGCCTGGGCGGCCTGGTCGCCTTCGTCACGCTGACCCTGCTGCTGGTGTGGCCGATCGAGTCGCTCGGCTTCATCATCGCCACCGGCCAGGAAGCCGCGACCGCCGCGCAGCGGATCTACGAGATCTTCGACACTGCGCCGGCGATCCGCGATCCGGCCAGTCACGATCCGGCCAGTCACGAGCTCGGCGCGACGGGTGACCGGCCGGGCTTGTCGGCGGGACGCTGGCAGAGCGGCAAGAAGGCCGTCGCCGCCAGAGCCGCACTTAAGGCGCATGCAGACTCCGGCGCCGCCGCGGCCAGGGCCGCCCGCCGGGCGGGCCGACCGCGGCCAGCCGGCCGGCTGATCTTCGACGAGGTCGCCTTCAGCTACCCGCAGGCCACCTCGCCCGTCCTGCGCGGTGTCTCGCTGGAACTGCAGCCCGGCGAGACCGTTGCGCTGGTGGGCGCCACCGGGTCGGGCAAGACCACGCTGCTGCACCTGGTGCCGCGGCTGGCCGACGTGACCGGCGGCCGGATCACGCTGGACGGGACCGACATCCGTGACCTGCCGCTGCCCGAGCTGCGTCGCCGGGTCGGCTGCGCCTTTGAGGACCCGATCCTGTTCTCGGCCAGCGTCCGGGAAAACGTGGGCTTCGGAGATCCGGACGCCCGCGAGGACGACATCCTCGCCGCCCTGGCGGCGGCTCAGGCAGAGTTCGTCGCCGACCTGCCGTGGGGCCTGGACACCAGGATCGGCGAGCAGGGCATGGCACTGTCCGGCGGCCAGCGGCAGCGGGTCGCGCTGGCCCGGGCGATCTTGTCCAAGCCACAGGTGCTGCTGCTGGATGACCCGCTGTCGGCGCTGGACGTACACACCGAGGCGAGGGTCACCGCCGCGCTGGCCGAAGTGCTGACCAGGACCACCGCGCTCATCGTCGCGCACCGCCCGTCGACGGTCCAGCTGGCCGACCGGGTCGCGCTGCTGCGAGGCGGTGTCATCACCGCGATCGGC
>DATHPF010000202.1:0-6153 GCA_035484155.1 Streptosporangiaceae bacterium
GCAGCCGGGCGGTGAATGCCGCCACGACCGCCTCGGCGTTGTAGCGGGTCCGGTTGAACCGGCGGTCGACCGCCCGCTGCACCCGGCGGCGCAGCGGGTTGAACAGCGCCGCGGCGGCCAGTGTGGCGGCTGCCACCGCCACCGGTGTCGTGAATGGGAGCACGTCGGTGGCCAGGAGCACCAGCCCGGCGAACACACCGGCGAGCATGGCTGTGATGATGGCGTAGGAGATCACCCTGCTGATGATCCGGTCGATCGCGTACAGCCGGTACTTCAGCACCGCCACGCCGATACAGCCGGGCAGAACCGCCACTCCAAGGTTGAAGAGATCGCCGACCACCGGCGGCCCTGACCCGGGGGAATCCCCCAAGGCGAGAGGGACGACGAACAGGGAAATGCACAGCAAAGCCAAGAAGGCGGTGGCGCCGCTGTAGAGCCACTTGAGCTGCTGGCGGCGCTCACCGCTGGAGCGGCGGTAGCCGGGCACCTGCACGACCAGCCAGCCAAGCCAGCTGGCGAGAACCGCGATGATCGTCATATACCCGGCAATCGCCCACGCCCTGGATGGCGCGCTGAGGTTGCCGCTGGCCTCGACGTGCACGTCGTGTCCGGCGACGGCCACGATACCGGGAGCCAAGCCCACCAGGCCGACCAGCAGCCCGGCGGCGACAAGGGCCACAGACACCGGCCGCAGGCGGCCCGGCGGCAGCCGCCCATCGGGGAACACCCACAGCAGGATCGCGATCAGGACCAGAAACATCGGCCAGTCACTGCCGAACACCACCGCTACCCAGCCGAAAGGGAGGGTCCCGTGATGCATCCGGTAGTCCAGGATGGCGTACTGACCCAAGGGGTTCAAACCGAGAAGAAGAATGGCGAGCAGGATCCATCCGATCGGGTTGCGGGGGCGGCGGCCCGCTAGCAGGACGCCGACAACTGCCACGGGCACCACGACCGTCGCAGTGCTCACCCAGTCGCCTACCGGCCCGCCGGGGCCATTCTGATGGATAACGCCGTTGAGCGGCACAGCGGCCAGGCAGAACCCGAGCGTGAGCACGCCGAGCGCGACTGCCGCCACTGGCGCCACCCGCCGCGCCCGCACGATTGCGCCCACCGAGATCCCCATCTCCCCTAGCCGGTTTTATTCGTCGTGAGCCGTCGAGCAGGATTGATCACGTCGATCGACCGCAACGCCGGAGGGTACAGGCCCATCGGCTGGCTGGTACGTGCCCGGGTCGGGCGCGCGCGGATCCGCCTAGGTGCATCCCGAGGTGACGGTGGCGTTGCAGGTGGCTCCGTTCAGCACCGACATGTCGCCGGCGTCTCCGTTCGGCACGTAGAGGGTGTCGGTGGCCTGGTCCACGGTGATCGCCTCCGGTGACTGGCCGGTGCGCAGTGATCGAGGGTGCTGCGTGCCGCAGCCTGAGCTCACCGTCGCGTTGCAGGTTGCGGCGTCACGCACCCAGACCGTGTCGCCGGTGATATCCGCCACATACAGGGTGTCAGTGGCCAGGTTGAGCGCGATCCCGTCCGGGCCGCTGCCGGCCCGCGCCGCGTGCGGGGTCCGGGCGCAGCCTGAGGTGGTCGTCGCGTTGCAGGTGGCCGTGTCGATCACCGACAGCGTGTTGTTCTTCCAGTTCGCGACGTACAGCGTCTGGGTGGCCTGGTCGATCGCGAAGGCGACGTTGTAGTCGGCCGATCCGGCGCCGACGGTCACCGAGGCCGGCTTCTGGCCGCAGCCCGACGTGGTGGTGGCGTTGCAGGTCGCCCCGTCGATCACCCAGACGGCTTCGGCCCCGCTCGGGGCGACCGTGGCCGCGTATACGGTGTCGGCAGGTTCGTCCACGACCACGCCCGCGGGGGCGGTGCCGATCGTCACGGTCGCCGGGATCTGGCCGCAGCCCGAGGTGACCTGCCCGTTGCAGGTCCGCCCGTCGATGACCGACACCGTGGTCCCGGTTCCGTTGCCCCAGTTCGCCACGTATACGGTGTCGGTCGCCTGGTCCAGGCTCACGTCGACGGGGTTGCTGCCGACCTTCACGGTCGGCGGCCTGTGGCTGCAGCCCGAGGTGTTCAGGGCGTTGCAGGTCGCGCCGTTGATGACCGATACGGTGTTGTCGGCGGAGTTGACCACGTAGATCGTGTCGGTGACCTGGTCAACAGCGATCGTGCCCGGGCGGTAACCGACCTGCACCTCAGGCGTGTTGACGCCGCAGCCGGAGGCCTGCCGTGCATTGCACGTCGACGCGTTGATGACAGACACCTCGCCGTCGGTGAAGTTTTCGGGGGCGTCGTCCGCGTAGAGCGTATGGGTCGCCGGATCCAGCGCGGCAGCCTGCGGATTGGCGCCGATGGCGACCGTCCTGGGCTGAGCTGCCGACGGCGAGCCCGATGCGGCCACGCTGCCGCCCGAGCTGCTGCCGCTGTTGCTGCAGGCGCCGAGCAGCAATAGAACAGAACCAAGGATGGCGCCGCACAACGCGCGGCGAGCCGTCCCGCGCGAAGGACTCATGTCGGGTACCTGCCTATGGCTTGCTGATCGCTCATGCCTGCATCATGCGAGGAACGGCCGGGCAGAAGATCGGACACATGGTTGATCCTGTGCACTGCAGACGGGTTGATCCTTGCGTACGGTAACGGCGTCGCGAAGCTACGCACGGTTAGCTGCTGGCGCGTTCAAGCCAAACTCTTACGGTGCCCTCCGTATGTAAGGCGGTGACCGGGACCTTTGGCCGGGGCCAGCAGGCCTTCCATAATGATCTTCAGACAACTTCGGAGGAAGGACCGCGATGAGCCAGGACACCCAGACCGCGATCCTCGCCGGGGGCTGTTTCTGGCCCGCGCAGGAACTGCTGCGCCACCGCGAGGGAGTTATCTCCACCCGTGTCGGCTACACCGGCGGGGAGAACGACAACCCGACCGCCGACAGCCATCCGGGTCACGCCGAGGCGGTCGAGGTCATCTTCGATCCCAGGCGGACCTGCTACCGGGACATCCTGGAGTTCTTCTTCCAGATCCACCGGCCCGACCTCGGCAAAGAGCTTGTCGGCTCCGACTACCGCTCCGAGATCTTCTATACCAGCGACGAGCAGCGCCAGGTCGCCGAGGACACGATCGCCGACGCCGACGCCTCAGGTCTGTGGCCCGGCAAGGTCGTGACCAAGATCAGCGAGGCCGGCCCTTTCTGGGAGGCCGAGGCCGAAGACCAGGATTACCTCCAGCACTACCCCGACGACAAGAATCAGTTCAGTCCGTAGCCGCCCGCCACGGGATACCCGCTCGCCGAGGAGGAGCCGCCCGGGTCGTCCCGCGATGCGCTCCTCCTCCGTGGCGAAACGAGAGAGGGCCGGGTTGGGCTGCGTCGCAGTCAGGTCGCCGGGCTAGGCGCTGTCCGCGGCTCAGTACACGCCGTGTTGGATCGCTTCGGCGGCGAGCTGGGACCTGGAGCTGATGCTGAGTTTGGCGAAGATGTGCACCAGGTGGGTCTTGACTGTGGCCCGTGAGATGAACAGCTGCTGCGCGATCTGGGGGTTCGGCAGGTGCCGGGCTACCAGCCTGGCGATCTGTACTTCGGTCGGGGTCAGGCTGGACCAGCCGGTTGCCGGGCGTCCTCGCCGGCCATGGCCACGGGATGCGTACGCGATTGCGTCTTCGATGCTCAGGCGCTGGCCTTCGGCCCAGGCGGCTGGACTGCTGCCGGAGCTGAGCAGGGTGTCGATATTCTTCCGGCTCGCGGCAATGGCAGGTGCGGCGTATACGTACCCGAGCTGGCCCCTGGCTGCCGACGCGGCTGCCCAGAGTCGCAGTGCCTCGGCCTCCGCGCCCCGGTCCGCCGCAAGCGCGGCGAGCAGTTCGATCGCGTCGATCTGGCCGAGCGAGTCGCCGGCGTCGCGGCACAGCCTTAGCGCGGCCTGGACATGTGATTCGGCGGCGGTCGGGTGTTCGGCGAGCACGGCTCTGAGCAGGTTGATGCGGCCGAGCACCCAGATGCGGCCGGTGGCGGTGGCGAGGCTGGCTGCTTCGTCGGCCGCCGCGGTCGCAGCGAGGCGATCGCCGGCGGCGAGGAAACTCTCGGCGGTGGCCAGGATCGGCAAGGCGGCGAAGGTGTTGTCGCTGGCGGTCAGCTCGCGGGACTGCCGCAGCAGCCGGTCGGCGTGACCTGCGCCCGCTGAGGCGAGCACCGCCTTGGCCTGCAGCCAGAACGCGCGCCCTTCACCGCCCTCCCCTGAGGCTTGCCCGAGCGCGATGCATTCGCGCGCCGTTGCCGCGGCGAGGTCGTAGCTGCCTTGGAGCAGCTGCGCCCAGCCCTGGACGAACATGGCGGGTATGAGCGCGCCGTCGTGACCGGCCTGCCGGGCGTTGGCTGCGGCGCGTTCGGCCCGCCGGGCCGCCTCGGTGATCCGGCCCTGGGTGATCGCGGCCAGAGCCGCTTTGCCCAGTGCGAGTCGAAGCGTCCGGCGGTCGCCGGCCGAGGTCGCTATTTCGACGGCTTCGTCGAGCATGCGGCGCGGCTCGTCGGGATCGGCCTGGAACAACCGGGACTCGGCGAAGAAGGCCAGGCTCATCGCCAGGCCCCAGTCATCGCCGCCGGCGCGCAGGAGCTCGACTGCTCGGTCCATGTGCGGGCGAGCCGCCTCGGGATTGAGCGCGATGGCCATCACGACGCCGAGGAACCCGTGGGCGCGCCCTTGCTCAACCGGATCGTCGCGGCCGTCAAGCAGGGCCAGCGCCTGGCCGGCCAGGCCAGGCACCTGGCCAGCATCGCCGGCCCACATTTCCAGGTAGCAGCGCCCGTTCAGGATGCGGGCGTGCAGCAGTGGCGGCAGCTGGCCGGATCGGGCGGCCGCGTCCAGCCACAGCCTGCACTCGCTCCATTGACTGCGCTCGAGCCAGTAAGGGGTAAGGGCAGCCGCCAGTCGCGCGCACAGCTCCGGGGCCGGCTCGTCGCGGCACCAGCTGAGCGCAGCGCGGAGGTTGTCATATTCCGCGGCCAGGATGGCCAGCCACTGGTCTTGCGCCTCGCGTGTGAGCTGCGGCTCCGAGGCCTCGGCCAGTGCTAGGTAGTGCTCGGCGTGCCGCCTCCGCACCCGCGCGGCCTCAGCCGGATCTGCGGCCAGGAGCCCGGCAGCGTATTCGCGGACAGTTTCCAGCATCCGGTAGCGCGGTTCGGCGTCATGCAGGTCCGCCACCATCAGCAGGTTCCGGTCCGCTAGCCCAGCCAGCCTGACGACGTCAGCAGCATCACAGACAGCGATGGCGCTATCGAGCCCGAACCCGCCTGCAAAGGCAGCGAGCTGGGCCAGCAGGTCCCGGTCACGGCCGGGCAGCAGATCAAGGCTCCACTCAAATGAGGCGCGGAGCGTGGAATGACGCGACGGCCCGCCCGGTCCTGCGCTGAGCAGGTCTAGGTGCTGCTCGAGCGTGGCGGCGATCCGGCTCAGTGACAGTGCCCGGGCCCGGGCGGCGGCCAGTTCGACGGCGAGCGGCAGGCCGTCCAGCCGCCGGCAGATCTTGCGGATCACGGCGGCCTGCCCGGCGGTCAGTTCGGCGGCCAGTTCGGCGGCCAGTTCGGTGCCGGGACGGGCCTGCCGGGCCCGTTCGGCGAACAGTGCGACGGCATCCGCCTCGTTCAGTTCGGGTACCCGCCAGGTCACCTCGCCGGCGATCGATAGCGGCTCACGGCTGGTCGCCAGGATCCGCAATCCGGCTGCGCCGTGCAGCATCGCAGTCGCGGCCGAGCTGACCGCGCCGCTCACGTGCTCGCAGTTGTCCAGTACGACCAGGTGACTGCCGGGGCTCAGGTGGCTGGCGATGGCCTGGGCCAGGGTCTTGCCGCGCTCGGGTTCCACCACGCCAAGCACCGCCGCGACCTCGGTGAGCACGTGCTCGCCGGCTCGGACCGGCCCCAGGTCGACGAACCACGTGCCGTCCGCGAACTGATCCTGGACCAGCCTGGCCAGCTCGATCGCCAGCCGGGTCTTCCCGCATCCGCCACTGCCGGTGAACGTCAGCAGCCGGTGGTCGGCCAGCAGGTCAGCGGCCTGTGCGAGTTCCGCTGACCGGCCGATGAAGGTGCTGACAGGAAACGGAAGATTACCGGCATGACCTATCGGGAGCGGCAGCGAACCTGACTGCGTGCGAGGCTGCGGGCGC
>DATHPF010000203.1:0-9870 GCA_035484155.1 Streptosporangiaceae bacterium
GGTGATCCGCGACGTCGCGCTGCCAACGGGCCTGGTGGACAACAAGGTGTGCGCGATCGACGACACCTGGTCCGGCCTGCGCCTGGTGATCCGCCGCGAGAACCGGCCACCGGCGGCTCCGCCCGGGTAGCCAGCCTGGCATCAGGGTTGAATGGGGGACTTACCCGATAGTGCCGGCGCGACGTCGCGGGCAAGCTGGATGCCATGAACAGCTTTACTGACGAACCACTGGCTGCCGGAGAACCACGGGCTGCCGGGGAACCACGGGCTGCCGGAGAACCACGGGCCGACCGTGAGACAGCCGCGGACCACGAGACAGCCGGCGACCCCATGGACGCCAGCAGCCAGCCGACGGCGCGCCAGCCGAGCCGTCCGATCCGCCGCCCGGTCCGGGGGCGGATGCTGGCCGGCGTCGCGGCGGGCATCGCCCAGCACTTCGGCATCGACGTCACGATCGTGCGCGTCGTTTTCGCCGTGCTGACGATCGTCGGCTTCACCGGCCTGGCCTACCTCGGCGGCGCGCCCCTCTACCTCGGCGGCATCCCGCTCTACCTGGCCTGCTGGCTGCTGATCCCGGAGGAGGGCAGCGACCACTCGATCGCTAGCGCTGCCCTGCATAACGCGCAACGACGGTCGCGCTGACCACGGGCGCGCTAACCACGGGCGCGCTGACCGCTACGCGAGGAGCGGCTCGCCCTCGAACTTGCCGAGGTCCTCGCGGTACAACTCCAGGCCAACGCCGTTCGGGTCACGGAAGTACATGCTGTTGTCGGCGCCGCGGTCTGGACCAAGGTAGTCCACTCCGGCCTCGTCCAGCTTCTTCCTGGCGGCATCGAACTGGTCAGCGGTCACCGAGATGGCCAGGTGCTGCACGCCGCCGATCGTCTCCTGCCACGCCGGGTGCTCGAAGCCGGGGAAGTCGAAGAAACCGAGCAGGTTGTGATTGCCGATGTCGAAGAAGAAGTGGTTCGAGCCTGCGTAGTCGCGGTTCTCGACGAGCTCGACCAGCGGGAAGCCCAGGAAATCCTGATAGAACCTGATGGTTTCCTCGGTGTCCTTGGCTATCAGCGCGAGGTGATGGACTCCGCTGACGGTGCTCGCCGGCCTGTCGGCTAGCGGACGGAGGTAGCGCTGGCGCAGCTCTTCCCGGCGTGCTCGCACCCGTGCGAGCTCCTCGCCCTGTGGCTCTGGCATGTGCTGACTCCTTAAGTCACCGGCCTGCCGACTGAGGTCGCCCCACCGCCGGGGCACCCCGAGTTCTAGTGTCCCGCAGCGTGTCAACGGGGCCGCGGCCAGCCCGCGGCCCCGTTCCGTTCCTATGCGTCAGCAGTGTGCGCAGCCTCCGGCTCCATGCGATGCCGGAGCCGCCAGCCATGCCATCCGTGAGATTCTGCAGCGAGCGACGCCGGCGGTACCGCGATGACCGGGCATCGGGCGTGACCCAGGCAGTACCTGCTCACTGAGGCCGACACCAGCCGCCCCAATGCGCCGCGCCTGCCAGCGCCGATGACGAGAACATCACCGGGCTCGGCAGCCAGCTGGCTGAGCACCTCGCCAGCATTGCCGCGAGCTATCTGCGGGTGGAACTCCAGCTCGGCCGGAGGCCCGCCGATGCCAAGGTCGATCGCGCGCCACATCCGGTCCCAGGCTGCCTGTTTCCAGGCGCGCCTCAGTTCCGGCGACGGCGCCCGGCGATCGGCCAGCTCACCTCCTGGCGGCGTCCAAGCCAAAACTGGCACGAGCAGTGCACCATCTGATCTGGCCATCTCGGCGGCGTATCGCAGCGCCTGGAGGCTGCCTGCTGATCCGCTCACGCCGGTGACAACCCTACGCACGTACACCTCACGGCTCCTTTCCCGCAGTGACGCTGTCTAGTTAATCGCGGGAATGTCCTGATGGGCCGCCCCCTAACAGCCTCCATGCGATGCAGCTGCCCATGCAAGCACCTTCCATTCGCCCGGCAGCGCCTCATCTCATTGTGACGCCAGGCATCTTTTGATAGTCTCTCTCGGAAGAGAGCTACAGTCACTTCCTGGCGGGCAGTCCCGCCCGACATCGGGAGACCGTCTCATGCAAGATCTCGACCTCCCCGCCGCGCAGGGCACGCGCCGCTGGTGGGCGCTCGGCGCGCTGGCGATTAGCGTCCTCGTAGTCGGCCTTGACCTATTCGTCCTTTCCCTCGCGCTGCCGACCCTGGCCGTCGACCTGCATGCCTCGACGAGCGACCTGCAGTGGTTCGTTGACTCCTACAGCCTGGTGCTGGCGGCGGCGCTGCTCCCGGCCGGGCTGCTCGGCGACCGGATAGGCCGCAAGAGGCTGCTGATCGGCGCCCTCGTTGTCTTCGGAGTCGCGTCGCTCGCCTGCGCCTACTCCTCCTCGACCGGCGAACTGATCGCGGCGCGGGCAGTGCTGGGACTGGCCGCCGCGGTCATCTTGCCGCTTGCGCTGGCCGTGCTTCCGGTGATGTTCACGCCGGCCGAGCGGCCGCGCGCCATCGCCATCGTCGGGGGTGCCACGTTCATCGGATACCCGCTTGGCCCCATCCTCGGCGGCTGGCTCCTCGACAACTACTGGTGGGGCTCGGTCTTCCTGATCAATGTGCCCATCGTGGTACTGGCGCTGGTGGCCGTCGTCTTCCTGATGCCGGAGTCGCGCGGGTCTGGCAAGTTCAGGATCGACGTGACCGGAGTGGTGATCTCCAGCTTCGGCCTCGTGGCCCTGACCTACGGTGTCATCAGAGCCGGGCAGGACGGCTGGTCAGACTCGCCCGCGATCGGCACCTTGGTGGCCGGCGCTGTCGCGGTCGCCGCGTTCGTGGCCTGGGAGCGTCACGTCGGCCGCCGCGGCGGTCAGCCGCTGGTGGACCTCACTCTGTTCCGGTCGGCCGGCTTCACCTGGGGCACCACGCTGTCGACGATGATCTCGTTCGCGCTGTTCGGACTGACGTTCGCGATGCCGCAGTTCTTCCTCGACGTCAAGGGCCTCAACTCGCTCGCCAGCGGCGTCCGGATGCTGCCGCTCATCGGCGGCCTGGCTATCGGCCTTGGCATCGGGCAGCGCCTGCAGAGTCCCCGCAAGTCTAGGGACGGCGGCGCCGACAGGCCGCCGCTGGCTGGAGCACGGCTGGTCGGCGCGGGCGGATTCGCGATCATGGGCGCCGCGCTGGCCATCGGCACGGCGACGTCGGCTGGCAGCGGGACCGGGTTCGTCTCGGCCTGGTTCGCGGTGACGGGCCTTGGGCTTGGCCTGGCGATGCCGACGATGCTCAACGCGGCGCTCAGCGCGCTCACGCCAGAGCGCAGCGGATCCGGATCCGCGCTGATGACCGCCATGCGGCAGGTCGGGGCGACGATCGGCGTCGCGGTGCTGGGCACCGTCCTCAACTCGGTCTACCGCAGCAAGCTCGTCCTGAGCGGGCTGCCCGCCGACGTGACGGCAGCCGCCAGGAGCAGCGTGGGCGCGGGCGTGTCAGTCGCGCTGCGGCTCCGTTCACCGTTGTTGCTAAACGCTGTCCACGCCGGATACGCCAGCGGCGTCGATGTCATGCTCTGGGTATGCGCGGCGATCGCGATCACGGCTGCAGCGCTCGCTGCCCTGTTCCTGCCGCGGCACCCCGAAGGTACGGTCGGCGCGCCGGCGCCTGACGCCGGCGCGGTCAGTGGTGGTGGTCTAGCGCAGGCAAGCACAGCCGGGTCGGCCGGGGCGGCCGGGTCGGCCGGGGCAGAATGACGGGCATGACCGAGGAGCCTGCTAGCAGCGGCGGCCTCCGCGAGCGCAAGAAGGCCAGGACGCGCGCAGCCATCAGGGAGCACGCTCTGCGGCTCTTCCGGGAGCAGGGCTACAGCGTGACGACGATCGAGCAGATCGCCGCCGCCGCTGAGGTGTCGCCGGCCACGTTCTTCCGCTACTTCCCGACGAAGGAGGACGTGGTCCTTCAGGACGACTTCGACATCGTCACGCTCGCCGCGCTCGAAGAGCAGCCGCCCGACCTCGGGCCGATCGCCGCGTTCCGCGGTGCCGCCGCCGCCGCGCGGGCCCAGATGAGCACCGAGGACATCGCGCGATTTGCCGAGACGACGCAGCTAACGCTGAGCGTGCCCGAGATCCGGGCGCGGGCGGTCGACGAGCTGACCAGGACCACCGATGTGATCACGGCAGCGATCGCCGCCAGAATCGGCCGCGGCCCTGACGACTTCGCCAGCAGAAATATGGCCGGCGCCATCATCGGCGTGATCATGGCGGCGACGATGCCGTTGTACGTCCCCGACAACGGCGGCGCCGACGTGGACGAGATGTTCGACCGGATCGATGCGGGCCTAGCTCACCTCGAGGCTGGGCTCCCGCTCTGACTGCGCTCAGGAGCGCACCGGGCTCAAGAGAACGCCGGGCCCAGGAGCGCACCGGGCGCCCCGACTTGCAACTAGCCGGGACGTCAGGCAGCGTGCCCCGTCCCTCGGGGGAGAGGTCGGGGCACGCTGGTATGTGAAGTTGAGACCGGCTGACCAGGGCGCAGGGCGCAGCCTGGCCAGCCGGAGTTCTTGGGCCTTACTTCACCTGGGTCACGATCTGCTTGACCAGCTGAACGGCCTGGGTCTCCCACTTGGCGTAGGCAAACGGGAAGCCGGACTTCTGCACCGACTGGGCGGTGGCCCAGAGCGGCTGGTGGGCCCAGCCCGGGTTGCTGGCCTGCTGCTGGGCGAGAGCCGTCAGGAACGAGTCAGCCGCGTACTGCGGTGTCAGGATCTGCTGCGCCGTGCCCCAGCCCATCGACGGCCGCTGCTGGAACAGGCCAAGCGAGTCCTGGTCGCCGTAGTTGATGTTCTGGAGCTGCGCCTCCTGCATGGAGGTCGCAACTGCGATCACGGCAGACCGCACACCCATGCCCTTGTGCAGCGCCTGCTGGACAATCGTGGTCGCGTTTGCCAGCTGGGCGGGCGACAACGGCATCCAGGCCTGCGGGCCGGCGGTGCCAACCGGCTGGAGCTGGTTGGCAGCCTGGGGCTCACTCGGGCTGGTCTGGCCCGCAACAGTCTGCTGAATCTGTGACCAGGACGGGGGCGCGGGCGGCGCAGGCTTGCTCGCCGGCGCAGGCGCAGGTGTCGCAGTCTTGTTCGCAGTCGCAGCCGGTGCAGTCTTGCTCGCCGTCGTGGCCTTGTTCGCAGGCGCGGCCGCCTTGACTGTCGCAACCTGACTAACTGAGTGCTGTGTCACCCCGTGCCGAGCCGTCCCCAGCGCGCTCGCAACAGCCTTCTGATTGGCGCTGTCCGTGCTCACAGACCCGCGTGCGGCCGCAACGTGGTGTTCAGCAACCACCGGCGCATGCGCAGCAGCGGAGAACGCGGCTGCACCTGCGGTGCCAGCGCCAAGCAGCGCGGCAGTCGCGCCAACATAGGCCACAGCCTTCTTCCGACCGCGAATGGCATTAGTCAGTCGAGAGGTGCTTCGCATTAGGTTTCCTTCCTTTACGTCCTCGCCATGGGACAAGGCAGATGCCGTGCCGTCTGGAGAACTCGGGGGCGGGATTTAGCGTGCGATCCGGCATGTCCGGAACGCGGGCTCCGAAAGGGGCCTGGAACGCAATCCCGGCGAGGATCACGATGCGTTACGGGACTGAGACGCAGCGCGATACACCTCGGTTTCGCAATGAGACGCAAGTCACTACTGGCGAGTAACCCAAGTCACTAACGGGCCCGGCAAATGCCATAGAGATGGATCATTCGGACCGGGTCGGGCCGGTCCGAAGCCGGCGCAGGTCCTGCTCCGCCGCTGGCAGAGGCTGCCGGCTGCCGATCGTGACGGACAGTAGCTCCCGGCCTGCGGGCTCCAGGACTGTCCAGGTGCGGGCGGCTCGGGCAGCCCAGATGACGGCAATCAGCCCAGTCGAACCATCAGCCGGCCCGGCCATGCCGCGGCGGAAATCGGGCCGCGGCCCACATGACGGAGCGACCGCCGTTACTTCGTGGATTCCCGCTACCTGGCCGAGAGCAAATCGCCTTATCCGGGCAGCCAATCTCGAGGCAAATACCGAGCGGGCCGGTCTGGCGGAAGGCCGCGCAACAACTAGCGGTCGGTGCGTATTCCCCGAACGCCTGACGTCGTAGCCGGCCCCGGCCGGGCAGCGGGCACCAGCGCCCTTGGCCAGGACCGAACCAGGCTCATCGCCGGCGCGTTAGCTGCGGTAGCGCTCGCTGACGGCTCCGACCCTAGCCCAGGGAATGTTGCGCGTTCAATTAATGTTGGCGCGGGCATGCTAGACAAGAGCCAGAGGAGGACACCATGCCAGCCGTGACAGTCGAGGACATCTTGCTGCTGCCCCGGATCAGCGAGCCTGACCAGGCAGTGAGCCGCGACCGTCAGGTGCTGGCGGTCACGACCGCGCCATCGGCGTTCGAGGGCGAGGGATTCCCCGTCCGCCGCGCGTTCGCCGGCGTCGATCTCAAGGCGCTCGACCCGTTCATTCACATGGACCAGATGGGTGAGGTCGACTATGCGCCAGGAGAGCCCAAGGGCACCTCCTGGCATCCGCACCGCGGCTTCGAGACCGTGACCTACATCATCGACGGCGTGTTCCGTCACCAGGACTCCAACGGCGGCGGCGGCCTGATCACCAACGGCGACACCCAGTGGATGACCGCCGGCGGGGGAATCTTGCACATCGAGGAGCCGCCCGAGGAACTGGTGATGAGCGGCGGCTTGTTCCATGGCTTCCAGCTCTGGGTGAACCTGCCGGCTCGCCTGAAGATGTCACCGCCGCGTTACCAGGACATCAGGGCTGGCCAGGTCTCGCTGCTGAGCTCGGCCGACGGCGGAGCTCTCATCCGCGTCATCGCCGGTGAGCTCGACGGGCATCCGGGCCCCGGCGTTACTCACACGCCGATCACCCTGCTGCACGCGACTGTCGAGCCCGGCGCTGAGCTTCGGCTGCCGTGGCGGCCCGACTTCAACGCGCTCGCCTACGTGCTCGCTGGTTCCGGCACCGTCGGGACCGACAGGCGCCCGGTTCGTACCGGTCAGCTGGCCGTATTCGGTCCCGGCGACGTCCTGACCTTTGGCGCGCAGCGCGCGATGAACGGACCGAGCGACAGGCTCGAGGTGCTAGTGCTCGGCGGCCAGCCGATTAGGGAGCCGGTTGCGGCTTACGGACCGTTCGTCATGAACACTCGGGACGAGCTCGTGCAGGCCTTCGAGGACTACCAGGCAGGCCGGCTCGGCTCCATCCCAGCGGTACGGACGCCACTGCCAGCCGAGCCGCACCCCGGCCACGACGTCCTGTAGCCAGACGCTAGACACTTAACTGTGCTGCGCCGCCCTGCCGGCGGCGCAGCACCGCGGCACCGCCGGTAGCGCGCGAGGCGCTCTCCAAGGCGAGGGCACCTCGCGCGTCTTACTGCACTGTCAGTCTTCGACCTCAGTGTTCGCCCGACTCGGCGGGGTCATCGTGGCCACCGGGCGGCCCGGAGTCTGCACCCGTGGGCCCGGTTGCCGGCGGCGCGGCGATGCTGACACGGTCGGTGTGCGGTGTACGACCGGCCAGCGTCGCGAGCGACGCGTACAAGCCGGTCTCCCGGTCGCCGATCAGCTCCCACGCTCGTGAGATCCCGACGATGAGCGACGAGACCAGGGCATAGCCGATCAGCTGCACCTGCCCCGCGTTGCCAGGATTAGCGATGACGGCAATCCCGCTGACGACCCCGGTGCCGAAGATCAGCAAGAGCAGCACGAACAGTCCTACCTGGCCGACTTTCTGTCGCCGCGTGCTGCCGCTGGACACGACTGACCGGATCGCCGCACCGGTGAACAGGATCCCGATGATGCCCAATACCAGCGACGGGTAGCCGATGTTGCCCTCAGGTACGAGCCCGTAGAGCGAGACCGCCAGTGCGTTCACGAAGCACACCAGCGCGGCCGCAGCGCGGATCTGCTGGATGACCACTGGGCCCGCCACTGGATCGCGCCTCGGCGCCACCGAGATGGCGACGAACAACAGCCCGGTCAGCGCGGCGCCAGACGTCGCGATCGCCGCGAACAGGTCTCGATAGGTGGCAACTACCACTGCGTCACCATACCCGCGACGTAGCAGGTCGGCGCCGACGGAGCGCCGGCCGACCACCGCGCTGTGACGTTGCAGGCGTTCGGCGGGCTTTTGGCGACGTTGTAGGCGCTCAGCGGGGACAGACCACAATTAATCGGGCGCAAAACCGCGCCTATCACCTACAACGTCGGATCTACGCGCGTCCCCGGCAGCAAGGCGACCCAGCCGACCACCGTGACTCAGTTCGCCGATCGCGCGGCGGGCGCGGCCCCCGCGGCGGGCGCGGCCTCCGCGGCGGGCGCGGCCCCCGCGGCGGGCGCGGTCTCCGCGGCCTCCGCGAGGCGCCGCAGCGCGCTCCGTACGAGTTGCGGATCATAGGTGCTCCAGTACGGCGGCAGCGACGCGCGCAGGAAGCTGCCGTACCTCGCGGTCGCAAGCCGCGGATCCAGGATGGCGATGACGCCGCGGTCGTCGACCGTCCGCAGCAGCCGACCCGTGCCCTGCGCCAGTAGCAGCGCGGCTTGCGCGGCGGCGACCGCCATGAACCCGTTGCCGCCCCTGGCCGCGACCGCCCGCTGGCGCGCCGACGCCAGCGGGTCGTCTGGCCGGGGGAACGGGAGCCGGTCGATCACAACTAGCTGGAGCGATCGGCCCGGCACGTCCACGCCCTGCCACAGCGACAAGGTGCCGAACAGACAACTCGTCTCGTCCTCCGCGAACTTGCTGACCAGCAGCCCGGTCGAGTCCTCGCCCTGGCAGAGCAGGGGTACGCCGAGCTCGTCGCGCAGTGCGTCTGCCGCCTGCCGGGCTGCCCGCATCGAGGAAAACAGGCCGAGCGTCCGGCCGCCGGCCGCCACGATGAGCTCCCGCAACTCGGTCAGGTAGGCATCGGACAGGCCGTCACGGCCAGGGGGCGCCAAGTGGCGCGCGACGTAGAGGATGCCGCTACGGCGATGATCGAACGGCGACCCGACGTCCAGCCCGGTCCACTCGAGCCCGCCATCCTCCGGCTCGCCGGCCGGCCGCACCGCAGGTTGCCCGGCCGCAGGTTGCCCGGCGGGCCGGACCGCAGGTCGCCCGGCAGGCTGCACGGGAGGTTGCACGGCAGGCTGGACAGCTGGCTGCGCGACCGAGTCGGGCTCGCCGAGCTGCGGCAGGCCCCATTGTCTCGCGAGCGGCTCGAACGATCCGCCGAGCGTCAGCGTCGCCGACGTCAGTACGACCGTGTGCGGCTTGAAGAGCCGCTCGGCGAGCAGGCCGCCCACCTGCAGCGGTGCAACCCGGAGCGTGTCAGGCCGGGACGACTCGTCGCTGACCGGCCGGTCCAGCCACACCACTTCGGGCCGCGCGGAGATCTCCGCACCGAACGCGGTGATCATCCGGCCGGCATTCTCGGCCA
Organism: Streptosporangiaceae bacterium; assembly: GCA_035484155.1. GTDB lineage: Bacteria > Actinomycetota > Actinomycetes > Streptosporangiales > Streptosporangiaceae > JAJYUU01. The sequence continues at coordinate 9,432 of DATHPF010000203.1, forward strand.
CTTCGTCGAGCGCGACTGTCGCGGCCCTGTTCGTCACCAGCCGGGCCGTGTCGTCCTCGGCGCCGACGCGGCTGCGAAGGTCGGCAGCGCACCCGGCGGCCGCATCCCGCACCATTGCCAGCGCCACCTCGACGTGCTCGGTCAGCACGTCTAGCCGGCCGGCGTCGGTGTCGGCGAGCGCAAGCCCGAGGCCCTCGCCGGCGTCACGTAGCCGGCCGGTCAGGTCCTCGCCGATCAGCCGCCCGCACCGCCGGACAGCGGCCTCGACAGCAGCCGCCGACAGCTCACCGGACGCCACGCTCGTCACCCGGTCCACGAGGTCATGCGCCTCGTCGATCACCACGACGTCGTGCTCGGGCAACACGATGTAGTTCTCCATCGCGTCGATCGCGAGCAGCGCGTGATTGGTGACGACAATGTCCGCTTCGCCGGCGGTCTC
>DATHPF010000204.1:0-5412 GCA_035484155.1 Streptosporangiaceae bacterium
CGGCGCGGCTTCGGGAACCTGATCGCGCTGCCGCTGGAGGGCAGGTGCCGTCAGAATCGTACGACGTTGTTCGTCGATCCGGCCACGTTCGAGCCCTACCAGGATCAGTTCGCGTACTTGTCGTCGCTTGAGCGCATGACCCGCCGCGACGTCGTGGAGCGCGCCGAAGAGCTTCAGCCACCAACGGTCGGTCCTGCGGTGCGACTGCACAGATCTCCGCTTGCGGCTGAGCCTGCGCCGCCGGACGTCATCAAAGCTGAGCTGAGCGGCATGCTGGCGATCCGCCGGGCCGGACTGCCGCCGAGTCTGCTGTCGTCGCTGAAGCACCTCGCCTCACTCCACAATCCCGAGTTCTACAGCCGGCAGCAGATCGGGCTGAGCGTCTGGGGCGCGCCGCGGATGCTGCGCTGCTACTCGGAGTCCCTGGACCGGCTGTTCCTGCCACGCGGCGTCGCCGACCGTGCCGCGAAGTTGATTGAGAAAGCGGGCAGCCACCTAGCGATCACCGATCTCCGCAGCGCACCGGCCGAGCTGGAGATCGAGTTCGCCGGCACGCTGCGGGCGGAACAGCAGGCCGCGGTAGACGCCGTCGCCGCGTACGAACTCGGGGTCCTGGTCGCGCCGCCTGGCGCGGGGAAGACGGTAATGGGCTGCGGCGTGATCGCCCGGCACAAGGTGCCGACACTAATCCTGGTCGACCGGACTCCGCTGGTGGACCAGTGGAAGGAGCGGCTTCGCGAACACCTGGGCCTGGGCCCCAAGGACATCGGCCAGCTCGGCGGCGGCAAGAAGACGAGACTCACCGGCCGGATCGACCTGGCAACGCTGCAGTCACTGACTCGGGCAGCTGACCCAGCAGCGATCCTTTCTGAGTACGGCCTGGTCATCGTCGATGAATGCCACCATGTCGCGGCCCACACGTTCGCGCGGGCGATCCGGTCGATACCGGCACGGCGCTGGCTCGGGCTCACCGCGACGCCGAAGCGGGCGGATGGCCGCGAGGAGATCATGTTCATGCACTGCGGACAGGTGCGACACAAGATCCCGAGTGCGACGGACCTTATCCAGGAACTGCATATTCATCCGACTGCCACCACGATCCGTGACGACATCGACAGTGACACGCCCGGCATCCTTCAGTCGATCATCATCCCGGCACTCGTGTCGGACCGGATCCGCACCGCGCAGGTCATCGATGACGTGGTGCACGCGATCAGACGTGGCCGTAACTGCCTAGTAATGGCAGGACGGACCGAGCACATCGACCAGCTCGCCGCCGAACTGAACGCCCGTGGCCTGGCGCCCATGGTGCTGCACGGCTCCATATCCCCTGGAAAGCGGCGTGTCATCCTGAAGCAGCTCGCGGACTGGGACCCGGCGCACTCGCGCGAGCCAATGCTGCTGGCGGCGACCGCCAGCTACATTGGCGAAGGCTTCGACTGCCCAGCGCTCGACACGCTTTTCCTGTGCTCACCGTCCTCCTCGGAGTCGATCATCACGCAGAACGTCGGGCGGATCATGCGCGATCTGCCAGGGAAAACGACGGTCGAGGTACACGACTACGCCGACACCAAAGTGCCCATGCTGACCCGCATGCACGGGAAGAGGCTTACCGCCTACAAGAAGATCGGCTTTACCAATCCGATGATCGGTGAGATCCCGCTGTTCCCCGGCACCGAGATGGCCGCCCCACCGACGGCGGCCGCCCCAGCGACGGCGCACCCAGCCAAGCCCGCTGCCGTCTCGGCAGCAGAAGTCAGGACATGGGCGAAAGACAACGGTCTCGACGTCGCCGCCCGCGGCCGCCTCCGCCCAGAAATCTGGGATCAGTACCGCACCGCGCACTTAGCGTAACCGCCGACAGCTCTTGCAGTCGCGAGCAGCACGTCATCAGGAGTTACAGCTAAATCGCTGCAGGAAGCGCTCGTATGGGCGCGGTAGTCGGTTGGCAGCAGTCAGGAGGGCCGCCCGAAGGGGGGTGCGCGTGCCGCCACGAATCCGGCCATCGCGCGGCGAAATAGACGATGGCGAATATCAACTCCGCCGATGAGATGCTGCCCAGAGCAGGTGACGGCATAGTCCTGCCGTGGCACCTTATCGAGCACGCGTGTCGACGCCGCCACGTGTCGGCCTTTACGGTCGCTTGGTCACAGCGAACTTGTGGTCGGCACCACCAAGTGTTGTTATGCCTTGCGGAGCGGCGAATCGATGCACTCGCAGAAATACCCATGACCTGGAAGAACAGCACCGATCGCCGATCCGGGCGCAGGCCCCTGTGCTCAGCTCGGGAGGCGCTCGTTGTCGAGAACAGATCGGCATTTCCGGGTGCCTTTGTTGGGGTCGCGGCAGGCATTTCTGTCAGGTGTCGTGGGAGGTCGGGCGCAGCGGAACGGCTGTTCGGACCGGCGCGGGGTGGTATGGGTCCTGGCGCCGGCCCGAAACGGCCGCGCTAGCTGGCAGCGGTGGTCAGCGGCCAGCCGAAGAATCCGTCGAGTGCGACGGTTTCGCCCGTTGAGCGAAGGGAATCGAGTGCGGTGTAGGTCGTGATGTAGGTGTCGGTTTCGTGATGGACGACGGCAGGCCTGGGAGTGGCGACGGGGCTGCTGTCGGGTCAGGATGTCGTGCGTAGTCCGGTGGTGAGCTGTGGGTATTGGTCTGGGTGAGAAAGCCGATCAGCCAGTAGCCGCGGCCGTCGGCCAGCGGCAGCGCGACCGTGGGGTCGGGGGTGGGGTGAAGTGCCCGGTGAAGGTGACCCCGGCTCGCTGGTCCTGGCGGATCCAGGTGGCCGCCTGGCCGTTGACCGAGCCTGGGCCCGACAAGAATCCGTTGACCGCGAAGGGTGATGCTGTCACGGTCGTCGGCTGGGCGCCGGTCATGGCGCGGGTCAGTACCCGGGCCAGGTCGGCCGCGTAGCGGTCCGGTGCGAGCACGGCGGGCGCGGTTGTGGCGGTTCCCTGGCTGCACAGCGCGGGCCAGCCTGCGCCGCCGCTGGGGTATTGGATGGCCGCGGCCAGCTTCCATCCGCCGCCGGTCCGCTGGAATATCATGGCGTACGGCCGCATGCCCTGACCGAGGGTGAAGACGTCGGTGTCGCCGTAAGCGGCTCATGAGGCAGAGCCAGTCGCTGATCGATGTTGATCGCATAGAACGGATTGGCGACTATGCCCATGATATCGCCAGCAGTCCAGTCATCCCCATGTGCCATGCTCGTATCGTAGCATATCGTGATTAATTAGTTACAGAAAGCAACATATGTCGGGCCGAGCACGTATGGAGGTGCCGGGTGGCCGGAGGTGGTTGCCTCAGACGATGAACAGGTACAAGTACCGGCTTACGGCGGTCAGCGTCTCGGTGCTGACGCTGCCCAGTTGACGTCCGGCTCGCTGATCGGACATGGCACGGACTTGCTCGGTCATGGCGAATGAGACCTGCCTTAGCCCGGTGTGGTCATCGGCGGGAACTCGAATGTGATGCTCAAGGCCGCGATCACGGGTAGTAAGCGGCACCGCGAGGAATAGTCCTGGGATCACCGAGTACCGGCGGCGTGACACGACGAGAACCGGCCGTGTGCCGCCCTGCTCGCGGCCGGCTACCGGGTTGAGGTCACACAGCAGGACATCTCCGCTGGTCAAGAGTTGTACTCCGGGTATTCCTCTGCGGCGGTCGCGGCAAGGTCGCCAATGTCGGCCGATGTCCATTCAGCGATCTCGGCCTGGTGGGCCGCCATCTCCTCCCGGTCAGCCGCCAGTTTCCGGTAACCCGCTTCGATACCCTGCCACATCACTTCGTCGAGCATTGCCTTCAGTTCTGCGCCGAGACTCCGACCGTGCGCCGCAGCCAGGGCTGCGAGCCGGTCGCGGACCTCGGTTTCCACACGTATCGTCGTCATAGCCATGATTAAAGTATATGTCTATGACGTATGCGGCCTTCGACGGGCCCTTACCCGGTCCACCCGAAGATGATCCGGCACTGCGCAGTGAGCGATGTGAGGTCGTTTTGAGCTTCAGCGATGGTTTCGGCGCGTCATGAACCACCTGTCCGGCGTGGATCGCCTGGCGAATCGATTCAGCATCATGCGCCACGGCAAGAGCAAGGCGAACGCGCGCGGCATCATCGTAAGCCGCATCGAGAACGACCGGCGCGGCGACCACGGGCTATCGGAGCTTGGCCGCCAGCAGGTGCTAGCGGCGGCGCGGGGCTGTGCCCTGCCCGGGAACACGGTGATTTACTCATCGGACTTCTCGCGCGCTTGGCAAACGGCGGAGATCGTGCGCGCGCAGCTTGGCGCGCTGGAGATTGTCATCGCGGAGGCTCTCCGCGAGCGGTGCTTCGGGGACTGGGAAGGGTCAGCGACCAGCAACTATGCGCGGGTCTGGGCGACCGATGAGGCGAACCCCTGCTGTTCCGACGGCGACGTCGAGCCGACGGCCGCCGTGCTTGACCGGACGACCGCCTTCATATTGGATCTGGAACGGCGGTACTCGGGCCGCGACATCCTCCTGGTCTCCCACGGGGACACGCTGCAGATCCTGCGGGCCGGCTTCCTGCGGATGAACCCGTCCCAGCACCGAAGTCTTCCAGAGCTAAAAACCGCAGAGATCCGCCAGTTGCGCCTCCCTGCCCGCGAACCTGCCCCGGCTCCTCTTCCCGAGTCCGGCGGACAACGACCTGTGTAGTTATGACGCACTTTTGCGTGCACCCTCATACCGTCAGTGCGGCTGGTGAGGTAATGCGGGCCTGCGGGTGGTAGGTGTGCCATGCCTTGGCGAGGCGGCGGGTGGCCTCGGTCAGGTCGCTGGGGGAGGCGAGAAAGTGGAGGCGCAGGTATTCCCCGCTTCGGCCCGATGCGTCGAGCCCGTTTCCTGGCAGTACCGCGACGCGGTAGCGCAAGGCCGCCTGCGCGAACGAGGTCGCGTCGCCGTGTGGCAGGCGTACCCACAGGGTTTGCCCGCCATGCACTGGGGGTGCGTGCCAGTCGGGAAGATGGCGGGCCAGTTCTGCGCGCAGGTGGTCATGGCGGGCTTTCAGCTCTGTTGCCCGGCGCTGCGACAACGGCTCCAGCCGGGGCAGCAGGCCGGCGGCGGCCAGCTGACCGGGGATGTTCCCGCCGAGGTCGTGCACGGCCAGCAGCCGCGCGAGCCGGGCGATCACCGGCGCGGGGGCGCGCACCCATCCGATGCGCAGCCCAGCCCAGACGGTCTTGGACAGCGAGCCGACCGAGATCACGGTGTCTGCGTAGGCGGCCAGCGGCGGCGGGGCCTGCTCGCCGGGAAAACCAAGATCGGCCAGCACCTCGTCGTCGATCAGCGGAACACCGGTGGCTACGGCGGTCTCCGCCAGCATCCGCCGGGCCAGCGGGGACAGCACCGAGCCGGTCGGGTTGTGGAAGGTCGAGATCACGTAGGCGAGGGC
>DATHPF010000205.1:0-2715 GCA_035484155.1 Streptosporangiaceae bacterium
GGTGGCTGGCCATTGCCATGGGTGAGGTCCGCGGAAGCACTCCCGAGCGGCTCAGCCGCGCTGCCGTCGCGGGCCTGCTCTCCACCGACGAGGCAGAGACGCTGGCTGGCGCATTCAAAGACGTCTACGAACTGCTGCTCAGGGAGGAAGTTGCCGCCATCCGGGACGGCAGGCCCCTGTCCAACTGGATCGCGCCGCGCGACCTGGATCCCCTCACCCGCCGTCATCTCCGTGATTCCTTCCGTGCCATCACCACCGTTCAGGCCCAGCTCGAGAGCGAATGGAAAGCACGGATGGCACCGGCATGAGACGGGCCGCCAGATCGGCTGCCGCGGCCGGAGTCGACCTGCGGGCTGGCTGGCGTGAGGCGGGGTACTGCGCGATTGACGTCGAGACAACCGGCCTTGATCTCCGCCGCGACAGCATCATCTCCATCGGCTCCGTGGGCATTCGTGACGGCCGGATCGTCTGCAGCGACAACTATTACAGCCTGATCCGGCCCGCCTGCCCAGTCTCCGTTGCATCCATGCGCATCCACTGCCTGCGTCCCGCCGACCTTGAGAACGCACCCGGGGTCCGGGATGTCGGCCAGGAGATAGCCCGTCAGCTTGCTGGCCGGATCGTGGTCGCGCACGCAGCATGGGTCGAACGCGCATTCCTAAGCAGGCTGCTGCGCCAGGTCGGCGTCAGGTTCGCCGCACCAGTGATCGACACTGCGGCGCTCGCGCGCGCGCTGGGCTACGCCCACGACAGCCCACACGGCCGCGAGCCATCCCTCGAACTGCTAGCACGGCAACTCTCATTGCCGGTCTACGCACCGCACCACGCGCTCGGCGACGCGGTCACGACTGCGGCGGTGTTCCTCGCCATGGCCACCAAAGCAGGGAAGCCGGGCAGGCAAGCCGACTCAAAGCCGGTATCCGCGCGGTCCCTGGTTGCCCTGTCCGCCAAGAACGCCTACTGAAATCCGAGGAGCTCACCATGGCCGGGGAATCACGTCCGCCTGCGTCGCGGCCAGCCGTTTCAAGAGGAGCAAGATCCGGCACCCTACTCATGTCGATCCGGACGTCACCATGGTGGTAGATCTCGGTATATCCGCGCTACCGCTAGCCGACGGGCGAGTCGTACTGTCATCGGCGCCCCACGCGATGGTGGCCGACCGTCTCACGGCGGATGCCGGCGTCAGGCTTACTTTCCTAGTTCCTCCCGACAAGCACTCCTCTACCACAAGTACTCCTCTACCACTTGAGAGCAGATAGACATGATTCGGCCGACTGGTACCCCGAGCGCTTTGAATGTGCTCCGCGAAGACCTGCCGCTGCCGCTGTGCGTGCTGCGGGACGCCGCGGTCGAACGTAACTTGGCCCGGTTCCAGAGCTACAGCGAGGCGAGGGGCGTGCTCCTGTGCCCGCACGCCAAGACGTCGATGAGCCCTGCCCTGTTCGGCCGTCAGCTCGGGGCGGGCTGCTGGGGTCTGACATTTGCTACCTGCGCCCAGCTCAAGGTCGCGCGGCGCCATGGAGTGCAGCGCGTTTTCTACGCGAACCAGCTCGTCGGCGCGGCAGATATCCGCTACGTCTGCGACGAACTGCGACGCGATCCCGGTTTCGAGTTCTACTGCCTAGTCGACTCCGTGGGCGGCGTACAGCAACTTGCGCAGCGCGTGGCACAAGCTGATCCTGGCCGGCGGCTTAACGTGCTGATCGAAGGCGGACTGGCGGGCGGCCGGTGTGGCGTGCGTGACGTCGGGACCGCCGTCACGGTCGCCGAGGCGGTGCGCGCCGCGGGTGCACACCTGGCACTAGTCGGCGTTGAGGGTTTCGAAGGGCTGGTGCAGTACCGCGAAGCCGGCCGACGCGAGGCCGACGTGCGACAGTTCCTCGGTTTCCTGGCCGACATCGCCGAGGCACTGGACGACCGTGACCTGTTCGAGGTCGGTGAGGTCCTGCTGTCGGCCGGCGGCAGCGCGTTCTACGACCTGGTCATCGAGGAGCTGAAGCAGACGCGGCTGCGCCGGCCGCCCAAGGTGATCCTGCGCAGCGGCTGCTACCTGACGCAGGACTGGGGTGCCTACGACGCCCTGCTGGCCGATATCCACCGCCGGACCGAATCGGCAGAACCGGCCCTTGAGCCGGCCCTGGAGGTGTGGGCGCAGGTGCTGTCGATCCCCGAACCCGAGCTCATCATCCTGTCGGCCGGAAGGCGCGACTTCGGGCAGGATGCCGGAAACCCTGTCGCGCTCACCCACGTCCGCCGCGGCTCCGCGGAACGCCGTCCGCTGCGCGAGGCCGACTGGCGGATGGCCGCCGTCAGCGACCAGCACGCACATATGACCGTCCCACCAGGCCACGGCGTCGAAGTAGGCGACCTGGTGGCACTGGGCCCATCGCACCCTTGCACCACGTTCGATAAATGGCGCATCCTCTACCTCGTCGACGACGACTACAACGTCACCGAGACCATCCCTACCTACTTCTGACACCTGATCACGAACTCTCGAGCCCGCTCGGGTCACCGGCTCGGCGAGAATGGTTTCCTGCGCCACCCGGTCCGACAGCCGGAGCGATCTGGAAGGTTTTTGCGGAGAGGTGGATCGTGTCGCCTTTGTCAGGCCGACATCCCCTGTCAGCGGCCCGCCGGAACGGAAGCGGTACCCGGCCAGCGTCGGCTCGGCGGGTGCCGGCGGGAGCGTGCCGGTGACAGCAGCCATGGCCG
>DATHPF010000206.1:0-5193 GCA_035484155.1 Streptosporangiaceae bacterium
GGACGGCGACATTGTTGTCTACGGCAGCGCCCCGCTGGTGCACACACTGATGGAGCACGACCTGGTCGACGAGCTGCGGCTGATGACCCACCCGTACGTCCTCGGGACCGGTGAGCGCCTGTTCCGCGAGACCAGCGACAGGAAGCGCCTGCGTCGCGTCAGCATAGGTACCATCGGCGACAACCTGACGCTCTTGACGTACCGGCGTTGACGCAGTTATGTCTGGAAGGTCAGCGGCATGCTGACGCCATCGTCGCAGCAGGCAGCTGCGACCTGCCATAGGCGGTTCTGCCTAACTTTCGCCATCGGGTCGGCGGTCCGGGCCGCTATCTGGCCAGCGCTACCTGAGGCACAATGGCTGCATGGACGACCGGGACCGGGTCGGCGGTGAGTACCTGCGTCATCTCACCGAGGCGGACCTTCGCGAGCTGGTCCACGCGGATGAGGTTTCCCCGGCGGAAGCGGTTACCCGGATCCAGGCCCTTCGTCGTGCCCCTGGCCTGCTGCTCGACGTACTGGACCGGCCCGGCGTCTCGGCGGGATTGTTGAACCTGGCCGCGCCTGACGTCTCTAACCGCTTCGCTCTGATCTCCCCGTTCCTGGTCTTCGCTGCTGCTGTGCACAGAGTCGCCGCCGACCTGAGCGTCCGCGGCTATGCGCCCGAGCGCACCAGCGCCCGGCTGCGCGTGCCGGTCTTCGACGGCCCGCAGCTCGCCGACTACCTGTCCCGGCCTGCTCACCGGCTGTTCCTGGCTGAGCTGCTCGCCTCGTTCGCCCGGTCTTCCAGCGGCGTCGTCGTGATGGCCACTCCGCACGGGCCGCGCCGTCGGCGGTGGAACGACCTGGACCCCGGCAGGCTGGCCATGCTGCTTGTGGCGCTGCCGGAGCCCGACCGTCCGCCGGTCTGGCGCCGGCTCGGTGATCTGGCGCTGTTCCTGACAGGGGTGTTCCCGGCGGCTGTCGAACGGGCGCTCACAGGGCGCCTCGATCCGGTCCAGCTAGCCAGGTCTACCGGCCTGCCCGCGCTTCCATCGCCCGACCTCGGGCCGGCTGAGCTATTTGAGTGGCTCGGGGCCGGCTGGTACCGGCTCGCCGCCAGTCACGCCGAGACAGCCCCGGAGCCACTCAGCGTCCCAGCGTTGCAGGACAACGCCGAGTACTTCCACCAGGCCCGCCGCGTGCTCAATGCGGCGGCGGACCGGTACCTCTTCCCCGTCGGCCTCGACTGGTTCGCTCCCGGCTACACGTAGACGGGAGTCGGCACCTCGGGGGCGGCCGTCTCGATGAAACGGGCCACGTCGTCGGGATGCGACACCATCGCGACGTGGCTCGATGGGATCTCGACGGTGACCGCGTCCATGCGCCGGGCGAACTGGCGTTCGGCGTCGGGCGGGATCGCCTCGTCGTTCGCGGCGACCATGTACCAGCTGGGGTGCGACTTCCAGGCCGGCGCGCCCATGACGTCCTGGAACGCCGACGTCGCGATTGGCTGCTGGACCGCGAACATGGCCCTGGCCTTGACCGGCTCGACATCGGCCGCGAAGTGGCCCACGAAGTCGTCTTCGGGCAGCCAGCCAAAGCCCCGATCGTCGATGTCCAGGTGGGCTAGGGCTGGCGTTGGCGGCCCTTGCGCGAGGAGCTGACCGAGGGACTCGCCCTGGTCGAGCCCGAAGGCGGCAATGTAGACGAGTCCGTCCACGTTGGGCGCGTCGGCGCCCATAGCGGTCATGATCTGGCCGCCGTAGGAGTGGCCGACCACGATCGTCGGGCCGTCCTGGCGTGCGAGCACCTCACGCAGCCGCGCGACGTCGTCGGCCAGGGACGACTCGGGGAACTGCGGCGCGGTGACGTGGTAGCCGTCAGCCTGAAGGCGTTCGATGACGCCCTCCCAGCACGACCCGTCCGCCCAGGCACCGTGCACGAGGACGATGTTCGGCAAAGAAGTCATTGTGTTGCTCCTTTCCTGGCAGCGGCTGGGCGCGCGCCGCTACGGATTCGTCTTCGGGTTCAAGCCGGGGATACCCGCGGTCCGAGTCGGCCAACCGGCCAAGCAGCCGGCCCTATTAGGTGCTAGATGTGACCGCCAGCCCGCCGTGGTGCCGCGGGAGCAGATAGTGTGTCAGCGCTGGCTTCAGCGCAAGCTCAGGGCCGTCTGATCCACCTCAGCACGGATCATGGGGTATCCATGAGCGCTGTGCCAGTATCGTCAGTTAATCCTGGCGACAAGCCTGGTGGCGCTCTTCGCGTGACACATCAGTGGTTACCGAATCGCCTGCCATGGCCAACTTCGCTTAAAATACCCAGGATTGTGGCCCGGGGGCCTGGATGTGGGATGGGGAGAAAGACCCAGTGGACATCGTGAAGTACTCCATCGTCATCCCCATCTACAACGAAGAGGAATCCTTCCCGGCGCTGGTCAAGCGGCTTCGCGAGGTCATGGACCAGCTTGACGGGCCGACCGAGGTCGTCCTTGTTGACGATGGCAGCCGCGATGGCAGCTATCAGCTGATGAGGGACGTCAACGTGGAGGACCCGCGGTTCAAGATCGTCCAGCTGTCCCGGAACTTCGGCCATCAGATTGCCATCACCGCAGGCATGGACGTTGCCTCCGGCCAGGCAGTGATCGTGATGGACGCCGACCTCCAGGATCCGCCGGAAGTGATCCTCCAGATGGCGGCCCGGTGGCAAGAGGGCTACGAAGTCGTCTACGCCGTCCGGGAGCACCGCGACGGCGAGACGCTCTTCAAGCGCAAGACGGCCACAATCTTCTACGGCATTCAGCGCCGGCTCGCCGAGATAGACCAGCCCATGGAGGTCGGCGACTTCCGCCTCGTCGACCGCAAGGCCCTCGACGCCTTCCTGCAGATGCGGGAGCGGAACCGGTATGTCCGGGGCATGTTCTCCTGGGTCGGGTTCCGGCAGACTTCGGTGCCCTACACGAGGGCATCTCGCGAGGCGGGCCAGAGCAAGTACCCGCTGCGCAAGATGACCCGCCTTGCCCTCGACGGCTTCGTGGGCTTTTCCACCGCGCCCCTGCGGTTCGCACTGACCGCCGGGCTGATAATGGCATTTGGTTCCGTTCTCTATGGCATCGTGGCGATTGCGATGAAGCTGGCGGGTGTGTCCTATGTGCCTGGCTATGCTTCCTTGCTGGTGGCCATCACGTTCCTGAGCGGGGTGCAGCTAATAGTGATCGGAATGGTAGGCCAGTACGTGGCCAGGATTTATGACGAGACGCGGGCTCGGCCGCTGTACCTCGTGCGGGAGGCCCAGGGGTTTTCGGCTGGCAGCCGCGACGCCGACAATTCTCTGTGGCCAGCCGCCAGCCAGGACTCGCTGACGCGAGGCCAGCGGGTCCCCCCGCTGCCGCCCTCATGACGGCTTCGCTAAATCACCAGGATGATGCGGGCGCCGGCCAGGCCGGGCCCAAGCTCGTGGATGTCAAAACTGCCGTAACGGCCGAGCCAGCCCTTCGCCGCGACTGGAGTGACTGGCGTACGTGGGCTGGCTCACCACTGATCCAGGGCGCGCTCGCGCTGGCCCTCTATACGACGGTCTGGCTGCTGACCGGTGCCCACGGGATCGTGCACAACATCAGCGATGCCCACCTGACTCAGGTCAGCATGGACCCGAATTTCTATACCTGGTGCCTGCGCTGGTGGCCGTACGCTCTGGGGCACGGGCAGAATCCGCTGTACACGCACCAGGTCGGTGCGCCCGCCGGCCAGTCTCTTGCCTGGGTCACGACAGTGCCGCCAATCGCGTTGCTGGCCGCCCCGGCGACGCTGCTAACCGGCCCTATCGCCACCTTCAACGTTCTCACCGCGATCGCCCTGCCGCTGTCCGCGTGGGCCGCCTTCGTGATGTGCCGCCGACTGACCAGGCAGTTCTGGCCGTCGCTGGCGGGCGGCGTCGTGTTCGGGTTCTCCGCCTACGAGATGAACCATGTCGTAGCTGGCCAGCTCAACCTGATCTACAGCCTCATGCTGCCAATCCTGGGCTATCTCATCGTGCGGTGGTACGAGGAGAGCATCGGCACCCGCACGTTCGTGATCCTGGCCGGGGTCACGATGGCATTGCAGCTCTATCTCTTCCTCGAGACCTTCGCCGATCTGACGGGGCTCCTCGTCGTCTCGCTCGTCGTGGGCATCGCGGTGGCCGGGCGCGCCGGCCGGCCAGCCGTAGTGCGCCTCAGCAAGAACCTGGCCGCCGCCTACGGCATCGCCGTCGTGCTCGCGCTGCCGTATCTGGCTTACGCGCTCGCGATCCGTCCAGGGAACCTCAGTGCCCCCCGTGCGCTGGACCTGGCAAGCCTTGTCGTGCCGAGGTCAACGAGCGCCCAGGGCGTCACGTGGCTCTATCACCTGGCATCCGAGCCACAGCGGGTCTCGGCGGCCGGGTATGTCGGCATCCCGCTGCTTGTGCTGGCTCTCGTGCTCGCGGCAACTCGCTGGTCGAGCACGCTTGTGCGATTCCTGACCTGCATGCTGGTCTTCGTCTTCGTGGCCTCGCTCGGGCCGGCGCTCGACGTCGCAGGGCATCAGGTCGTTCGCTTCCCCTGGTCGGGGGTCTGGTCCCTGCCGATTCTGCGCAACGCCTATCCAGCCAGGCTGATGCTCTTTGCCTACCTGATCCTGGCGATCGCGACCGCGTTGTTCCTCGCCAGGCACGGCAAGCTGCTCTGGCTGCGGTGGCCACTTGGGCTGCTGGTCATCGCGGCGGTCATCCAGGACGCTCCGCCCATCGCCGCGAACGCCCACAGCACGGTGCCTACCTTCATCAGCAAGGGCACCTACCGCCGCCATCTCAAGCCCGGCGAGATTGTCGTCGTCGTATCCACCATTGGCAACGCCGGCATGCTCTGGCAAGCGGACACTGACTTCTACACGCGGCTCGCGGGCGGATACATCAACCAGGCGATTACCAATCGCAGCGACCTGCCCGGACAGGTGCAGCGGCTCGCGGCCGCCACGCCGCAGATCATCTCCGAGTTCCAGGCTTACGTTAAGCATGACAAGATCGGCGCCATTCTGATCGACGGCGGCCATGAGCCGCAGTGGGTGGGCGTCTTCAAGAAAATGGGCCTGCGAGGTCGGTTGGTCGGCAACGTCGTGGTGTACCCGGTCAACGGCTGTCGCAGCTGTCACGCCCTGAGCCCCGCTCAGATCGGCCCGCCTCGGCCCGCCTAGATAT
>DATHPF010000207.1:0-1904 GCA_035484155.1 Streptosporangiaceae bacterium
CGAACATCACCGGCACCAGCCGCAGACGGGTCACCGCGTCCCGCACTGCCTGCCGCTCAGCGGCCAGTTCCTGCAGCGTAGAACTCACAAAGACCCGCAACCGCTGGTCAGGCGTGCGGATCACATCCGTCTCGGCCATTAGTCCAGCCTAGCTACGTGGTCAGGTGAACATAGGAGCGCGGCGGTGGCCAGCAACACTACGGCCGTCGCGCCGTGCACGCCGTAGACGGTGGCCTTCGGGCCGTTGCTGCGCAGCACGATGATGGCGTCGCCGATCGGGATGGTGCTGGCTGCCAGCTCGAACCAGCCCAGGACGTGGGGCATCCTGGCGGCGAGCATGGCCCACGATCTCGTCTAGGGCCTGGAGAACCAGGGTGGACTTTCCGACTCCACGAAAGCCGGTAATGAGGAAGGTACGGCTGGTGCCGGAATAAGGAACGGCTGGTGCCAGAATAAGGAAGGGTGAACACGACCCAATCCGAGAAGGTCAGGACTGGCCGCGGCTTTTTCGCTGCCCTGGACCAGAGCGGCGGCAGTACGCCTAAGGCGCTGGCCGAGTACGGCATCGGGCGGGACCGCTACAGCTCCGACGCCGAGATGTTCGACTTGGTCCACGCCATGCGGACCCGTGTGCTGACCAGCCCGGCGTTTGATGGCTCGCGCGTTCTCGCGGCGATCTTGTTCGAGCAGACCATGGAACGGGACGTCGAGGGCGTCCCCACGGCGCGGTATCTGTGGGACGAGAAGAACGTGGTGCCGTTCCTGAAAGTCGACCAGGGGCTTGCCCCCGAGCAGGACGGCGTGCAGCTCATGAAGCCCATCGACACTCTCGATGATCTGCTCGAGCGCGCACAGCGGCACCAGATCTTCGGTACCAAGATGCGGTCGGTGATCAACGACGCCGACGAGGCGGGGATCTCGGCGATCGTGGACCAGCAGTTCGACTACGCGAGCCGGATCGTGGCCGCCGGCCTCGTGCCCATCCTCGAGCCTGAAGTCAGCATCTCCAGCCCGCACAAGGAGCAGGCTGAGACGCTGCTGCGCGACGCCATCACCAAGCACGTCGAGGCGCTGCCTGAGGGCACGACCGTGATGCTGAAGATCACCATCCCGACCCGGCCTGGCCTGTACGGCGACCTGGCGTCTGACCCGCGCGTCCTCCGAGTTGTCGCCCTGTCGGGCGGCTACAGCCGTGACGAGGCCTGTGCCCGGCTCGCACGCGATCCCACCCTCATCGCCAGCTTCTCGCGCGCGCTTCTCGAGGGACTGACGGAAAACCAGACCGACGAGCAGTTCAACGCCCAGCTCGAGTCGTCGATCGAGCAGATCTACCAGGCGTCGGTCTACAAGCAGCCGGCCAGCCCCTGAGCCCGCCGAGGTCATACCGGGCGCCCGAGATTCCGCTGGCCTCGCCGGAGCACGGACTGCATCACGGTAACGACGGGATCAGCAAGAGGAGGATCTGACCCGCCGCCAACGTCGCCGGACCGGCTGCCACCATTCCGGCGCGGCGATCACCGTGGCCAGACTGACGGCTCCTCCGCGGAAGCGGACCGCGTCAATCTCAGCGTGCTGGCTGGTATGGCTTTCCTGATTCAGGTTGTGCTCGATGTGTCGAGGGGGGGCCGCTCACCCGATGGGCGATCGAAAACAGTATCCCGGATGTCCCGGATGGCCTGGTCCATCTCATCCACGGCGTGACGGACCTTGCCGCTCGCGGGGTGATTGCCCATCAGTCCCAGCGCTGCCTGCAGGTCTTGGCCCGCGGTGAGCAGCCGGCGGACCACGACGTCGTTCAGGCCCAGGGCGATCCGTTCGCGGTCTTCGGCCTGGCCCGGGATGGCTTCGGCTGGGCCGGTGGCGCGGCCGTCTTCGGGCGCTTGCGGGCTGCCTGGCGGGAGACC
>DATHPF010000208.1:0-18003 GCA_035484155.1 Streptosporangiaceae bacterium
GTAGAAGGCCTCAGGGAGCACAGCCTGCGCGTTGAGCCCGTTCACACTGAGGCCGAGGCTCTTTGCCTTCACATAGAAGTAGGCGTACGCCTTGCCTTTCGTATTGAACGCCAGTAAAACCTTCCAGGTGAACGATGGCACTTGACCTTGAATTGTCGTGCAGAACGCGGGAGGACAGGTCAGAAAGCTGGTCCCGTAGGGCGGGCTGACGACCAAACTTGCAAAGGGCGCGCCGGTGATCGAACCCGATGAAGTCCCCCGGACAACCTCGATCTCGATCTGAGCTAATGATGGCCTGACCTGCACGACACTGTAGGTGATGAAGGAAATGCGGAGGTTCGTCAGCAGCGATACCCCCGGATAGGCCGGAGCGGAGGTCTCCGTCGACGACGGGTACAGCGAGAGGGCGAGCGGCAACAAGGCGAGGCCGAGCAGGGCCAGCACGACCGGAGTCACCATTAGTTTCCAGAGTGACTTCTTGTCTTTCTTCTCGGCCTTGTCTTTCTGGTCCGCCTCGTTATCTGGCTTACCGGGCGCCTGCGCCAGGTCACCTGGCGGTTCCTGTGGCGGGCTGTCGCTGATCATGGCGTCTCGACTGGCTGCTCCGTTGCGCAGTACTTGCACTTGGTCGCCGCCGCGGGCAGGTCGGCCGACAGGCAAGCCGGGCAGGTCTTGACCGGCGGCGGATCGCCGAAGACGGTGACGCCGCGCCGGGCCGAGACCACCTTGTACGGGATCACGATCACGAAGTACACGACCGCGATGAAGATCACGAAGTAGATCACCGCGGAGATGAACGACCCGATATTAAGGAACGTGGTCTTGTTCCCGGCAGCGCCGAGCTGCCAGCCGAGGCCGATGGAGTTGCTCCCTTCGGCCCGCGCAATGATCGGATCGATGACGTTCGTCGTGAATGCGCCGATCAGCGTGCTGAATGCCAGCGCGACGATCAGCCCGACCGCGACGACGATGACGTCGCCTCGTAACAAGAAGTTCTTAAAGCCCCGCATGCCGCGTCCCTCCCGCATTCCGGCGTTAGCCGCCACTGCATCACAAACCTCACTCCGGACGCAATGGCATCTGGCTGTGGCATGATCCGCTCAGGAACTGGCAGCGAAGGAGACTCTCAATGGATGTCCGTGAGGCCCTGTACACGACCCGTGCCATGCGCCGAGTCAAGCCGGACCCCATCCCGGCCGACGTGCAGGCCCGCATCCTGGACGCAGCCATCCGGGCACCAAGCGGCGGCAACGCGCAGAGCTGGCGGTTCCTCCTGGTCGATGATCCGGCCGTCAAGGCCAGGCTGGCCCCGCTGTACCGCGACGCCATCGCCAGGCTCTGGGAGACGGCCTATCGCGAGCGGCTAGAGCAGGCCCGGGCCAGGCCCGAGGACCCGGAGAGCGCCTCGCTGCTGCGCGTGCAGTCATCGGCCCAGCACCTAGCGGATCACTTTGAGTCGGTGCCGCTGTATCTCATCGCCTTCGCCCGCGGCGACACCAGCGGCGGATCTATCTTCCCGGCCGTCTGGAGCGCGCAGCTGGCCGCGCGGGCCGAGGGCGTCGGCAGCGCCATCACCTCCGTCCTCGGCGCCTTCCACGGCGAGGAGGCCATGCAGATACTCGGCGTGCCGCCGGGCAAGGGCTGGATCATGGCCTGCTGCGTGTCGTTCGGCTATCCGACGGGTCGCTGGGGCGTCGCGCCCCGGCGACCGGTGCACGAGGTCGCCTACCGCAATGCCTGGGGAACCGACGTCGGTTTCGAGATCAGCGAGCCGCTCTGGTCCCCGAGCGCTGCGACAACGCCGGGCTAGCCCGGCACCCGGACCAGCAGCGCGCCCGGCCGGACGGCCACGGTGAGCGACCGGCCAGGCGCAATCATCTCGCCGTCTACCTGGCGGGGCAGATCTGCATCAGCGGAGATCTCGATCGAGCTAGCCCGGTACCGCTCGAGCCGCAGGTCGTCGCGTCGGCTTCGGATCAGCACGCGGTATCCGACGTTCGCCCAGCCGAGCGGGCCAGCCGGGGCGAGGACGAGGACATCGAGGAGCCCGTCGTCCAGCCGCGCCCCCGGCATGATCAGGAAGCCGCCCGGCAGCGCACCGGAGTTCCCCACCGTCACCGACCGCGCCGGCCGGATCATCGGCTCCCCGCCGTCTAGCCGGACCGTGAATGTGGCCGGCCTGCCTAGCAGCTGACCCGCGGCGGCGGCCGCGTAGGCCGGCCAGCCGGCCAGCCGTTTCGCCGCGTCCGGAGTCGCGCCGACCACGGCGGCATCGACCCCGATGCCGGCCATCGCGGCGAACGTCATCCCGTCGGCAACTGCCAGGTCAATCTGGCGGTCGCGGCCGCCGAACGCGACCCGCAGGGCAGCGTCCGTGCGGAGCGGCAGGCCGAGTGCGTTCGCTGTCAGGTTCGCCGACCCCGCCGGGACGATTGCCATCGGCACGCCGGTCCCGGCCAGTACCTCGGCGCACGCGCGGACCGTGCCATCGCCCCCGGCCACGATGACCAAGTCGGCGCCGGCCGCCAGCGCGTCGCGCGTCAGGCCCGATCCGGCATCAGCCGGCGTGGTCAAAAGGACCAGCGGCGTCCCCCAGCCACTCGCCGCTGTCGCCCGCTCGCAGGCGCGGCACAAGCGCCGCACGTCAGGGACGCGCGCCGCGTTGACCACGAGCGCCGCCCGCCGGGCCTCACCCTCCACGAATTCATCCTCGGTCGATATGCAGAGTTTGTCAGGCTAGCCTTGCAGGCCGGTCCGTCATCCCCCGGAGGAGGCCGCCATGCATTTCGCCGCGTTCGACGCATTGAGCGCGTCTCCGGCCGACCTGGATGCCTGCTTCCGGCTCCACCAGGCCGCCGCGGCCGTCGATCGCCCGGCCGACCCAGCGCCGGTCCGCTCGGCCTACGTTGCCCGCTTCACCAGGACGCCGGTGCCTGGCCGGCGCTACCTCGACTGGCTGGCCCGCAGCGCCAGGACCGGCGAGCTGACGGGCATCGCAAGCCTGATGCTGCTCGGCGATCAGCCGTCCGACCTCGCCGCCATCGATGTCACGGTGCATCCCCGTTGTCGCCGTAGAGGCATCGGCAGCGCGCTGCTCACCGAGCTCGCCGAAGCGGCCTCGGATCGGTGCAGCCTGCTAATCCAGGGTCTGGCCGAGGGATCCCCCGGCCAGGCCTGGGCCGCCGCCCACGGCTTCACTGTGGCGCAGCGCACCGTGGTCTTGGCGGTCGACATGACGAGCGTCGACCGGAAGCGCTGGTGCGTGGCCGCCCCGCCTGGTTACCGCTTGGCGCACTGGACCGGCAGCGCCCCCGATGATCTGCTGAAGTCCTACGCGGCGGCACGCAACGCGATCGCCGAGGCGCCGCACGGCGAACTGAGCTTCACCGAGCCGGAGTGGACTCCGCTGCGAGTCCGGGCCGCCGAGGCGGCCGCGCACAGCGGCAACTGCGAGCTCTGGGTCATCGCCGCCGTGCACGAGCGGTCGGCCCAGGTGGTCGGGCTGACCTACCTGGAGGTCGACCAGTACAGCCCGGAGCTGGCCATCCAGCAGGACACCGCGGTGCTGCGCGCCCATCGTGGCCACGGGATTGGTGCCTGGATGAAGGCGGCCAACCTCCAGCTCCTGGCGGCCAGGCGGCCGGAGGTCAAGAAAGTGCGCACGAGCAACGCGGCCGACAACAAGCACATGCTGCGAGTGAACAGGCAGGTTGGCCTCGTCGTGCAGATGTCGACGGAGAACAGGCAAGCGCGCCTCACCGACCTGGCGACCCGGCTGGCCCGGTTAGCCCGCGCTGGCGGACGGTTAGCTCAGGATGGCGGCCAGGAGCTGCTGCGCCTCGGCCTGGATCCGGGCCAGGTGCCCAGGCCCGCGGAAGGACTCGGCGTACAGCTTGTAGACATCCTCGGTGCCGGACGGCCGGGCGGCGAACCAGCCCGACTCAGTGACGACCTTGATCCCGCCGAGGGGCTCCCCATTGCCGGGCGCCGTGGTCAGCCTGGCCAGGATCGGCTCGCCGGCGAGCTCGGCCGCGCTGAACTGCTCCGGTGACAGCCTGCCGAGCACCGCCTTCTGCTCCCTGGTCGCCGGGGCGTCGATCCGCGCGTACGCCGGGTCGCCGAGCCGATCGGCGATCGACCGGTAGAGCTGGCTGGGCGTGCTGCCCGTCACCGCGATGATCTCCGCGGCGAGCAGGTCAAGGATGATGCCGTCCTTGTCCGTGGTCCACACCCGGCCGTCCCGGCGCAGGAACGAGGCGCCAGCGCTCTCCTCACCGCCGAACGCGATGCTGCCGTCCAGCAGGCCCGGCACGAACCACTTGAACCCGACCGGGACCTCGGTGAGCGGGCGACCACAGTCGTCCGCGACCCGGTCGATCATCGAGGAACTCACCATTGTCTTACCGACCGCCGCCCCGGCCGGCCAGTCGTCGCGGTGCCGGTAGAGATAGTCAATGGCGGCGGACAGGTAGCGGTTGGGGTTCATCAGCCCGGCATCCGGGGTCACGATGCCGTGCCGGTCGGCGTCGGTGTCGTTACCGGTCGCGACGGCGAAATCGGACCGGCGGGCGATCAGCGATGCCATCGCACTCGGCGACGAGCAGTCCATCCGGATCCGGCCGTCCCAGTCCAGCGTCATGAACCGGAACGTCTTGTCGACGACCGGGTTCACTACGGTCAGCTCCAGCTCGTACCGCTCGCCGATCTCGCCCCAGTACGCGACGCTCGCGCCGCCGAGCGGGTCCGCGCCGATCCGCACCCTGGCAGCGCGGATTGCCGCCATGTCAATCACCAGCGGAAGCGCGGCGACGTACTCGCCGAGGAAGTCGAACCGGCCTGCCGCCGTCCGGGCCCGCGCGAGCGGCACCCGGTGCACCTCTCGCAGGCCGTCGGCGAGCAGCGCGTTCGCGCGGTCCTGTATGGCTGCGGTGATCTGGGCACCTGCCGGGCCGCCATCAGGCGGGTTGTACTTGAAGCCGCCGTCTTCCGGCGGGTTGTGCGACGGCGTGACGACGATGCCGTCCGCGAGGCCGGCCTTACGGCCCTCGTTGTAGGCCAGGATCGCGCGGGACAGCGCTGGCGTCGGCGTGTAGCCATCACGGCTGTCGATCAGGATCTCGGCGCCGTTGGCGACGAGGACCTCGAGCGCCGTGTCCATCGCCGGCTCCGACAGCGCATGTGTGTCCCGGCCCAGGAAGATCGGCCCGGTGATCCCGGCGGCGGCGCGCTGCTCGCAGATCGCCTGTGTCGTCGCCGCGATGTGGTCCTCGTTGAACGACAGCCGGAGCGAGCTGCCCCGGTGCCCCGAGGTGCCGAAGGCGACCTGCTGCGACGGCTCAGCCGGATCCGGGTGCTCGGTGTAGTAGGCGGTCACCAGCGTGCCGACGTCCACCAGGTCGGCCTCGGTCGCCGGCTGACCCGCCCTGTCGTTCATTGCCCGGCGTCATTCATTGCATGGCGTCATTCATTGCACGGCCTTCTCCTGGACTGGCATGACATCCGGTAGTTCCAGTGCCCGCTCGGACAGCTCGTAACCCGCGCGCCGAGCCAGGTCAGCGTAGACAGCCGAGCAGTCTGCCCGCACGACTGGCTCCAGCTCCGCGTACCGCGCGGCGACGGCCGCCATGTCCGTCACGCCGGATCCGGTCAGCGGCGCCTCGGCGTAGTCGAAGTAGTACTTCAGCTTGGCCTCGGTGCCCGACGCCCGGACCACGATCCGGTAGTGCTCGCTGATCAGCTCCAGGACGTCACGGGATGCCCGCTCCCCCTCGGTCAGCGGCCCGTCGGTGCCGTCGACCAGGAAATCGTGCCGCACCAGCACCGGCTCGCTGCCGAGCTTCGCCAGCGATTCGGACCGAACCGATCGCATCACGGACTTGATCTTCTCCGCGCCGTCGGCACCGAGCAGCACCAGCGACCGGCCGAGCTCGATGTGCACGCCGGCGGCCCCGAACACCTGCATGAGGTAGTCCCACAGCGTCCGCCCCTGGCTGCGCATCAGCGCGTGCAGATGCGCCACGATGTACCCGCCGGAGGCCGCATCCTTGTCGCGCAGGCTGGTCGTGGTGAGGTAGCCGTGACTCTCCTCCGAGGCCAGTACGAGGTCGGCGGTCCCCGACGGGGCCGAGGCGGCCATCGAGTCCAGCAGCTGGCCGATGAATTTGAACCCGATCATGAGGTCGTCGGTCAGCTCGATGCCGGCGCCGAGCGCGGCGATGGCGCGCAGCACCCGGCTGGTCGCCACCGTGGTGATCAGCGGGCCCGCGAGGAGCGGCCCATCCGGATCGGCGACGAGGAAGTAGGCGATGATCGCGCCAATCTGGTTGCCGGTCAGGTGCCGCCACGTCCCGTCGGCCAGCTTCACCTCGACGCCCAGCCGGTCCGCGTCCGGGTCGGTCGACAGGACGAGCTCGGCGCCGACCGTGGCGGCGAACTTGATCGCCGGGTCGGCCACGCCGGGGATCTCCGGGTTCGGCGACCGGAGCGGGATCGACGCGAACGACCCGTCCGGGTACTGGTCGAGCGGCACGTGCACCTGATAGCCGGTCTCCGTCAGCGTCTCGCCGACGTTGGCCAGCCCGGTGCCGCAGAGCGGCGTATAGACGATCGGGAAGCCGGACCGGACCGGCTCGGACGACGTGCAGATCGCGGCGGACCTGTCGGCGTACATGCTGATGTACGCACGGTGCACGTCGGCAGGAATCTCCGCGGCCGCGCCGGTGAACCGCGCGATCAGGCGCTCGATCTCCGGGTCAAGCTGCACCTGCTCGACCGACCGGGACAGGGTCGCGTCGTCCGGCGGGCAATACTGGCCGCCTGTCGGGGTGTAGACCTTGAACCCGTTGTCGTCGGGGTGGTTGTGCGACGCCGACACGTTCAGCCCGCCGGCTGCCCGGAGCTCGCGGGTCGCGTACGACAGCTCCGGCGTCGGCATGTAGGCCTCGTGGTCCTTCGGCGCCGTCAGGTACGTCTCGAACCCGTACACCGCGTAGATCTGGCACGCCAGCAAGGCCAGGCTGCGCGAGCTGGTGCCAAGCAGCGACCAGTCGCCGCCCATGAACGTATGGGCGGCGTTGATGTCGGTGAATACCCTGGTGTCGTTCGCGACGACGACCGTCCCGCCCTGTGTATTAGGTGTCGTCGCGCGCAGGAACTCGCAGTGTCCGGCCACGGTCAGCGCCAGCGTGCGGGGGTTGATCCGGTTCGGCCCGATGCCGACCCGGCCCCGGCGCCCGCCGGTCCCGAACGGGATGTCACACCGGAACGAGTCCACGATCAGGGCCAGCGGCGCCAGCTCGGCGAACCGCCTGAGCTCAGTGACGTTGACGAAGGGCTGCTCTGCCGACAGCCAGCGGCCCAGGGTCGCCGCGGCGGCCGCACCGCCATTCGGCTGCTCGGCTACCTCGGCGAGTCGCTTGCTGAAATCCGGGCCGGTCATTATTCTCCGCTGCTTCTTTGCTGACAGGACGACTAGCGATTAACCATATGCGGGAACGGGGCCGGCTTAGCTGGCAGCCCCGCAGCCAGCTAGCGCCTAATATCCGGGCACCGACGGCCACCGTACGCCGAGGATGGTCGAGTCCTCCTCCGCTTCCCAGGAATGGCCGACACCAGAGAACACCACGTAGGCACCCGGCCGATCGAGGACCACGCCGCGGCCTGGCAGGTCGACCCGGAACCGGCCGCTGACCAGGAAAATTGCCGCTGTGCGCGACTCGGCGGTCACCCACTGGGCGCGCTTGTCGCCGCGGCGATGCTCTGCCCACTTGATCTCGACCTCGCCGGACTGCCGCGGGTCGCCGGCCGGCATGAAGTGGCCCAGCACCCAGCCGCGGTGTGCTGGCGCGTCATCGCCCGCGTATCCGGCGTAAATCTGCTCGGCCATGGCCGGTGAGGCTAGCAGGCCCACGACTGCACCTGGATCGGCTAGCGTTTTGCTGGTGACACGTGACCTGATCACCTCCGGCGAGAAGGTCTACTTCGCCGAGCACGGGGAAACCAAGGCCGACCTCGCCGATCACTACCTGCGGGTGGCTGAGCCGCTCATGCGGACGATGGGCGGGCGGCCAGTGCTGCTGCAGCGCTTCCCCGACGGGGCAGGCGGCCCGTCGTTCTTCCAGAAGCGGGTACCCAAAAGCAGGCCATCCTGGCTGGAGACGACCGTCGTCGCCACGCCGAACGGCACTACGTCCGAGGCCCTGGTCGCGGCCGATATTGATCATGTCCTGTGGGCCGTGAATCTCGGCTGCCTGGGCTTTCACGTCTGGCCTTGCCTGGCCAGTGACCCGGACCACACCGACGAGCTCCGGATCGACCTCGACCCGACCCCCGGCGTGAATTTCCGCCACATCCAGCACGCGGCCGCGGAGCTGCGGACGCTGCTGGCCGACGCTGGTGTGACCGGTTACCCCAAGACGACGGGCAACCGCGGCCTCCACGTCTACATCCGGCTCGAGCCGCGCTGGGACTCCTACCAGGTGCGCAGCGCGGCCGTGGCGATCGCGCGCGAACTGGAGCGCAGGCGGCCGGACCTGATCACCGCGGCCTGGTGGAAGGAGGAGCGTGGCCAGCGCGTATTTGTCGACTTCAACCAGAACGCGCCGCACAAGACGGTCTTCGGCGCCTGGTCCGTCCGGGCCCGGCCCGGTGCCCAGGTATCCACGCCGCTGAGCTGGGACGAGATCGACCAGATCCATCCGGACCAGTTCACGATCTCGACACTGCCAGCCCGGCTTGCCTCCACCGGCGATCCGTGGCTCGCGATGAATGCGGAGCCGCAGACGCTGACCCCGTTCCTGGCCATGTCGGAACGCGACACAGCGGCGGGGCTCCTCGACGCGCCGTGGCCGCCGGTCTACCCCAAGCAGCCGGGCGAGCCACCGCGGGTGGCGCCCAGCCGCGCCAAGAAGACCTGAGCCGAGGTCACGACATCGCGTACTCGGCGACCCAGGCCACCGTCATGGTCTCGGTCCCGTTGGCCGGCTGCGACGGGCCGAGATTCTGAGACTGGAGGTCGAGGTTCATCGCAATGTCCGGCCAGGAACTGGTGTCCCGCTGGCTCACGCTGCCCACCGACTGCCCGTCGACGGTGAAAGTGATAGTGCTGGCGGTCCACTGCACGCCGTAGGTATGCCACTGGGTGGCATCGTTGCTGACGTTCACGTGTACCTGATTGGAGTTATCGCCGTTAGGCCCTAGATGCACGGTCGCCTGGTAGCCGCTGCGAGCGCCGCCGCTGTCTTCGAAGAAGTCAATCTCCGGTGGCCAGACGTTACTGTCGGGCCATAGCAGCAGAATGTCCGAGATATTGATGCCCGGCTCGTAGTCGCCCTTCATGCGCACCAGGTACATGCCGTCCGTCTGCGGGTTCCCGAAGAAATCGACCCCGCCGGTGGAGCCATTGTTCGCGTAGAAATGCAGCTCGCCGCCGCTGACCGCGACATTCGCCGGAGCCCAGTTCCCATCGGGATCACCGCCAGGCTGGCCGGAGTAGGCACCCCACTTCGACGGCAGAGAATCACCGGGGAAGGCCGTCGAGTAGGTCAGCTGCCAGCCAGGAACGTTCCCTGGCACGCCGCCACCGGACGGAGTGCCGCCGGACGGAGTGCCGCCGGCCGGAGTGCCGCCGGACGGGGCGGCGCTAGGTCCGCTGGAGGCCGGCTGGCTGGCCGCGGCTTTGGTCGGTGCCGCACTGGGGGTTTTGGTCGGTGTCGGACTGGCCGCGGGAGAGACCGTGCCTGCCGACGGCTCAGGGCGACTGCCAGCATCCGCCGCGATAGTGCCAGGAACGGTCCCTTGCACCCAGCTAGCGGACAGGGGCGCGCCACCGCCGCCGGACACCTGCGGGCTGCCCGCGCCCGTGGCCCCTACCGTGATGGGCACTGCCGCGATGGGCACTGTCGTGATGGGCACTGTCGTACTGGGCAAGGCGAAGAACGTGCCTGCTGGCAGCTCAGAGCGAGCGCCAGCATCCGGCGCGGTTGTTCCGGCCCGCGCAGCCGACTTCGCCGTCAGCCGGGCAGCCACCGAATTCGAGCTGGTGTGCCTGGTCAACGCGGTCCCCCAGACCGTCAGCGTCACGACAAGAACCGTCGCTACCGCTACGACGAGCAGCCGCCGGCTGAGGCTCCCCTTCGCACCCCGCCCGGCGCCGGGCTTGACCGCCGCCCATGTCTCTACGCCGTCTGCGACACCACCGTGGTGCCGCCGCTCATCAAGGCCAAACCCGTCGATATTGTCAGCGGGGCGCCCACTCATGCAGGTCCTAACCGTCGCGTTTCGGCAGTAGCCAGGCTAAAAATGCGACCACAGCGTAACGCTGGCCAAAGAAATGCAGGTGGCTCGCGAGTGGCCGGACGGCGACATGCAGCCGTCCGGCCAGGTTGCCAGTGGCCGCGCCCGCACGCGGCGGTAGGGCGCGCGATTTGACCGCCTTATTCCTCTCTTTCAGATCAGCGACGCTATATGGGCGCTATGAGCTTTTTGTGATAATCCGTGGAGGTAGCCTGTAGTGACAGGGGTGTGGAGCTACCGGGCCCCCGGAGCGCTGACCCTAGGAGCACACAATGACCAGCCACGCAGCCGCCGCTCCTGAGCAACTGATCGACCAGCCGGCTCATAGCGTGGTTGCGGCCTCCGGCGGGTCAGTCACCACCTCGCGTGAGCCCCTCGGCGAGTCGGCCGAGGTGACCAACAACCAGCACGGATCCGCTAAGGACGCGAAGGCCGCCATCACCCGCACCTGCCGCCCAGCGGCGGCCGCGGCCAAGGTCGCGAGGCCTGCAGCCGCAAGCCAGTTCGCCAAGGTGAGCATGTCGATCCGAATACCGGAGATGGCGAAGTGGATCGCCGCTCGCCCGAGCTTCACTTTCGCCGAGGCCGCAGCAGCGAGCGCTCCATCACCGTGCAGCCTGACCGTGATGGCCAACACTCTGCCGGATGCCAGGCTGGCCTCAGCGCTGGCCGAGCTGGGCTACCTGGTAACGGCCGGCGGCAAGAACGGCTACACCGTCACTCCCATCCTGACTCCGGCCAAACTGAGGCCAGGGCCAACCCGTGCTGCCTAGGTCCGCGCGGGCGCCACTGCCAGGGATCTCGGCCAGCCTGACAGACTGCCCATCATCAGGTGGTTGTGCGTCCACACCCAGTGGCCCGGCCTAGCCAGGACTCCACATACGTAATCGTCAGCAGGCCGGCGTAGCGGCGACGGACCGTCGCGGGCGCCGGGATATCCAGCGTCAGCCTGGCGCTCAGCTTGTTGGTGCCAAAGCCACAGCCAGCCGCAGCGGAAGCGAGGGTGGCTGGCGTCGTACCGAGGCCAGGCGCCGCCGGAGCGACGGAGCCGCCGAGCATGGCGCCGCCCTGCAGCGAGCCGTCGGCATCCGGAGTCCACCCGAGCTGATTGCCCGAGATGGCGGGAGCGCCCGAGGCGGTGAAGTCAGCCGCCTGGCCCGTCACTGACCAGCCCGGGTAGTAGTTCCGGGAGTCGGTCACCGTGACTCCCTGCAGCGTCCCGGTCGCGGTCGAGCCCGCCACGGTCAGTGCGATGGGGCTACTCACCACCGTCACCGTGAAGGTGCCGGACGGCGCCACCGTCAATGTGATCGGCTCGCTCCCCGTGGTCGTGAGCGAGGACGCAGTGACCTGGCCGCCGTAGAGGCCGGTCACGGATTCCTCGGTCGCGGTCAGGATGACCGGGCTGTCAGGCGCTGTCGGACTCGGTGCGACCAGCCGGGAAACCATGGGCGCGGGAGATGCGCTCCGGATCTCGGCGCTGATTTCCGAGGCGACCGGGAGCAGTGCCGCGCCGGGAATGAGGCTCATCAGTCCCACGATCGCCGCCGCGCGGCGGAACTCCCGGGATGTTCGCCAGCTGGCCGTTAGGCGACGCACTGAGTCCAGTACCCCCTCGGTTCCCATCTGCCGGACCACGGTACGGCGCGAACGCTAACGCGGCACGTACGCGGGATGAGACGGAGCGGAACGACTGCAAGCGACCCGTGGGCCAGCCGGCGAACGAGGTGCCGAAAGTTCGCGCTCGACCCGCGACTCGCTGCCGCTGGTAGCTTGAAGCGGTAGCCCGAACAGATGCGAAGAGGAGACCGGGATGGATGGAACGCTCGCTGCCGCCGACCTTGAGCTGCTGAGGAAGGACTTCTCGGCTAACCCGACCTACCGGCTCGCCCAGAACGCCGTGACCCGCGTCTCAGTCGACGATGTCGCGATCAACCGCGAGATCGTCAACAACATCGACCACTCGCTCTCGACTCACCTGGACGACTGGAAGGTCACCAACCAGGAGCACAGCGGGCGGTGCTGGCTGTTCGCCGGGCTGAATCTCCTGCGCGTCGGCGTGATGCGCAAGACCGGGCTGAAGGACTTCGAGTTCTCCCAGAACCACGCGATGTTCTGGGACAAGATCGAGCGCGCCAACTATTTCCTCGAGGCGATCATCGAGACAGGCGATCGCGATGTTGACGATCGGACAGTGGCGTACCTGCTGGAGTCGGTGGCGGGCGACGGCGGCCAGTGGAACATGTTCGCGGCCATCGTGGCCAAGCATGGCCTGGTGCCCAAGGGCTTCATGCCGGAGACCCAGAGCTCGGCCAACACAGGGCGGATGAACTCCGTGCTCCGTTACCTGCTCCGCCAGGGGGCCAGGTCCGTTCGGGTAGCTATGGCGGCTGACGGCCTCGCGGCGGCGCGGTCGGAGAAGGCCGAGGTCCTGCGGGCGGTGTACCGGGCGCTGTGCATCCACCTCGGCACGCCCCCGGAGCGCTTCGACTGGCAGTGGACCGACAAGGACAAGCAGTTCCACCGCGATGGCGTGCTGACGCCGCAGGAGTTCGCCGCGAAGTACGTCGACCTGCCGCTGGCTGACTACGTGTGCCTCGTCCACGACCCGCGGGCGTCGAGCCCGGTGGGCAAGACGTTCACCGTCGAGTACCTCGGCAACGTCCTCGGCGGCCCGCAGGTGGTCTACCTCAACGTCGACATGGCCGTGATCAAGGACATCGCCGCGAGGACGATCCAGGGCGGCGAGCCCGTCTGGTTCGGGTGCGACGTCGGCAAGATGATGAGCAACGACTACGCCTTCTGGGATGCCGATCTGTACGACCTGTCCTCCGTCTATGACACGGCTTTCGACCTCGACAAGGCGGAGCGGCTCGCTTACCACGAGACGCAGATGACCCACGCGATGCTGTTCACCGGCGTCGACGTGCTCGATGGCGTCACCCGGCGGTGGCGCGTCGAGAACAGCTGGGGCGGCGACCGCGGCAAGGACGGCTTCTACACGATGAACGATTCCTGGTTTGACCAGTACGTGTTCGAGATCGCCGCGCGGCGCAGCGCCCTGCCCGAAGAACTGCAGCAGGCGCTCGACGCTAAGCCAATCGTGCTGCCGGCCTGGGACCCGATGGGCGCGCTCGCCAGGTAACAACCGGGGCGCCGGCCCCCCGGCGCTGATCAGGCGAGCGCGGCATACGCCGCGGCTTTGATCTCCTGATGGAGGGCCGGCAACTCGGGTGAGTCGAACATCCGCTGGGTCAGCACGATCACGACCAGGTCATTGACTGGATCCACATGCCATGTGGAGCCAAAGCCGCCGTCCCAGCCGAACGTCCCGCTGTCCTGCACGGCCTGGCAGAACGACCATGACTGGCCCGTGAAGAAGTCAGGTCCGAGGCCGCCACGTGCCTTCTGTGCGGGTGTCAGCTGGTCGGTGGTCATCGCGCGCACGGAGTCGGGTGAGAGGACGGGGTCGCCGCCCCGCAGGAACATGCGGGCGAACGCCAGCATGTCGTCGGCGGTTGACACCAGGCCGCCTGCGCCGTCCTCGAACGCGGGCGGACGGCTGTAGGCCCCGTCCGGCTGATCCCAGACCTCCAGGCCGCCGGGCGTATCGCCATCGTGCCCGCCGGAATCGTGCGCGCCGGACACATGCGCGCGGCGGTACGCGGTCGCGAGCCGGCCGGTGTCGTCTGTCCAGAACGCCGTCTGGCTCATCCCCAGCGGCTCGAAGATGCGCGTGCGCAGGACGTCGCCGAACGTCTGACCGGCCGCGCGCGACGCCAGTACGCCGAGCACCGAAGCGCCGGTGTTGTACATCCATCGCTCCCCTGGCTGCGCCATCAGCGGCAGCGAACCGAGCCCGGCGATCCAGGTATCAGGATCGGGCTGGATCGCCGGATCGGGCGGCCCGATAGTGGACAACCGGGCCTCATCCGAGGCGACCACGATCGGGAGCGGCGCTGCAGACACGAACATCTCCACCACGAACCCGAAGCCGAACGTGAAGGTCAGCAGGTCGCGCGCGGTGATCGCCCGCTGCGCCGGCACGGTGTCGTCCAACGGCCCGGCCAGCTCACGCAGGACCCGCCGGTCCGCCAGCTCGGGCAGCAGCCGGTCGACCGGCTCGTCCAGCCCCACCAGGCCTGCCTCGACCAGCGTCATTGTCGCCGCGCCGGTGATCGGCTTCGTCATGGATGCGATCCGGAACAGCGAGTCCCTGGCAACTGGCGCGCCGCCAACGGAAAGCGTCCCGTGCGCTTCGACATGCGTCTGCCCGCCGCTCGCGACCAGGGCCACCAGACCGGGCACGTAGCCGCTGGCAACGTGCCGCGCGGCGATGGCGCGTAGTTGGTCCAGGCCGGTCGAGCTCAGCGCGTCAGCCATGTCAGATGCCTCCGTTGCTGGGTGCTGGTGCCAGTGCCAACGCGTAGTCTGCCGTAGCACACTGACATTTACCCCCGGCACACTGGCATTTACCCAGAAGGACCCGCCGTTGCTGACTGCTGCCGAGCGGCTAGCCGCCGAGGCGATCGACGCCGAGCTCCGGCGGGCTGCCCGCTACGACGACGAGTCGATCGTGCACGTCCGCTGGGTCCGTCAGCGGTACGACTGCGGCTGCTACCCGAGCCTGGCGCCCGCCCGGCAGGCGGCGGTGCGTACCGCCTGGCACGAGGCCGGCCACGCGGTCGCGGCACTTGCCGTCGGCGCTCGGTTCAGCTCGGCGAGCATCCATCACGGCCATCGCAGCGAAGGCCGCGTGCACCGGGTCAGCGGCGCGCACCATGACGCCTTCGTCATCGACGCGGCCGGCCAGCTCGCCGAGCGGCTGATGAACTGGAGCATGCTCGAGCGCGACGACGAGCTACGCAGCTGGCTGGCCACCTGGCGGCAGGATGGCGGCGACGCCCGCCGATTCCGGCACACCATCGCCGCGCGTTACGGCAGCGATGAGGTGGCCGCCTGGCGCTACTGCGAGGACGTCCTGGTCCCGCGGCGGCTGGAGATCCGGCAGGTGGCAAGGGCGCTGCTCGTCCATCCGCGGCACCTGCCGTACAACGTGGCGGCTGCGGTGCGCGCCTCCGCCTGAGCTCAGTGAAGAAACAAGTTCAGTGCTGCAACAAGTTCAGTGCTGCAACAAGCTCAGTGCTGCAACAAGCTCAGTGGTGAAACAAGCGCAGCCCGGTCCGGACCAGCGTCATACCGTACTCGGCGCACGCCTCCGCCACCTCGCCGGACCTGCTGGACCCGCCGGGCTCGACGACGTACCGGACGCCGATCCGGCTGGCGTGATCGATGTTGTCGCGGAACGGCAGGAAGCCGTCCGAGCTGAGCGTCACCCCGTCGAGCCTGGCCAGCCACTGGTTCCGGTCAGCCGGGTCGAGGTACGGCTCGGTACGGGGGAATAGGGCGGCGAACTCGGCGAGCTGCCCCGGCGTCATGTCGCCCTCGGCCATCCGGACCTGCCAGTTCAGCCGGTCCTGGCGCAACATGCCGGGCACGACGGGCAGGTCCCGGATGTGATCATGGCGCCGCAGCCACCACGTCGCGGCCTTCGCGGCGGCGAGCCGGACGCAGTCCACCCTGTTTTGCTGGCCGGCCCCGATGCCAAGCGCCGCGCCGTTAGCGACCAGCGCGACCGAGTTGGACTGGGTGTAACGCACCGCAGCGAGGCCGAGCAGGGCATCGCGGATGCCGTGCGGTGGCAGCGCAGCTCCGGAGACGACCGTGAGCAGGTCCGGCGTGAGCGGCACGGTGTCGCGCTGCTGCTCCAGAACGACCCCGTTGACGTCACGCCGTTCCCACTCCGGCGGCTGGTAGCCAGGATCGGCGGTCAGCACGAGGAAGGAGCCCTGTTTCTTCGGCGCCAGGATGGCGAGCGCGCCGTCCTCGTACCCCGGCGCGATGATGCCGTCCGACACCACGCCAGCCACGAACTCGGCAAGCTCGATGTCCACCGGATCGGACACCGCGATCATGTCGCCAAATGACGACTTCGGGTCGGCATCCCTGCTGCGGATGTAGGCGGCGGTCAGCGGGCCAGGGTCAGCCCCAGTACGCCAGGTCTGCTGCGCGGCCGCGTCGACCGGCCCGGCCACGGCGACCCCGGCCGGGGACACGTGCTTGAACGAGGCAGCCGCGGGGAGTCCGGTCGCGGCGCTGGCCTCCCAGACCAGCCGCCAGGCGTTGAGGGCGTCCAGCAGGTTGATATAGGACGGCTCGCCGCGTATCACCTGGATCGGGGGCTTGCCCTTCGGCAGCACGACACGTGCGTCCTGATGCGGGTTCATGCCATACCGCAACTGCATCGTGACGAGGTACCCCCTGGTCGCCTAGTCTCAGGCTGATGATGGCAACGATGCCTGCTACGTCCGCGAGCCAGGACGTGGCGCAGCGACTACTCGACGACGGCTACGTGGTCGTCACCGGGATGCTGGACGCTGGCGGCGTGCAGGCGGCCCGTGCCGACCTGGACCGGATCCTGCAGTCGACCCGGACCGGTCGCAACTCCTTCGAGGGCTTCGGTACCCAGCGGATCTATGCCCTGTTCGCCAAGACCAGAACCTTTGATCAGGCCGCGATCGACCCGCTGCTGCTGGGCGTGCTCGACCAGGTGCTGGGGCACTACCAGCTCAGTGCGCCCGTCGGCATCAGGATCGGCCCGGGCGAGCAGGCGCAGATCCTGCATCGGGACGACTCGATCTATCCGCTGCCCGAGCCTCATCCGCCTGTCGTCGTCAACACCATGTGGCCGCTCGACGAGTTCACGCCGGAGAACGGGGCGACCCGGTTCATTCCCGGCAGCCATGCCTGGGAACCGGGCCGGGGGCCGGCGCCCGGCGACGAGGTCGAGATAGCGGTCATGTCGCCTGGCTCGGCCATGTTTTACCTGGGCAGCCTCTGGCACGGGGGCGGGGCGAACCGTACCGCGCAGCCGCGACTCGGCGTGATCCTGGAGTACGCCGCCGGATGGCTGCGCCCGCAAGAGAACCACTGCCTGGCGGTGCCGCGGGAGATCGCCAGCCAGCTTCAGCCGCGTCTCCAGGAACTGCTCGGCTACAACATCTACCCGCCGTTCGTGGGGTATGTCGACGGCAGCCATCCCCGGAAGGTCCTGTCGATCTGAGCTCTGCCCGTTCGTGTAAACGGTGAAAAGCCAGGTCGACAAGGAGGTTTATGCCATGAAGCAGTATCTGCTCAGCGCCTACCAGCCAGACGGCGCGCCGCCGCCGCCCGAAGTGCTCGGCCCGATCATGGCGAAGGTCGGCAAGTGGCGAGCTGAGCTCGAGGCCGCGGGCGCCTGGGTCTTCACCGGGGCGCTACAGCCGGCCAGTACCGCCACGGTCCTGCGGATCTCCGGCGGTGACGTCATCATGACCGACGGCCCGTTCACCGAGGGCAAGGAGCACCTCGGCGGGTTCACTGTCATCGCCGCGCCAGATCTGGACGTCGCGCTCGGCTGGGGCCGCCAGCTCGCCGGGATCACCACCCTGCCCATCGAAGTCCGGCCGATCATAGCCGGCCCTCAGGGCTGAGGCTGGTTATGGCCGACGGCCCTGGCGGCGCGGGCGGCGCTGGCAACGCAGACGCTCCTGGCGACGACGGCGACGCGGACGCTTCGGGCGACGGGGGCGCCGCGGGCGACGTCGACGGTGCCGGCGGGACCGGGCGGGCTGGCGACCCCGCGCGGGCGGCTCGGGACCGCACCCGGCC
>DATHPF010000209.1:0-3293 GCA_035484155.1 Streptosporangiaceae bacterium
CCGTCCAGTCCGACGTCGCGCTTCTCATGGTCGCGTTTGGCGTCGCCAAGGCCATGCAGGGCTCGGCGGACAGATCCCCGTCTGCGGCACGTCTAGATCTCCGCTTCGCGTCCGGGGGCTCGGGCGTGCATAGGCGCTGCGGGGACGACTGTGGTGACAAGGCCGGTCGTGACGTCGTAGACGTGGCCAGAGACGGTGATTGTGTCGGGCAGAATGGTGGCTGAGCGGATGAGCTCGACGTCGAATCGGACCGTCTGCTCGGGATCGGTGACAGCTTCCGCGGCTAGCGCGGCATCGTCGCCGCCGATGATGTCAGCGAAGCCCCGGCGGAAGTCTTCGTCGGCGAGGAAATGCGTGCCGCACTCGTTGTGGTGCACGACTGCGACCTCAAACCGCGGCCCGACCGGGACCAGCTTGCCGGCGAGGTAGCCAATGTAAGCGAGATCCTTCAGCACGTCCGGCGAGACGCGGCCGCCGGCGTTGCGGATCACCATCGCGTCCCCGACCTCGAGTCCGAGGAAAGCCGACGGGTCAGTCCGGGGGTCCAGGCACGTGATCACGTACACCGGGTACCGGGCGATAATGCTGGCCTTCTCGTGGGCCCCCGTGGCTGCGAAGTCCTTGTTTCGCCTCAGGAGCGGGTCGATGTTGGCCATGTCCTGCGTCCTCCTCCCTGGCAACGTCTGTTGTACCCCAGATGGAGATCTTCACGGCGCTCATCAGCCCTGAGGGCCCGGTAAGGCCGGCGGCACTGGCCGGGTGGCTGATGGTGGAGCGGTCCACCCTCAGTCGCAACCTCGCGCTGATGCACGACAGGGGCTGGGTCACCGTCGCTGAGACCCCGCCCCGACCCCGACCTGGAAATCCGCGAGCGGCAGCGATGCGACGCACAACCAGCGCCCGCAACCTGCTCGGCGTAAGTCACATTGACAAACCGTGGGTAACAGCCTCGTCGGCCCCGGATCTCGCGCGCGCGACCCAGCGGCCGTTGTCTCTGCCGATCCGGACCGGATGGGCGAAGCAGGCGCTGATCAGCTCGCTGGTCAGCACCTCGTCTACACCTCCCGCCCCGACACACTCGCCTTGGCGCAGCAGCAGCGCGTGGGTGGTGCTCGCCGGAAGTTCTTCCAGGTGATGGGTCACGAGCACGGTGGCGAGCTCGGGGTGCTCCCGGCGGAGCGTGTCCAGGCTGGTGAGCAGTTGCTCACGGGCGGCCAGGTCGAGGCCACCGGCGGGCTCGTCGAGTAGCAGCAGCCGGGGATGCGGCATGAGCGCCCTGGCGATGAGGGCACGCCCCCGCTCACCCTGGGACAGGGTCGGCCACCGCGCGTCGGCCAAGCCCGTCATGCCCAGCAGGGCCAGCAGTCGTTGCGCTCGGTCCAGCTGTCCGGCCGTTGGCGTCCAGCGCGGCGCCAGCTGGATGGTGTTGGTCAGCCCGGTCAGCACCACTTCACTCACCCGCAGCGGCGAAGACACCGTGTGGCTCGGGTCAACGTGCCCCAGATAGGAGCGCAGCTCGCGTACGTCGACCCGACCCAGCGTGCGGCCGAGCACGCGTACCGTGCCACGGGTCGGATGGCTTACCGCTCCCAGCAGGCCGAGCAGCGTGCTTTTGCCCGCACCGTTCGCCCCGAGCAGCGCCCAGTGCTGCCCGGGCTGGACAGTCATGCTGATCGAGCGGAGCAGATAGCGCCCGTCCCGCACGACGTCGGCCCCGCTGACCTCCAGCACCGGCCCGCTGTCGGCCGGTCGTGCGTCACTCACAGTCCTGCCGCTTCCTCCCGGGGCCGATGTTCTCACCATCACCTGGGCTGCCGTCGATTCGCGCAAAGAGCGCCTTATCGGAGCGATGCAACGGCGGCCAGGATACGAGCCGATACCTCCGGAACGTCTACGTCCTCCGCCACCAGGACGGTCCCGGGGCCGATCCAGGGCCTGCGGTCAACAACGGTCTCACCAGATGTTAGTTCGCCTCTCGTCTCGCACCGGGCCTGCCGGGCAGTCCAGCGGAAAAGGTCCGGCGACGTCAGCGCGACGGCCGTGACGGCATCGTGGGGCACAAAGAATCCGTCCCGATCGTGGGCGAGGGCGATGGCATCGGCAAGAAGATGACCCAGCCGGCCGGCGGCACGCAGCGAATCAAGCTCGATGGCCGACCACGCAAATCGCTCGGTCACATCCAGGGGCACCATCCGCACGGGGACTCCGCTCGCCAGGACCTGGTCGGTGGCTTCAGGGTCCATCCACGCGTTGAACTCCGCTGCGGCCGTCATGTTGCCGCCCACTGCAACGGCGCCGCCCATCCACACCACGTCCGTCAGGGAACAGCCGACCTGAATGGCCTGGGCCACAAGGGTTAGTGCCCCGCAGCACAACACGCTGCCGGCCAGGCTATGAGCCTGCTCACTAGGTATGGGCGCCGATTTCAGCGCTTCAGCCTTCCCGCCGAACGCGTCGGTTCCGTGGAAGGGATCGCGACCGGCTGGATAAGCGCCCGCCAGCGCCCGGTCTGACCCGAGCCGCACGGGCACCGAGCTTCCGAGCGTGGCCATCAGGCGCCCGGTGGCCGTCGCTGTCGTCAGCAGGCTGACGCTGCCTTCGGTGGCCACGACCTGGGACATCGGGACTTTGAGTCCGACCAGCACGCTGAGGGCCAGCGCGTCATCAAGTCCGCCGTCCACGATGACGTGCAGGGGCTCAGTCAGCAGGGGCTCAGTCAGCAGGGCCCCGGGCAGCAGCGGCTCGGTCATGAGGCCAGACCGTACCGGGCCCAGCACTCAGCCAGCCGGGTAGCCCTGCGATCGCTGTCGCTTTCTGTGACAGCTGGGCCAGGTTCAGGCATGCCAAAATTCTGGTTATGGCCCCCGCGCGCTCGTTCTCCGCCGCGGTGGAGGACTACCTGAAGGCCATCTACCGGCTGCAAGCCGAGATCGATGGCCCGGTGACGACGAACGAACTGGGCAGCTGGCTCGGCGTTACCGCCTCGTCGGCCTCGGGCATGCTCAGAAAGCTGGACGATCTCCAGCTAGTCAGCTACGAGCCCTACCGTGGCGTGCAGCTCAGCGAGGCCGGCTGGCAAGCGGCGCTTCGGGTCGTGCGCAGACATCGGCTGCTCGAGCTTTTCCTATCCAAGACGCTGGGGCTGCCGTGGGACCGGCTGCATGACGAGGCTGAGACGCTGGAGCACGCCTTGTCGCCGGGATTGTGCGAGGTGATCGCGGCCAAGCTAGGCGACCCGCATACCGATCCGCACGGTGATCCCATCCCCACGAAGGACGGGCGAGTAATCGAGG
>DATHPF010000210.1:0-19318 GCA_035484155.1 Streptosporangiaceae bacterium
CCACATCGACGGGCCGGATGCCTTCCTCCCTGGCCACCAGAGACGCCGACACTCTGGCTAGCGCCACTGGTATCTGGCCGTCGAAGTGCTGCTGGCCGGAGTGCGCGACGGGCGGATCGGGCGACAACCCCACGATTCGGCACCAGCGGCGCCCGACGCCAGTCATTTCTGCTGCCATACGTAAGACGTGGCTGCTCCCGAACGCCAACCAAAGGTGACCAAACAGCGGTGGCGCCGATGCGCCGGCCGTTCCGGCTACGCCTGAGGAAAGGGCAGCAGATGAAATTCGAGTCACGTCGGCGGGAACGGGCAGCCGCCCGGGCCCAGGACGTCAAACCAGAAGCAAGGCATGTACTGAACCGCAGCGGATCGGGTGCGCTGATCCTCGGCCTGGCCGCCGCCGCAGCGGTCGCGGTGCCCGCGGCCGCCTCGGCATCTGCCAGTACCTCATCACCGGTGGTCGGGCACGTTTATGTCAACGACAACACGGCCGGGAGCAACACGATCGGGGCGTTTGACCGGCACGCGGACGGTTCGCTGACCCCCGAGCCCGGGTCGCCCTTCGCGGCTGGCGGGGCCGGGACCGGCGCCGGGCTGGCTTCGCAAGGCGCGATCCAGATCACGGCGGGCGGCCGGCTCCTGCTCGCCGTTGACGCGGGCAGCAACCAGATCTCGGTGCTGCGGATTCGCCGCGACGGCTCGATCAGCCTCGTACCCGGTGGCGTGGTCTCCTCCGGCGGTCTCCTGCCAGACAGCATCGCCGTACATGGCAACCTCGTGTACGTCGCCAACTCCGGCGCCGGCGGCAGCAACTACACCGGCTTCCGGCTCGGCTTCTTCGGCCAGCTCCGTCCAATCCCTGGGTCAACGGTATCGCTGGCCGCCGACGCCGCGCCTGCCGACGTGCTGTTCAACAGCAACGGCACCAAGCTGGCCGGCACCGAGGTAGGGACCTCCCAGATCGACAGCTTCGCCGTCGGCTTCGACGGGCGGCTGACCGCAGCCCCAGGCTCGCCGTTCCCGGCCCAGGGCCTGGGCCCGTTCGGCAGCGAGTTCCGGCCGACCAACCCCAGCCAGCTTTTCGTGTCCAACGCGCACAACGTCGGCGCCGGCACGGGAACCATCTCCGCATTCAGCGACTCCTCTAATGGCACGCTGACATCGCTCGCGGGCTCCCCGTTCGCCGATAACCAGACCGCGCCGTGCTGGGTGGAGATCACCCATGACGGCCAGTTCCTGTTCACCGTGAACACCGGATCCGGCGAGATCTCCCGTTACCAGATCGCCGCTGGTGGCACGCTGACCCTCCTGGGCAGCACGCCCGTCGGCCACACCGGCGGCGTCGGCGCCGTCGACGCCCGGCTCAGCCCCGACGGCCGTTTCCTGTACGTCGATGAGAGCAGGATCGGCACGGTCGGCGCGTTCGCTGTCAGCGGCGGCAACCTGACCGAGCTGCCCACTTCACCGACCTCGCTGCCCGCAGGCGCCACACCCGCAGGCATCGTAGTCAATTAGTCCCGCCCAGCCTTAAAGACGGGTCGGCGCCGCGGGTAAGAACCCGGGGCGCCGGCCGCACCCCCCGGCACTGAGCCGTCGCCGCGCAGATCACCCAGATCCCGACGGCACCCGTCGCACCACCCCTGAACTCGGAGACATGCCGATCAGCGTCCGTCAAATACACATGGGACGCAGCTCGACCCACTTGCGAACGTTCTGCCGGCGGCACAGCGCGTCCCAGCTGATCCACGGCGACCTGTCTGGCAACGTGCTTTTACACCCGAACCTGCCGCCAGCCATCATCGACCTGTCGCCCTCTTCGCTGATGGTGTCCGGGCGCGCTCGTAGTAGTCCCCCGACCTGCTCGGATGCCCCGCGCCGGCGGCGGCGGCGCGGTCCCCCGCAGCGTCTCGGGCAGGTACTCCACCGGAACGACCCGGTCGTACTCGATCACAGCCGGCGCGGGTGGACCCGGTCATTGCCGCTTGACGTGGAGCCGGGCAGTGGTCATGCTCCAGCTGTGGCCGCCGCACTGCGGCGACTGCGACCGCGCCTGATCGCGGGCGGAATGTGGTGAACTGTGACCAGAGAAACCAGCTCCGAGGCGGTGCCGGAACGGGCCTTAGAGGTCGTCGCCGGAGCCGACGCCGGCCGACGGATTCCGTTCGGAATGGGGAGCGTGGTCATCGGCCGTGATCTTCTGGGCGGCCTGGAGTTCAGCGACGATCCGCTGATGTCACACCGTCATGCGGCCATCACCATTTCGGCAGACGGCTCAGGTACGGTCGCGGATCTCGCCTCCACCAACGGGACCTTCGTCAACGGCAGGCGGGTCGTCGGCTCCGCGCGGGTGGTCCCCGGCGATGTGATAAGTCTCGGCCGAACGGAGTTCCGGCTCGCCAGTGCTACGAGCCCGGCCGACCCTGACAGTCAGATTCAGCAGACACGGGTCGCCCCGGTGACCCAATCTGCACAAGCCTGGGTTAGCTGGGCCGAGCAGACCTGGCCGGGCCAGCCTGGCCTCATCCATCCGGCCGTGGACGCGGCCATGAGTGCGATAGCTCGCGGTGCCGGTAGCGACGAGGCCGCCGCTGCGGCTTACGCCGCCGCCGAGACGGCGGCAACGGCGGAGTCACGGCGCGCGTGGCAGGCGTGGGCAGCGCAGGCCTATGCCGGCGACCCGCGCCGCATCCAGGCTGCGGCGGAGGCAGCCTTGTCGGCGCTGGCGCTCGGAGCTACTGTCGACCAGGCCACGGCGGCGGCGCGGGCGGCGGCCGAGTCCGAGGCGGCCCCAGTATTTCAGTCAGCGGAGAGGGCTAGCGGCGGGCGAGCGAGTGCTTCGCCGGGACAGCGCGATGGCCGACTGCGCGGCCGGGTGAGCGGATTTCAGCAGCGCTATGAGAGCTCGGGCCGTCGCCAGGTCTATGTCTGGGACTTCCAGCTGGAGCTGCCAGGCAGCAGCGGCGGCGAACACGTTGCGATCGAGATGCGCGGTTTCGGCTTCAAAGGCGCGGTGCAGGACGGCGACGAGGTCGAGATTGCCGGCCGCGGCCGGCCCGGGAGAGTGAATCGCGTTCGCCGCCTGAAGAACCTGACGTCAGATTCCCGCGTCAAGGTACGCGGACATCCGTCAGTAACCAGGGCCGTTGGTGTCCTGGCAACAGTCATCGTCCTCATCGGCTTCGCCGTGATAGCCCTCTTCATCGTTACCCACATTCACGGGAACTCCTGATCAGGAGGCTTGCAAATGCCACCGCCCGATCCCGGCAATACCCCGTACGCCTTCTTAGGAGACGACCCGGCATTGCTCGCCCGCTGGGACGCCGCGCTGGACTCGCTGTTCGGTCATGGCTCGCGGACCGCGAACATTGCTGAGTTCCAGCGCCAGCTGGGACAACTGCCCGCCGAAGCTAGAACGGACTTCGCGCGAGGGATTTTCGACTGGATGCGGCGCAGCCTGTGGGGTGGCGCCGCGCCCGAGCCAGATCTCCAGCTGGGCCACTTGTCAGGCCTGGCGAAGGCGCCCTGGCGGGCCCTCGACCCGTGGAACATTTACCCCGTGCGCGGAGGAGCCCGGGGCGGATTGCCGGCCGGTTCGCAGCACTATGAGCACACGTATGGTCCGAGCGGGCGGCGACTCAACAATTTCCAGGAGCAAAACCCCGAGCCACCGGTCCTGCCACCCACTGGGGAGCCGAAGGTGCCGCCTGGCCTGCCGCCGAGGGGCAGCATCGGGCCGCCGTCCGCGCTCGGCAGAGCACTTCGCAGGGTGCCACAAGGACTCGGCGCCGTGGCCGAAGCCCTTTCCATCCGGCAGCTGGCCGGGGATTTCGAGCTGGCGCTGCCCGATCCGGCAGACCCGCGGCCGGTCGGATCTGTATGGACGGATTCCACCGGTCAGGACTGGCGCAAGGTCGACCCCGACACCTGGCGACAGGGCGCGCAACCCGACAAGGGCGATTTGGAGGACACGTGGCTCGATCCGACGGTTCCCGATGGCACCATCAGGACGCACAACGGTGCCGAATGGGTCCGAGTCGGACCCGCAACGTGGGTTCGCAGCTCCAGCCTCGAGGACTACCGGCGGCAGCATCCGCTCACCGGATATACCGCGCCGGCACCGCGATATCCTCAGCCGCCCGTCGGCCCGCCGCCCGTCGAGGAGAGCAGCATTCGCTTCCATTTCACCCGGCCGCCGGCGCCCGCCGACCCTCTCCCGCCACTACGCCGGATGCGCCGCGTGCGGCCACTAGCACCGCCGGGTCCGGTCTCGGGCCAAGCGCTGACATCACCATCGGCACACGACCCGGCGACGGCCGCGTCCCCAGCCTTGCAAGAGCAGATCCGGCACCTGCCGGGCTATCTTCCGCCGCCTCCCACTGGCCCTGCGCCTCCTACCGTGCCTCCACCGCCAGCACCGATCCCAGCCTGGACCCCGGCGAGCCCGGCTTTCCTCGGCGCCTCCTACCAGGCCGGAACCGCTCCGGCTCCAGCCACACTCCCTCCGACGGTGCCGCCAGCTCCGACGGTGCCGCCAGCCTGGGTGCCCCCGGCCTGGGTGCCGCCATCTGCGGCGCCGCCGATGCCTCCGCCGGTAACTGGCCCACCTGGGGGCTACAGTCCGCCGCCGGGACCGCCAAATGGCCCGGCAGCTCCGGCCGCTGGTGTCAACTGGTGGGTCGACGCCGGTGAGTCTCCGGGCCTAGGCCCGCCGCCCATGCCGCCAGGGCAACAGCCGGTCATCTGGGGCGCAACCCCAGCGCCTGCACCCAGCCAGCCACCTGCGCCGTCCGCACCGGCGGCCCCGCCGGCGCCTGACCCGCCGCCGCCCCCGGCCCTGGGCCCGCCCGCTGGCCCTTGACGGGCATAGCGAGGGCGCCCTGAGCACCTGGAGGTTGCGCCGCGCCCGAAGCCGGCAGGAGCTGGCCAGCGCCGGAGCTGCACCACTATTGCCCAGGTGTGGCCGGCTTCATAATTTGCGCCGTGACCAGCTAGACCCCGTCGGCCAGATTATGCGACGTTGCCGGCCAGTCGGCCCGTACCCACTCGATGCGCTCCTTGGTCGCCGCTGCTCGACTCATGGCTGCTAGCGGCGGACACGGTGGAGTTACAGCGGGCCGCGCTAGCGAAGGAAGTGCCGTTTCCACGATCGTCATGTTCCGCGACGGGAACCGCATGCTGGCCATCATCGGGCACGAGCTCACATCCACGATGGCGCGCGGCTCAGGATGAGTTCGAGGTGTCTTACCGGCGAGATGGAGGTCAACCCGACTCTCCTGCATGTTCTCAGTACCGACTTCGGCTGCAACGTCGACCAGGCGGCGCTGGCCACGCGAATCTCCGACGGCAGCATTGATGAGCAGTCGGAGCTTCTGGAGACCTGCGGGATGCCGACTCAAGCCAGAACTACGCGATCAACGCGGTACACGCGACTCGGCTAGCCAGTCGGCTGACGGCTCTCGCACCGACCCGGCCAGCAGGCCTGCGGCCATCCTCTCCAGGAGCGCTGCCATACGCTCGCAGAGCTCGCCCATGGCTTCTTCGGCTGGCTGTACCGTCGGCCGGGCGAAAACCAGCCCGCTCAGCAGGCCGACCGCCGCGCCCAGCAACGTCTCTATGATCCGGCTCTCCGCGGCTGTCCCGGTTCCCACCGAGAGGATCAGCATCGCGCTGATCGGAACCTCGAGGATATGGTCGCCGAGCCGCAGCGCGTAGCCCAGGCTGAGTCCTGCGACGATCGTGATCCCGAGGCTCCACCAGGTGAATCCGATCAGGGCCGAGAAGGCCACCGCGACCAGGACGCCGGCCAGCACGCTGGCCACCCGGCGCACCGCATTGCGGACCGTCTGATACAGCGTCACCTGAGCGACCAGCATCGCGGTCAGCGGCGCCAGAACCGGCCGTGAGGTCACCGGGAGCAACAGCGCGAGCAGGTAGGCCACGATGGCCGTGGTGGCGAGCCGGCCTATCGTCGCCGCCGTCGGCTGGGCTCGAGAACGGACGACGGTCGGCGTATCCGGCGCGCGCTGGGCGACGGTGCGAGCGGTCGCACCGAGCCTGTTCACCGGACGACCGCTGAAGCGCGGAAGCGTCACCTGCGGCCCGCCGGAATGCCGCCGCTGACTGGACAGCGGCGATGGCATGCGGGCGGAAATCGAGGCTCAGCTGCGGTGTGCCTTCGTGCCGACATGTGTCTCCCCTGCCGCATCGCTGCCTGCGATCGCAGTGCCGAGCCTCCGCTAGACAGCGGGCCGGCCGGTCAGCCGCGCCGTATCCCCAGATCAGTTAGTTCCCTGGGATCGGCGGTCGCCCGCCGAGCGGGCCGTGACGGCGTCCGCCTCCGCTGAACTAGCCGGGTTGATGATGTGCATGCGGCGCGGGCGAGACGAGCATAGGTGAGTACTCACCTCAGTCGCAGGAGCAGCCGTGACCACATTCAGCAATCCGCGCCTCATCCTGGTGCGCCCGGTTACGCCCCGCACGCCGCAGGGGTGCGAGGAGTGCCTGAGGCGGGGAACGCCCCAGGTGCATTTGCGACGGTGCCTGACGTGTGGGCACGTCGGCTGCTGTGACTCATCTCCGATGCGGCACGCCAGGGGCCATGGGTACGCGATCGGGCGCCCGATCGTGAAGTCGTCCGGGCCGGGTGAGGACTGGCGCTGGTGCTGCGTCGGCGAGTCTTACGCCTGACGGCATGAGCGATCACCAGGTCAGCCCAGGGCACGCCGGTCCTCCTGCGGGCGC
This sequence comes from Streptosporangiaceae bacterium, assembly GCA_035484155.1. GTDB lineage: Bacteria > Actinomycetota > Actinomycetes > Streptosporangiales > Streptosporangiaceae > JAJYUU01. The sequence goes on from DATHPF010000210.1 coordinate 6,742, forward strand.
GGACACGCATGGTCAGATGCCAGCCGAGACACCGGACAGCTACGGCGCCTACCCGCGGCTGACGGCGGACCAGATCGCCCGGCTGACCGCGCTTGGCCAGCAGCGCATCGTGCCAGCGCGCGAGCACCTGTTTCATGCTGGCGACCGCGACTGCGATTTTTACGTGGTTCTCAGCGGAACGGTGGCGGTCGTCGAGGCCGACGGCATGGCCGACAACCGGGTCATCAGCGTGCACGGCCCAGGCCGGTTCCTTGGCGAACTGGGCTTGCTGACTGGCGAGGCTGCCTATTACGGTGCCGTGGCACTCGCCGAGGCGGCGGTGCTGGCCGTACCGGTTGACCGGCTTCGCGAGCTCGTGGCCCGCGACCCTGCGCTCGGGGACCTGATCCTGCGCGCTTTCCTAATCCGTCGCTCGCTGCTGGTCGGGCTGGGCGTCGGGCTGAGAGTCATTGGCTCGCGGTACTCGCCGGACGCGCGCCGGCTGCGCGACTTCGCGGCACGCAACCGGCTGCCCGCCCAGTGGCTGGACCTCGAGGACGACGCTGACGCGGAATCGCTGCTCAGGCAGCTCGGCATCCGTCCGGAGGACACGCCGATCGTGATCTTGTACGGTCAGCGCGTGCTCCGCAATCCGGGCAACGCGGAACTCGCCGCGGCCATCGGCCTAACCGCGCCGATGCGACGCCACAATACCTGCGAACTACTCGTCGTCGGCGCCGGGCCGGCGGGCCTGTCCGCTGCGGTATACGGGGCCGCAGATGGCATGCAGACACTGGTCATCGAAGGGACTGCAAGCGGCGGCCAGGCAGGTACCTCATCGCGCATCGAGAACTACCTCGGCTTCCCTTCCGGGATACCGGGGGACGAGCTCGCCGTCCGGGCCATGCTGCAGGCGGAGAAGTTCGGCGCACAGTTCGCCATCCCGGCCGAGGCTACCGGCGCCGAGCTGACAGACGGCCAGTGCACCGTACGGCTGGCCGGCGAAAGGTCAGTGACCGGCAGACTCCTCGTTATTGCGACCGGCGCCCGGTACCGGCGGCCGGACATTCCCCGGCTGGAGCATTTCGAGGCGACGAGCGTCTACTACGCGGCGTCTCAGGCGGAGGCACTCCTCTGCCGGGATGATCCCGTGGTCATCATCGGCGGCGGCAACTCCGCCGGCCAGGCGGCGGTCTTCCTGTCCCGGCACGCGGCCGAAGTCACCGTGGTAGCCAGGGACGGCGACCTCGCCGAGTGCATGTCGCGGTACCTCATCGACCAGCTCGACCGGACCGCCAGTATCCGGGTACTAGTGAAGTCACAGGTGCGCGAGCTCATCGGCACCGGCACCCTGGAGGCAGTAGCAGTCGAGGACCAGGCAGGTATAAGGCAGGTCATCCAGGCCCGGGCGCTGTTCATCTTCATCGGGGCTGCGCCGTCCACCTCCTGGCTCGGCGACATCGTCGCGCTGGACCAGCACGGCTTCGTGCGTACCGGCGATGACGCGATGCGAGCCCGCAGCGAGCCGCCTGCTTCGGGCGCGTGGCAGCCTTCGGCGCTCGAGACGAGCGAGCCCGGGGTGTTCGCGGTCGGGGACGTTCGCAGTGGCTCGACCAAGCGCGTCGCTGCCGCCGTGGGCGAGGGCGCCATGGCTATCCGGCTCGCCTTCGACAGGCTGCGCTTATCCATTAGCAGGAGGAACTCTCATGGCGGTAATGGGATCTACCAGGTTCGAGCGGTTCTTCCGGGAAGCCGGCCAGGTCCGCGTTGACCGCGACGACGTAAAGCGCTACCTGGACTTCGTCAACGACGTGATCTACGACGCGCTGCTGATCGGTCAGGCCACGGCGAAGGCAAACGCCAGGGACATCATCGAGCCGTGGGATCCGCCCATCACGGCCGGGCTGCAGGAGTGCATGCACCAGTTCAGGCGCATCGACGAGGACATCGAGCTGCGCCCCATCCTCGACTCGCTAGCCGCCAGGCCGCCGCTAGCGTTCGCTCTCAGCGAGGAAACCCAGGCCCGGCTTCCGCTGCTCTTCGGCGGGATCAGCGTTGCCCTGGCCCGTACGTTCCACGTTCTCGACTCAGAACTCACAGCTGTGCACACCGATGAATGGGATCGCGCATTCAGCGTCGTCCGGATACTCATCTGAGGTCCGGGCAACATCTGCCGGCAACCTCCGGCGGGCGCCTTCCATGCAGGCATGATGCCGCTGGGGAGGATCACTAGCCGGAGGGCTTTCAAGATCTTTTGGACCGTAAACTGACCGTCATTCCGTTTCGCGGCCGGTATGGCATCGAGCCGCACGGGTTGTCTCTGACTGTCATTTGAGGGCATTGAACGTCAGCATTCCCCATGGCATGCAAAGAGGTCCGGGGTTCGAATCCCCGTAGCTCCACCCGCAGATCCAGGTCAAGGCCCGTTTGCAGGTTAGCCCGGATGGATCCGAAGATCGTTTGACCGTCATTTGACCGTTGCGGTGGACGTAGATCCCTGGCACGCAGTATCACGGACTGTCTCAATGGCAGTTGGATGCGCGTGGCCGTGGCGTTCATTGAACGCGCCGATGCGCCTGGGGAAGAGTTGGCTCATCGGGGGCGGAAGCGAGCCCAGGTGGCCGTCATGATTGCCCTCACCTTGCTGTCGACTGCTATCTCGGATCTGACAATGATCTGCGATGGGTCGATACTTTCGGGCGAAGCGGTGAGCCGCACAGTGCGACCGAGCGGGGTAGGGCGGGGGAACTTCACGTCGAATGACGCCGTGACGAACGGCACGAGCGTGCCCATGGGGGTCTTCCAGCCCTGTTTGGCGACCTCCCACATAACGGCAGCCGCGCCGTGACAATCGAGCACGGTCGCGATGATGCCGGCGTTGACGATGCCGAGCCCGTTGTCGTGCTCGGGGCGGGGAGTGAACTCGGCCACAGTGAGGTCGCCTTCCCGGTAGCTGCGGAGGTGCAAGCCATGCGGGTTGGATTGGCCGCATCCGAAGCAGGCCAGCTCCGGGTACAGCGATTCCTGGATGCTCAGGCTCGTACTGACGATCATCGTCTCCTCCTGTGCGATCAACGTGACACGCGGTCCAGGGCGCCGGCGAGCTGCGTCTCAGACCACCAACTGGCCTCGGGGCGTCGTGAGCAGCGTCCGAAGCTCGCCGACCGCGCCAATCGCAGTCCCGACATCGTTGGCGCACAGGACCACGTTGAAGACGGCATCTGGTAGAGGGCCTGCATCCGCGCGGCCAATGGCTCGCGCGCGGCCTCACATGTGGAGGCAAAGCCGCACCAGAAGTTGAGCGCATGCTCAAACCCCCTCACGTGCCTCATGTGTGATCTGGTCGCGTACCGTCGCGAGTGAGCCGGTCCTGGCCATCGCTGCGTCCCTTTCGTGCCCTGGGCGACGGTGAACGGTCGCCCGGCCGACGATGAGCGGCCGCACGATCGGCGGCATTCCGCGCCACGACGTTTCGCGTGTCTGGTCGAGTTCCAGCCCGCAGGTCACGATCAGTTCCGCAGTGGCGCGGTTGCAGCGGCAGCCTTGTGCAAAACGACGCCAGGGCCCCGCTAGCCGGTCCTGCCAGCGGGCAAGCCTCGGTGACTCGGAGCGGACGTGCTCGAGGAAGAGCAGCTGACCGCCCGGCCGCAGCACCCGCGCGATCTCCCGCAGCGCAGCGTCGGGAGCGTCGACCGTGCACAACACGAGCGTTGAGACGACCGTGTCGACCGATCCGTCGGGGAATGGCAGCCGTTCCGCCGGCGCGTCAACCAGCCGAGTCCCGCGGCCGCTGCGGCTCAGCCTCTTCCCCAAGCGGGAGCGCATTGCCGCGTCTGGTTCGGCCAGGATCAGATCGTCGAGGTCATCGGGGTAGTGCGGCACGTTCAGGCCGGTGCCGCTGCCGATCTCAAGCGTGCGCCCGTGCGCGCGGCTGAGCAGAGCCTTGCGGTGGGCGCGCAGTCCGGCGCGCTCGCCCAGCCAGGTGAAGGGGTCATACATCAGCGCGAAAGCGCGTGCCCAGGCCGAGTCGCCCTGTGGTGGGCCTTGTGTGATATCGGCTTCCATGCAAGCGACGCTACGGACGCGGAGGTTTCGGGCGCATCCCTCACCGGGGCCATCTCACCAGGATGGCCCGTTCGGGTGATCGGCGTCAGAGCAGGCCCAGGCGCGCTGCCTCAGCGACCGCCGCCGTACGCGAACCGCGCCCGAGCTTAGTGCGGATGTTCGCGACGTGGCGGTGCACGGTGTGCTGGCTCAGGACCAGCTGCTCGGCAATCTCCGGGTCGCTCAGCCCCTTCGCCACCAGCGCCAGCACCTCGCGCTCTCGGCTGGAGAGCAGCACTGCCGCGGGCTCTCCGGCACCATGGACCGGAGCTTCGGGTGCCAGCACCGAGCGCATCGCGCGCGCCACCGACTGCGTATCTCCGGCCCAGGGGAAATGAGCGGTTCCCGTGAGCGGGATCAGCGTCGCATGGGGGATCCCCGCCGCGAGCTCGCGGCCGAGGTGATACGGGATCGCGCGGTCGCCACGACGGTGCACGACCAGAGTCGGGGCGCGCACCAGCGCCAGCTCTGCCCGGACATCGTTGCGGTAGAAGAGTTCCAGCAGGGCCGCCGCGGTCTGCGGGCTCGCCGCTGCGCGCTGATAGCGCGCCAGCCGCTCCTGCTCAGCGCTACCGGCGTCGCCGAGGAACAGGTCAGCAAGCAGACGCGAACCTAGCCCCCAGTGCGAGCGCACGGTTGCGATGATCGCGTCGCGGAGTTCCGGTGAGGCGATCGAGGAGCCGTCGGCGTACGCGCCATAGAGCAGCAGACGATCCACCCGCTCAGGGAAACGAGCCGCGAACGCGACCGCCGCGCAGCCTCCCGACGAACCGCTTACCAGCACGACCTTTTGCAATGCCAGCTCGTCGAGGACAGCACCCAGTAGCGCAACCTCGCTGTCGAGCGTTAGGTCCCCGTCGCGCAGATCGCGATCAGACATACCGACACCCAGCCGGTCATAGCGCACTGCGGTGTAGCCCGCGCCAATCGACTCCCACAGCCCCCGAAAGGCCTGATCCTCCCAGTCGAGTTCCAGGTGACTGACCCACCACGCCGGGGCGACCAGCGGCGGCCCGTCGCCGGTCGCTGCGTAAGCGACACGACGGCCAGCGAAGTGCAAGAACCGGATTTCCGCCCCCTGCGTCATGGATGCGACAGTACATCCGCACGAACCGCCTCGCATGCGGCCGATGATCGGCTGTCGTCGGGCACGACGATGCTGGTTCCGCACGGCGCAGGCCGAGTTGCGCCCTACGCGACAGTGGGGCAGGGCTGACGGAGCAGTTCGAGCCGCCACTCGGCGATTCGCGGCATCAGATCCAGGCCAAGGTGCTCGCCTTCGTTAAGTCTGGCCGCCGGCGTTCGGCCGTGCGTCAATTGACTGGTGCTGCGCGGAATCCGTCGTTGCACCGACTCAGGTAACCGAGCGCCACAGACGACCCTAAGGACCAACGTCCCCGCACCGCGCCGTGTTCGGCGATGGACCCGTCGACGCACAGATCATTCTCGTACACGGTGTCCGCGGGTCAGTCAGCTCACTAACCGCCCAGCTCGCCAGATGGGCAGGCGCGACCGTGATTGGCACGGTCCGCACGGACGCGGAGGTCAGCCACTTCCGGGCCCGCGACTGCGGACCACGTGGTCTCGCTGGAATCTGATCCGGAGGCGGCCATCCGGGCGCTGGCACCGGACGGCGTGGATCGCATAGTTGAGGTCGCACTGTCGGCGAACGCGGATCTGGACGCCGCTGTCATCCGGAACGGCGCGGTACTGGCGGCGTACTCAAGCCCGGACGACCGGCCCGATTTGCCGTTCTCTCCAATGCTGTTCGCCAAATATACTGGCGCTCCCTCAGATCGCTTCCGTCCACGAACTCGTGGAGTCGGGTACGGCGGCCGACCGGGTCCTGGTGTCGCTGCCGTGACATCGCCCGGCCAGTGCGTGCGCCTTCCTCAGTCAGTGTCCGGCGACAGCGGCATCCCGCGCGCGGTAGCGTGCCGACGCGGCGACGATTCGCAGCAACCGGTCAGCGTGGCACCGGGCGCGGTGGCGGGACCCGCGCAGGTCGACGGCCCCTTACGCCGTTTCCGGCGACATGGGGGTCCGTTCACCGTCCTAGGTCGCTGGCCGGAGCTGCTCGTTGCCGCGGTGCTGCGGGCCGCGGGGCCCGTAGTCGAGTTCGGCCCCGTTGTTGCTGCTGTGGATGACCGCTGCGGGAGCGTCGTAAGGATCCATGACGGACTCGATGAGGATCAGGCTGTCGTTCGGCGCGCTCAGGGCCCTCTCCAGGTCCGCGGCGGTCTTGCAGACGAACGACCGCGCCGTGGTGTCCGGACGGAACACCTTCGGCAGATCGGCGTAGGCCCACCTGGCGATGTCGTTGTAGTCCGCTGTCTTGCCCATGTAGCCGCGCTCGATGGTGTACCCGCCGTTGTTGATCAGGAAGATCACGGGCTTGCAGTCGTTCCGCAGCATGGTCGACAGTTCCTGGGCGGTTTCCTGGAACGAGCCGTCGCCGATGAACAGCAGGTGGCGGCGTTCGGGTGCGGCGGTCAGGGTTCCCAGCAGTGCCCCGACGCTGTAGCCGATCGAGCCCCAGATGACCGATGCGACGACGGTGCACTTGGGCGGCAGCTTGAAGCCGAAGATGGCGTACGACGTCCCGTTGTCGGTGAGGAGCACGTCCCCGGGCCGCAGATAGCCCTGGAGCGTTTCCCAGTACGCGGCCTGGGTCAGCTTCGCCGAGCCGTCAGCATGAGAGGCCGGCATCGCTGCTGCGAAGCTAGGAGTGGCGCGGCTGGTAACTTGCGGGACCGCGTCGGTGACAGCCCGCAGAACCTCCCTGAGCGTCACCGCCTGATAGTTATCTTCGCCGATATCCACCGAGTGCCCGCGGGCGCGGATCGTGTCAGCGGGCAGCGATGCGGTGAAGTCGCCCGAGGTACCGTCGATCGGCCGGTAGCCGATCGACAGCAGGCAGTCGCTGCCCTCAACAGCTTCCCGGGTCTGCGGCGCGCTGCCCTTGCCGTTGTAGACGCCGGCGTAGTACGGGAATGTCTCGTCGATCACTGCCTTGGCCGGTCCGGTCACCGCGACGGGCGCCTGCAGTTTCTCGGCCAGCCCCATAACCTCCGTCGCGACGCCGTACTGGTCGACGTCTCGATCCACCAGGATCGCCGGTGACTTGGCCCGCGACAGCTGGTCGGCGATCGCGGCGGCGCACGACCTGAGCCGCTCGGGGTCGCTCGGCGGGTCGGCGAGCACCAGCGGGCCTGCCGGCACCTGGATGTCGAGGTAGGCGATGTCCGATGGCAGTTCCATGTAGACCGGGAGCTTCTCCCGCCAGGCGGTGAGGATCAGCCTGTCGATCTCTATGGCGGCGTTGGACGGAGTCAGCCTGGCCTGCCCGGCTGTCACCTGCGCCAGGGCAGCCAGGAAACGGTCCCAGGTCCCGTCGGCCGTGGTGTGGTGCATCCCCAGGCCGCGCTCGATCGACCGCAGCGGTATCGACCCGGCGATCAGGATCACCGGGACGTGCTCAGCGTAAGCGCCGGCGATCCCGTTGATCGCGCCGAGGGCGCCGACCGCGTTCGTGACGGCAAGCGCGCCCATACCGTTCAGGCGGGCATAACCATCGGCCGCGTACGACGCGTTCATCTCATTGCAGGTGCCGACCCATTTCAGGTAGCCGCCGTCCTCCATCTGCTGCAGCAGCTCGAGGTTGAAATCACCAGGAACACCGAACATGTGCCCGATGCCTGCCTCCTGAAGTCGGCGGAGCAGGAACTCCCCGACGGCCATTGTCCGGCTCTCGGTGCCTTGTCCCATTTGCTGGTTTCTGTCGCGCGTGCGCTCAGCCAGCGATGTCATGTTGCCTCCCCCGAAACCAGGTGACTCCCTCAGGAACACCCGCCACGCCTAAGCCACTAATCCCGCCCTGGCTTCTGAGCCGAAGGTCGGCGGTCAGCGGCAACCCCATCCCCGGAGTTCCCGGCCCCTCCTGCGCGCAAACAGCGCTGCCTCGCGTCAGCTGCGCAAAGGCATGTTGACGTAATCATGGCAGCTGCCTTTCGGCACGCATTGCGCATGATCATGGCAGCGTAAGGCGCCCGATCCGCTGGGCACGCGGCAGGTCATTGAGACCCGGGATAGGCCTGGCTGGCGGATTGAAGCAGCCGCTCGCGGGCAGGGACCCAGAACCGCAGCAACCTAGTCCAGGGGGCCGCCGCGATGGGGGACGAACTACCCGAACTTCGTGAAGGTTACGCCGAGGTCGGCGACCAGCGCTTGCATTACGTCGAGGCGGGGGACGGACCTCTGCTCGTCCTGCTACACGGGTTCCCCGAGTTCTGGTACGGCTGGCGGCAGCAGATCAGGCCGCTCGCGGCCGCCGGGTTCCGCGTCGTCGCGCCCGATATGCGCGGCTACAACCTGTCGTCGAAGCCGGACGGTGTGGGCGCTTACGACAGTGACCAGCTGACCGCGGACGTCCGCGGGCTGATCCATGAACGCGGTGCCGAGTCCGCGCTGCTGGCTGGTCACGACTGGGGCGGATCCGTCGCGTGGGCCACCGCCATGAAATACCCGGAGGTCGTGGACCGCCTGGCCATCCTCAATGCGGCGCACCCGCGGAAGCTATCGCAGGGACTGCACCACCCGGGGCAGCTCAGAAAATCCTGGTACTTCTTCTTCTTCGACCTTCCGGAGTTGCCTGAGGGCGTTGTGCACGCGGATCACTGGCGGTTCTTCCGGCACTTCCTGCGCGACGCACGCCCCGGTGCCTTCACGCCCGAAGACATGGACCGCTATATCGAGGCATGGTCGCAGCCAGGCGCCGCTTCCGGGATGATCAACTATTACCGGTCCTCGGTGCGGCAGTCGCCGAAGCGCGCCGAGGCGCAGCTTCGCCCAATCCAGGCGCCCACACTGGTCATCTGGGGGGAAGACGACCGCTACCTCGGCTCGGAGCTCGCCGAGCCGGACCACGATGACGTCCCCAACCTTGACCGCGTCGAGCGCCTGCCCGACGCGTCGCACTGGGTGCATCACGACGAACCGGAGCGCGTCACGCAACTGCTCACCGGCTTTTTCGCGCTCTCCACGCCAGCCAAGCCGCGCTGAACGCGGACAGCCGTTCTTCGGCTCAGGAGAAGCAGATCGGAATCCGCGAGGCGTTTGGCTCACTCCGTTAGCAAGGAGGTTGTCATGACGAGCAGCACGGTCGAGTCGGGCAGCGAGCTTCGTCCGTTCCGGGTGGACATTCCTGATGAGGCGATCGCCGATCTGCGGCGGCGGGTGGCGGCGACGCGCCGGCCGTCGCGTGAGCTGGTCCCTGACCGGTCGCAGGGGGTGCAGCTGACGACGATTCAGGAGCTCGCCCGCTACTGGGTGAGCGATTACCACTGGCACGTCTGCGAGGCCAGGCTGAATGCGCTGCCGCAGTTCACGACCGACATCGACGGGGTGGACATCCACTTCATTCACGTGAAGTCGCCGCACCCGGACGCGCTGCCGCTGATCATGACGCACGGCTGGCCCGGCTCGGTGATCGAGCTGCTCGAGGTCATCGGCCCGCTCACCGACCCTGCCGCGCACGGCGGGCGCGCCGAGGACGCCTTCGACCTGGTGCTGCCCTCCCTGCCCGGCTACGGCTTCTCCGGCGAGCCGGCTGAGGTCGGCTGGGACCCCGGCCGCGTCGCGCGGGCCTGGGCGGAGCTAATGCGCCGCCTCGGCTACACCCGCTACGTCGCGCAGGGCGGTGACGTGGGCGCGTCGGTGACCGACGCGATGGGCCGCCAAGCACCCGACGGGCTGGCCGGCATCCACCTGAACCTGCTCGTGACGGCGCTGGCCGGCGGCGACATGCCGGCCGGTACAGAGAAGGAACGCGCTGCGCTTGAGCAGACCAAGGCATTCCGGGCCAGCGGGTTCGGGTACTTCCTGGAGCAGGCCACCCGGCCGCAGACGATCGGCTACGCCCTGCTGGATTCCCCCGTCGCCCTGGCGGCCTGGATGCTCGACCACGACACCGACGCCTACGAGAAGATCACCCGCGCCTTCGTCGACGGGCAGCCGTCCGGCGGCCTCACCCGCGACCACATCCTCGACAACGTCAGCGTGTACTGGCTGACCGGGACCGGCGCGTCGGCAGCCCGGTCGTACTGGGAGAGCGGACAAGCCCAGGCCCGCGCAGCCGGCCACGCCCCGCCAGCAGTGAAGCTTCCGGTCGGCTTCAGCGCCTTCCCCGGCGAGATCTTCCAGGCCCCGCGCAGCTGGGCCGAGCAGGCCTACCCCAACCTGACCTACTTCAACGAGGCCGGCAAGGGCGGCCACTTCGCCGCCTGGGAAGAGCCGCAGCTGTTCGCCACCGAGATCCAGGCGGCGTTCCGGCCGCTGCGGAACGGCGGCCGCCCGAACTGACGGGCTCGCTGCTACGGCGGAGACCGGGGGAGGCATGGCATGACGTACATGGGAAGCGGCGATCCCGCTCGGCGGCGCACCGACTATTACCCGGCGTGGCTGGACAAACTGGCCGACGACGTCACCCTGGAGGCCTCGGCCATGAACGGCGCCGCGCAGGGCGCGGAGGCCGTGCGTGCAATCGTGCTGGGCGTCAAATCGCTGTACGACTATCAGGAACTCAGTTTCTACGGCGACTACGACGACAACGGCTTCATCGAGGAGTACACCACTCAGGTCAGCGGAGAGCCTCTGGGCGTTGTCGGCGTGATTACCCGCAACTCGGGGGGAGAGACGCAGCACATCGTGGTGAACCATCGGCCACGCAGCTCGGTGCTGCTCCTCGCCCGCTTGCTGGGCGAAAAATTCAGCGGCACCCCCTATGCCGAATACTTCGTCACCAGCCAGTCCTGACACCGACGTACCCAGCTCCGAGTCGAGGGCCCACAGGGGCGCGCTGTGACCGCACGCGGTAATCCATCAACCGGGGTCGTCTTCGACACGCGAGAAGGGACACGGATCATGAACGCCGACACCGCTGCCACGAACGTCGCTCCAGCCGTTCGGCCGTTTCATGTCGATATCGCAGAAGAAGCGATCGTCGACCTACGGCGACGGATCGCGGCCTGGCGGCCGCCTGAGCGGGAACCTGTCGATGATCAGTCACAGGGCGTGCAGCTCGCGACGGTGCGGGACCTGGCGAACTACTGGGCAACGGAACACGACTGGCGCAGATGCGAGGCGAGGCTGAATGTGCTGCCTCAGTTCGTCACGAGCATCGACGAACTCAGCGTGCATTTCATCCACGTCCGGTCGCCCGAGCGGGAGGCGCTGCCGCTGATCATCTCGCATGGCTGGCCCGGGTCGATCATCGAGCAGCTGAGGATCATCGACCCGCTCATCAATCCCACCGAACACGGCGGGAGTTCGTCGGACGCGTTCGACGTGGTGATCCCGTCGCTACCGGGCTACGGGTTCTCGGGCAAGCCCGCCGCCACCGGCTGGGACCCCGACCGCATCGCACGCGCGTGGGCGGTGCTGATGGAACGTCTCGGATACACGCGCTACGTCGCGCAGGGCGGCGACTGGGGCACCGCGATCTCGGCCGCTATGGCGCGCCAGGAGCCCGAAGGACTCGTCGGCATCCACGTCAGCTTCGCGCAGATGATTCCGCCCGGCGTGCTCGGTCACATCCGCAACGGCGATCCTGCGCCGGCTGACCTGCCGGATGCCGAAAAGCGCGCGTATGAACAAGTCGCGTTCGCCACGTATCACCGCGGATACGGCGTCATCCAGGGCACGCGTCCGCAAACGATCGGCTACAACCTGGCCGACACACCGGTCGGCCTCGCAGCCTGGCTCCTCGACCACGACGCGACCAGCTACGACCACCTCGTCCAGCTTTTTGCCGGACACCCCTACGGCGCCATCACGCGCGACGACTGGCTCGACAACACCTCGCTCTACTGGCTCACCAACACGGCGACCTCCGCGGCACGCCTGTACTGGGAGCAAGCCGTTACTGGCAGAAACTTCTACGCCGCCGCCGACGTCTCCCTCCCGGCGGCAGTCACGGTATTTCCGGACGAGTATGTCCACGCGCCGCGTAGCTGGACCGAACAGGCTTACCACAACCTGATCTACTTCAGCGAAGCCGGGGAAGGCGGCCACTTCGCTGCCTGGGAACAACCCCAGCTGTTTTCCGAAGAGCTGCGCGCGGCGTTCCGCACAGTCCGTTGAAGGCAGTCACAGGCATTCCATGGTGAGGCAGCGGCCCACGCCGCCGGGACCGCCCACCGGGACCTACTACCTGGCGTTGGCGGAAACGGCTGCCCGCAGCTAGTGCGCCGATCAGGCGAGAAATTCGCCGCTCCCGCGTGCCGCCACCTCCCGACGGGAGCGCCGATCAGTGGCCAGGCTGTCCCGGCGACGGCGGGGATCGCTTAGGTCCCTCGCATATCAGGCTGGCGATTGATAGTGCGATTGGGGCGTTTTCCCTTGGTCTCCCTAGTGGTGGCCGGTCCGAGGGCGGACTGGCGGGCCGCGCGCGGCAACCCGCGGGCTAGGCCAACCGTGCCGGTTAGCAGCATCGAGG
>DATHPF010000211.1:0-2346 GCA_035484155.1 Streptosporangiaceae bacterium
TCCGCTTCTGCCGCGTTGTGTGGTGGGAGGTCTCCCGGAGATATCCGGTTGACGATCTGTAGGGCAGGGTGATGCTGGCGGCTGTGGGCCAGGCCGGTGATGCTCACCGTCTCGGCGCCGGTGACCGGTCGGCCATCAGCCGATTGCTGCGGTCCGCTTCGGCCTGCGCTGGTTTGAGTAGACCGGTTATGAGTTGGCGGAGTTCCCGCCTGGGTTTGGCGATGTGATCCGGCTGCTCTGCGCCTGCGGCCTGGAGGTGACCGGTCTCCTGCGTGTTCCGGGCCGGGCGTGGCGCTGCCGCCCGGTGCCGGTTCGTGATCGTGGAATGGGCTAGGCATCGGCCGTGCGAACCCGCGCGGCAGGCCGCGGATCCTGCTGGACCAGCCCGCCCGCAGGCGCGTGCGTCACACTCATGATGACCGGACACGAACGTACGAGCCCACCTGGAGAACCCGCGCATGGACGCTCCGCTGACCGGCGTTGTGCCGGTCGCGCCGACGATCTTCCACGACGACCAGGCCGTTGACCTGGGCGGCACGGCACGCGTCGTGGACTACCTGATGGACGCCGGGGTCGACGGGCTGTGCCTGCTCGCCAACTATTCCGAGCAGTTCTCGCTGACCGACGCCGAACGCGACGCGATCGCCCGCACGCTGTTGGAGCGCGTGGCGGGACGGCTCCCCGTGATCGTCACCACCAGCCATTACAGCGCCCGGGTCGCCGCCGCGCGTAGCCGCGCCGCGCAAGACATGGGCGCGGCGATGGTGATGATCATGCCGCCCTTCTTCGGGGCTACGATCACCGCTGGCGGGCCTGCGGTGATCGAGTACTTCAAGCATGTGGCCGATGCGATCGACATCCCGATCATGGTGCAAGACGTGCCCTTGTCATCGACGCCGCTGCCAGTCAGCCTGCTGATCGACCTGGTCCGGCAGGTGCCCCAGGTGCAGTACGCCAAGATCGAAGTGCCGCAGGCGGCGGATAAGCTGCACGCGCTGGTCAGTGCCCTCGGCGAGGACCTGCCTGGCCCCTTCGACGGCGAAGAGTCGGTGACCTTGATCCCGGACCTGGACGCCGGGGCCACGGGCACCATGCCAAGCTCGATGGTCCCCGCCGAACTCGGCCAGATCGTCCGCCGCTATGCCTCAGGTGACCGGGCCGGCGCCGTGAGCGTCTGGGAAGACCTGCTCCCGCTCATCCATTTCGAGAACCGCCAGTGCGGCCTGCGCGCGCAGAAGATCCTGCTGGCCGAGGGCGGCATCATTGCCTCGGACCGCACGCGCGCGCCGTTCGGGCCAGTATCGCCCAGGACCCGACGCGGCCTGATCGAACTGGCGGCAAGGCGCGACCTGCTGATCATGCGGTGGGCCCGGTAACCAGGCTCGCCGTCCGGGAGACGTCCGGCATTGATGCCGATGTGAGTAATGGCATCGACGGTCATGCTTGGTCTTCGATCAGGCGTGAAGGCAATCAGACACTCGATGCTCGCCGCTATCTCCTGATGACGACCTTGAGTGCGTTGTGCTTTCCTGCCTCGGCGAAGGTGTCGTAGGCGGCCATCATGTCGTGCAGCGCGAAGTCGTGCGTGCCGTACATCTCGGCGGCGATCTTCCCGGACTGGACCAGCTGCAGCAGCAGCGGCACGGTGGTGCCGTCGACCAGGCCGGTGGTGATCGTCACGTTCTTGATCCACAGCTCTTCGAGGTGCAGCGTGGTGGGTGCGCCGTGCACCCCGATGTTGGCGATGACACCGCCGGGTCGTACCACCCTGGTGCAGATGTCAAAGGTGCCCGGCGTCCCGACCGCCTCGATCGCCACGTCAGCGCCGAGTCCTGCGCCGGTCAGCGCCGCGACCCGCTCCTCGGCGGCTGGGTCGTCTGCGTTGATCGTGGCGTCGGCGCCGAAGCGGAGCGCGTGCTCGAGCCGGGATTCGGCGAGGTCGAGCGCGATGATGCTGGCGGCGCCGGCCAGTGACGCGGTCTGGATCGCGGCCAGGCCGACCGGTCCCGCGCCGATGACCACGACGACATCGCCCGGCTTGACCCGGCCGTTCCTGACTCCCACCTCGTAACCGGTCGGCAAGATGTCGGCCAGGAATAGCACCTGCTCGTCGGTCACGCCCTCGGGCACCTTGTGCACGCTGGTTTCCGCGAACGGCACCCGGGCGTACTCAGCCTGAGTGCCGTCGATCAGATGCCCGAAGATCCATCCGATGCCGCCGACAGCCTGGCAGTGGCTCGGCATCGCGCGCTTGCAGTAGGCGCACCGCCCGCAGGATGTGATCGCGGGCACGAGCACCCGGTCACCTTCTGCGAGGCTGGTCACCGCCGAGCCCACCGCTGCCAC
>DATHPF010000212.1:0-4420 GCA_035484155.1 Streptosporangiaceae bacterium
CGGGTCACCTACACCGATCCGCAAGCTGCGGCGGTCGGCGCCACCGAGGCCAGTTATACCGCCACCGCACTGCTATCCGGCGTCCCGAAGACCGCCACCTACACCCACCACTACGCCCAATCCGGCGGGTTCCTCACACTGCTCTCCGACGGCGAGCGGGTCACCGGCGCCTATGCCCTCGGCCCCGAAGCCGGCGAATGGCTCCAGCAGGCCACCCTCGCCATCCGCGCACATGTGTCGCTGGAGGTGCTCACCGACACGATCCAGCCCTTCCCCAGCTTCTCCGGGAGCTACGACGCGGCACTGAATTCGCTCCGCATGCAGATCGCCGACCTGCCCCGGCCAGCAGCGCCGCTGAGCGGCCAGATGGCCAGCATGTCCGAGTGACCAGCATGTCCGAGTGATGAGGCTCAGCCGGCCGCTGCGACGCCAAGGCCGCCCACGACGTTGACTTCCTGCCGGGTGAACTCACCCGTCAGCAGCGGCATGGCCCGGCCGATCGCGGCCTTGGTCTCGGGCAACTGCAGCGATGCGTCGTGCTCCTCCCGCGAACCCCAGATCTCGCTGACCCAGATCACGGCGGCGTCAGCCTCGTCGGTGCCCACTGCGTACAACTGGCACCCGGCCTCGCGCAGGCCCTCAGCGCCGCCGAGCAGTATCTCGATCACCTCGTCCCGGTGACCTTGCCTTGTGCGCATCGACCCGATGTAGCCGTACGGCACGGCAACCTCCTTCCGCGGCGGCAAATGACAGCGCTGTCATTATGCCGTCCAGGCCGACGTCAGGCTCGCCTGGCGAGTGCCACCACCGGGATGGTCCGGCCCGCCGTCACTTCGTACTCAGCGAGGAACGGGTAAGTCGATTTCAGCGTGGCCCACTGTCCCTCCCGCTCTGCGCCAGTCAGGACCGAGGCGACCGCCTCATAGGTCTCCGCTCCGACTTCCACGGTGACGACCGGCTCGCGCAGCAGGTTGCGGTACCAGTCGGGGTCCCTGGGTGCGCCGGCATTGGCTGCGACCACCAGAATCCGGTCGCCGTCGCGGTGGAACATCATCGGCGTCGTGTGCTGCCGCGCGGTCTTCGCGCCAACCGTGGTCAGCAGCACGAGCCGGTCCCGGTGCATGCCCTCGATCTCCCCGCCCGCCCTGAACTGCTCGATCACCCGGCGATTGGTCTCCTGGATATCCATGCGCTGCTCCTCTCAGGCCTCCGATGGTTCGGCGTCCGATGGTCAGGCGTCCGATAGCGCCTGCGCCCATCGGTCCACCGACGCCAGCGTCCGGCTGAGCGTCTCAATCGCCCACGCCGCCATCTCGGCCGCCGATATCCGCTCGGCAGCAGTGTCGTCCTTATACCAGCCGAGCGCCCGCCGGCCGGTAAACCAGAACCAGCCAGCTTCGGCGGCCACCCACTTGGCGAAATCCGCCACCGTCAGTCGCCCGAACTTGCTGCCCGTCACTTCCTCATACCCCCGAAGGAAGGCCCGAGCCACATCTGGCTCCGGCTCGCCGACCGCAGCACCAGCCCAGCGCAGCGCCGACTCGACAACTTCCAGGCGCGGATGACAGTAACCGCACTCGTCCCAGTCCAGAACCGCGACGTGCGCTCCGACAAGCAGGCTGTTGGCAGGCTTGTGGTCGCAGTGCGTATAGATCCAGTCACCCGCCAGCTGATCTCCCGCTGCCAGGAAGGCCTCGGCTCGGCCCAGGCTGTCGCGGGCCGTGGCCGCCTCCCCCGGGGTCAGCAGGCCGCGATCGGCCATCGGCCCGATGAGCTCGTGATGTTCTTGCGGCCACCAGCGCACGCTTCCGCCGGTCCTGGCCGGTCGCGCGGCCCCGGCCCGATGGATCAGGGCAAGCGCCCGTCCTGCGGCTACCGCGACCACGACGGACGACGGTTCAGGCGCCGGCGCACCGTCAAGCCAGCGGTGCGCGCGCACCGGCACCCTGGCTCCACGGGACCCGGTCAGCCAGGTCACAAACTGGCCATCGCGAGCCCGCATCGGCTCGGGCATCACGATGTCGCCCGTGCGCCAGAGCGAGTATTCGAACTCCGCCGCGGCCGCCACTTCGGCTGGCCGGTCACCGTCGTGGTACGGGAACTCCTTGACGACGAAGCGGCCGCCACCGTCCGCACCGCTTCCCGTATCCAGCGCCCACAGTCGCGTCGAGCTGGCCGCAAGCGGCGTGAGCTGAAGGTCGGCCGGCCCGAGGCCGGCCGGCCCGAGGCCGAAAGCAACGCACACCCGCCGGCCAAACTCGCGCTCGAAGGCCGCTGGCTGATCGGCCATCCCGGCGGGTCCGGTCAGCTCAGACCACCTCGGCCATTGCCTGGGCGAACTGGGCCTGGTACAGCCGCGCGTACGCGCCGGCGGCCGCCAGCAGCTGCGTGTGCGTTCCCTGCTCGACGATGTGACCATCCTCCATCACCAGGATGACGTCGGCGTCTCGGATTGTGGACAGCCGGTGCGCGATCACGAAGCTCGTCCGGCCCTGCCGCAGCGACGCCATCGCGCGCTGGATCAGCACCTCAGTCCGCGTGTCGACCGAGCTGGTCGCCTCGTCCAGGATCAGCACGGCGGGCCGGGCCAGGAACGCACGGGCGATCGTGATGAGCTGCCGCTCCCCCATGGACACGTTCGTGCCATCGTCGTCCAGCACGGTGTCGTACCCGTCAGGCAGCGTGCGGACGAACCGGTCGACGTAGGTCGCCTTGGCCGCCTCGACGACCTGCTCATGGGTAGCTCCGGCCGCGCCGTAAGCGATGTTCTCCTCGATCGTCCCGCCAAACAGCCACGCATCCTGCAGGACCATGCCGGTCAGGCCGCGCAGCTCGGCGCGGCTCATCGCCCGGGTGTCCACGCCGTCAAGCAGGATCCGGCCCGAGTCGATCTCGTAGAACCGCATGAGCAGGTTCACCAGCGTTGTCTTGCCGGCCCCGGTCGGGCCGACGATAGCGACGGTCTGCCCGGGCTCGACCGTCAGCGACACGTGCTCGATCAGCGGCCGCTCCGGCAGATACCGGAACGACACGTCATCGAACTCCACCCGGCCCCGGACCTCGGCCGGCCTGACGGGCGAGGCTGCGTCCGGAGCCTGCTCGGCCGCGTCCAGCAGCGCGAATACCCGCTCGGCCGAGGCCACGCTGGACTGGAGGAGGTTCGCCATGCTGGCGACCTGGGTCAGCGGCTGGCTGAACTGCCGCGAGTACTGGATGAAGGCGACCACCGCGCCGAGTGTGAGCGTCCCGCCCGCGATCAGCAGCCCGCCGACGACGGCGACCAGCACGTAGTTGAGGTTCGAGGCGAACATCATGACGGGCTGAATGGTGCCGGAGATGAACTGGGCCCGGTAGCTGGCGTTAAACAAGGCCTCGTTCTGCTCGGTGAAGGTCGCCATCGCCTCCTCCCGCTGGCCGAACGCCGTGACCAGCGCGTGCCCGGTGTACATCTCCTCGATGTGCCCGTTTAGCCGGCCGGTGTATTTCCACTGGTTGATGAACTGCGGCTGCGCCCGCTTGGCAATCTTGCGCATGCCGAACGCCGACGCGGGCACCGTGACCAGCGCGATCAGGGCGAGCTGCCAGGAGACTACGAACATGAGCGTCAGCACGCCCACGATGGTCAGCAGTGATGTCAGCAGCTGGCTCAGGGTCTGTTGCATGGACTGCTGGAGGTTGTCGATGTCGTTGGTGACGCGGCTGAGGATCTCGCCGCGCGGCTGCCGGTCGAAATAGCTGAGCGGCAGCCGGGACAGCTTGGCCTGCACGTCCCCGCGAAGCCGGAACACCGCGCGCTGGACCAGGGTCGCGGTCAGCCTGCCCTGGAACAGGGCGCAGACCGAGCTGCCCACGTTCAGCGCCAGCACGACCGCGAGGATCTGGGCGACGTGATGGAAATCGGTGCCGTGGTGCGACCGCACGCCGTCGAAGACCACGTTGATCGCTTCGCCTAGCAAGCGCGGACCTAGCACAGCCAGGGTGACGCTGCTGACAGCGAGCACGAGCGCGAAAACCACGAGCGGCCGGTACGGGCGCAGCATGGCCAGCAGCCGGCGGCTTGAGTTCTTGAAGTCCAGGGCTTTCTCGGTCGACATGCCGCCCATGAAGCGCGCCGGACCACCCATGGCCGGCCCAGGACCGGGGGCCCGCTTGGGCGTGGCCCGCTCCCCCGGGCCAGCCGGGCCCGTGCCAGCCTGGCCCGGGCTGAAGCTCGCGCCTGGCGCCTGCTCTGCGTTCGATTCGGCGCTCACGCCGCGGCCTCCTGCTCGGTCAGCTGAGACAAGACAATTTCCCGATACGTCTGCGAGTTGTCCATCAGCTCGATATGCGTGCCGGACGCGACGATCCGGCCAGCGTCCAGAACCAGGATCTGGTCGGCCTGCCGGATCGTGCTGACGCGCTGCGCCACGATGATCATCGT
>DATHPF010000213.1:0-3432 GCA_035484155.1 Streptosporangiaceae bacterium
CGCGGCTCACCGGCCCGGAAACGGGCGGTGCTGCTCGCGCTGCGCTACTACGGCCGCCAGATGGCCAGGCTCCGGCGCTTCACGGTGCCCGCGATGCTGCTGCCCGCCCTGGGAAACACGTGCATTTTCTACATCGCGCCGTTGATTGTCGCTCACCTGGTCGGCCGCCTGGCTGGCCCGGGGCTGGCCGGGATCGGCGCGGCAATGCCTTATGTGCTCGGCTTCGCCGGAGTGCTGCTATTCGCCGAGGTCGCGTGGCGGATCGGCATTCACTGCCTGAACCGCCTCGACGGCCGCGGAATCGAGAACCTGTACGTGATCGGCATGGACGAGCTGCTGGCGAAGGACGCGGCGTTTTTCCACGACAACTTCGCCGGTTCGCTGACCAAGCGGGTGCTGAGCTTCGCGTCCCGGTTCGAGGACTTCACCGACAACCTGGTGTTCAACATCGTCGGCAGTCTCGTGCCGCTGGCGTTCGCGTCGGTGGTGCTGTGGCGCTACGACCCGTTGCTCGTCGTCGGGCTCATCGGCGTGATCGCGATCACCGGTGCCGGTATCGCACCGCTGATCCGCCGTCGTCAGAAGCTCGTCGACCAGCGCGAGGAAGCGATCGCGCGGGTGTCCGGGCATGTCGCCGACAGCCTGATGAACATGGACACGATCCGCGCGTTCGCGGCCGAGGACCGGGAGGCCGCCGAGCACCGCAAGCGCGTCGCCGACCAGCGACGCAAGTCGATGCGGTCCTGGGACTACGCGAACCTGCGGATCGACGCGCTGGTCGCGCCGATGACTGTGCTGGCCAACGTGCTCGGCCTGCTGCTCGCGGTCGCGCTCGGCGCGGGCCAGCACGGCATCGAGGCGATCATCGTCGCCTTCACCTACTACTCCAACGCGACGAAGATCATGTTCGAGTTCAACCAGATCTACCGTCAGCTGGAGAGCTCGCTGACCGAGGCCGCGCAGTTCACCGAGTTGCTGTTTACCCGGCCGGCCGTGGTCGACCCGGTTGCGCCCGAGCCGCTGCGGACCAAGGCCAGCGACGTCCGCTTCGAGCGCGTGAGTTTCGCGCACCCGGGCGGACTGCCGTTGTTCACCGGCCTCGACCTCGCCGTGCCGAGCGGGACCAAGCTCGGCCTGGTCGGCCGGTCAGGCGGGGGCAAGACTACGCTGACCCGCCTGCTCCTGCGGATGATGGACGTCGGCGACGGCCGGATCCTGATCGGCGGACAGGACATCGCCAGGCTGCGCCAGTCGGATCTGCGCAGCCTGATCGCCTACGTGCCGCAGGACCCTGCGATGTTCCACCGGACGCTGCGCGACAACATCGCGTTCGCGCGCCCGGACGCGACCGACGAGGAGATCCGCCAGGCGGCGCACGTGACAGAGTTCGCCGGCGACCTGCCGGACGGATTCGGCACGATGGTCGGCGAGCGTGGCGTGAAGCTGTCCGGCGGGCAGCGGCAGCGAGTCGCGCTGGCCCGGGCGATCCTGCGGGACGCGCCGATCCTGCTGCTCGACGAGGCGACCAGCGCGCTGGACTCCGAGAGCGAAACCCTCGTCCAGCAGGCGTTGTGGCGGCTCATGGAGGGCCGGACCGCGCTCGTGGTCGCGCACCGGCTGAGCACGGTCGCGCGCATGGACCAGCTGGTCGTGCTCGACCGCGGCCAGATCGCCGAGAAGGGCACGCACCAGGAGCTGCTGCGTCTCGGCGGAACCTACGCCAGGCTGTGGCAGTACCAGTCCGGCGGCTTCCTGGACGACAGCACGACGACCGCGATGCTGCCCGGGGCCCCGAGGCTGAGCGCATGAGCCCTCTCCATGGATCCATGCGGTCCGCCAGGCGCTGAAAGCACTCCCGGGCCGGGCGCACCGACGGAATCGCCACCGTCACCCGGCAAACTCAGCGACATCCCGCCGGGGTGAGCTACTGACCCTGCACATGAGGCCGGCGGCGGCCGGCCGCGCGGAAAGCGAAGCGACGAAACGCGGAATTGGAAGATCTGGATCCGTTCCGCGAGCACAGGCGGGCGGCTCAAATAGCAAATATTCGGCGATATGGAGCCGTTTTCTGGGTGGTCTAGCATGGCGCCTTCAGGGTGATAGCGGGAAGGAAGGCGTCCTTTAGTCAATGGGACCAAGGTAGGTCCAACGTCTGTCTTGCCGGACGAACCTGCTCGTTTCCGCGAGGACGCCACGCTGCCCCTGCTGGACGTACATGGCACGGAACTGGACCGTGCCGGTGGCGTCGAAGAGCCCGCCGTCGCGTGTTTCCAGGACGACGAGGCGGGTCCACCGGAGCGCCGGGTCGAGGCTGAGGGTCTGCGGACGGCCTGACGGGTGCCAGGTGCGCAGGAGGTAACCGGCGTCCCCGACGGCGAATGCGCTGTAGCGGGAGCGCATCAGCGACTCAGCGGTCGGCGCCGGCGCGCCTGCGTGGAGTCGCCCGCAGCACGACGCATAGTCGTCTCCGAGGCCGCAGGGACACGCGAGTCCGTCCATGCGGACATTCTCGCAAGGGTGCATCGATGGCCGGAACAGCAGGTGTCCGGGCGCCCCCGAATCTGAAGTAACCTGCATCGCGCCGGTTACCGCGCTGGTGAGGCGTCGAAGGCTTGCTCGATCAGGTCGGGCAGTCCGGGATCTCGTCATTGCCGGGCCGTTTATCGGGTCCCTTGCCACTCCTGACCGGTGAGACGTACACACTGGATCACCGCCAGGCGGCAGGCATAGTGACGACGCGTGATTCAAGTAGCGAGCGTGAACCGCCGATATGGCGTGCGTCGGTCCCCAGCGCGGTCCTTCGGGAGAGACGCATAATATGGCGTTCTGTGCTGGGCGGACGACAGCTCAGGGTGGCGATGGATCCGCTTTCTGGCTGGCAGCCGGGTTGGGATCACTTTGCGCCGAGGGCGCCCAGTCACGGTCACGCGCTCTGCTCGTCCGGCGCGTCTCCGGGTGACGCAGTGACGGCGCCATCGACTGCGCCGGGCTCCTTTACCCCGCGACTGGACCGGACCTGAGCCGGCTTGCTGGCCGCCACCTCGGATCAGCAGATCCATTGCTGCCGGATCACTGGCGGGTGGCGGCGGCCGGCGCTGGCGCCGCGCGCGGGTCGCCTGTAGCGTGAACCTGGCGGGTGGCGTTATCCGCGGCGGCGGTTCCACGTGAGGCCTGTGATGCTGCTAGATCGTCTCCCGGAGCGCGCGGCGCTCAGCCGGCTGCTGGATGCGGCGCGGGCTGGGCGCAGTGGCGTGCTGGTGGTGCGCGGGGAGCCGGGGGTGGGCAAGACCGCGCTGCTGGACTGGGCGGTCGGGTCGGCGGCGGACCTGCGGGTGGCGCGGGTGGCCGGGGTCGAGTCGGAGATGGAGCTGGCCTTCGCGGCGCTGCAGCAGTTGTGCGCGCCGATGCTGGGCAAGCTTGAGAACCTGCCCG
>DATHPF010000214.1:0-2301 GCA_035484155.1 Streptosporangiaceae bacterium
GCTCATCGTGAGCTTCGGCCACGAGATGAACGGCGACTGGTACTCCTGGGGCAGCAGGAGGACGTCCCCCCGGGCCTTTGTGGCCGCCTGGCGGCACCTCGTCACGATCTTCCGGCGGCAAGGCGCGGACAACGTCACCTGGCTGTGGACAGTCAACGTCATCGACGACCCGCATTACGGCAAGATCCCCAGTCCCGCCCGGTGGTGGCCCGGCAGCGCGTATGTGACCTGGGTGGGGATAGACGGCTACTACTATCACCCGTCCGCGGCATTCAGCTCGCTATTCGGCCCGACGATCGTGGCCGTCCGCGAGATAACCCGCGATCCGATCCTCATCTCGGAGACCGCCGCGTTGCCGAGCGCGGGCCAGTCCGCGAAGATAGACGACCTATTCGCCGGTGTCCGATCCTACGGGCTGCTCGGCTTCGTCTGGTTCGACGTCGCTCATCCCGAGAACTGGCAGCTCAGCAGCCCAGCGGCCCTGCTAACCTTCCGCGAAGGCGCCCGCACGTACCGCCGTCGGCCCTAGCCGGCTAATGAGCCTGCGCGAGGACTCAGGCTCTTTCCGGGTTCGCGGTACGTCTTCAGCTCCTGGCGGAAAGCGGCCAGGCCAGCCGGGTTGTCCTCGAGCCGCCAGTCCTGGTGGTAGATGCCGCCGGACTGCGTCTGGTCGAACCACACGAGGCCGAGCAAGTGGTTGGCCCGGACGCCATCGAAAAGGTCGGGGATCTTTGCCGCTTGTCCGGCGACTTGGCCGATCGCGGTTTCCGACAGCAGTATCGGGCGCTGGGTGAAGATCCGCACCTCTGCGATCGTCGGCAGAAACGCATCGCCGAAGGTGTAGTCGCGCCGATAGTAATATCCGTCAATCCCGACCCAGGTCACGTAGGAGTTGCCTGGCCACCAGTCCTGTACCGGCCCAGTGCCGGGCTCGGTGATGTCGACGGTCCACAGCCAGATCACGTTGTCCGCGCCCTGGCGCCGGAAAACCGTGACGACGTGCCGCCACGCGGCCACGAAGACCGCTGGCGACGTGTGACCGTAGCCCCAGGGATCCCAGTAGCCGTTCATCTCCGCCGCGAAGCCGATGATCACGGAGTGTCCGTAGGCCTTCACCTGACGGGCGTACGAGATCAGGTACGCGTCGTCGTGCCCAGCGGCTATCACGGCCAGGCTAGTGTGTTCCGGATCGATCTGCACGAACGGCGTGGCTCCATGCGCGTACGCCTCAGCCGCCAACCGCTGCTGGAACGCCTCCTTCCAGCCGCTGTAGTACAGCACGATGTCAGGTTGCCGCCCCACCGCCGCCGCGAAGTCCTCCACGGGCTGATACGAGGCGGTCTCGCCGACCTCGGCCACCCCTAGGAACCCGCCTGCCGACGGGTTGGCAGGCTTCGGCGCAAGGGAACTGAGAACAAGGAGGCCGACCGTAGCCAGGATGATCAATGTAACGCCCGCCGCTATGGCGATCTTCGCCGTCCGCTTCATGCTGTGCTGGCCTTCGCCTTCACCTGCCTGGTCTGCCAGCGGTTGTCGTGCAGCCTGGCTAGGGCGTAATAGCGGGTCGGCATGAGCAGCACCAGGTTAAGCAGCATCGCAGCCGGGGTCCCGATGAACAGCGACAGGGCTTTCTGCCGGGCCGGCATGCCCGGGCGTCCCACCAGGTACAGGACAGACAGGGCAAGCCTGACGACCGCATAGGCGCCGATGAATGCCAGCGCAGCCTGCGGATGGGACAGCCGCAGCTGGAAGCCGAGCACCCATGAGATCGCCGCCCAGGCCATCACCATGGGTGTAATGACCAGCTCGATCAGCCCGACCGCCGGCGACATCAGCTGCTTCCAGCTCAGCCGCGCGAACGCGAACGGCAGCATCCACCACCACGACCTGGCCCACCTCAGCCGCTGCCGGAACGTGCCGTGCAGGGTCGTCGGCATGTCGGTCTCCACGCCCGCCTCGTAGACGCCGACGACCTGGCCGCGCAGCAGCGCCCGCATGGCCAGCCACCGGTCGTCGCCGGTCCCGCATTCGACGGCGTACTCATCGAGATTGTCGTAGAGGATCTCGGACCGGTAGAGGGCCAGCGCCCCAGAGGTGGTCTCTAGGGCGCCGAGCATCGACCTGGACGCGCGCATCATTATGCACGAGCCGCCGATGTCGATGTCGGCGGCCCGGGCAACCAGGCTCTCGTGGTAGTTGCGGATGTAGATCCAGCCTGTGGCGGCCTGGATCTTCCGGCTGCTCATCGCCCGCAGCAGGTGCTCGAGCGCGTCCGGATACGGGGTGGAGTCGCTGTCGACG
>DATHPF010000215.1:0-1829 GCA_035484155.1 Streptosporangiaceae bacterium
GTGATCGGCGCGTGGTTGTCCTGGGTCGTCAGGGTGACCGCGAACAGGAAGTCGGCCCAGGCGAACAGGAACGAGAACAGCCCGGCGGTGACGATGGCGTTGCGAGCCACCGGCAGGATGACCGAGACGAAGGTACGCAGCCGGGAGGCGCCGTCGATCGCGGCCGCCTCGATCAGCTCGTTGGGCACGCCGCGCAGGAACGCGTGCAGGATGAGCGTGGCGAAAGGCACGGCCAGCGTCGAGTCGGCCAGGATCAGCGCGATGGGGGAGTTGAGCAGCCCGAGGCTGTTCGCCGCGATGTAGAACGAGTTGGCCATCACGATGCCGGGGATCATCTGCGCGACAAGCAGGGCGAACAGCAGCAGCCGACGGCCAGGCACGCGCAGTTTCGCCATGCCGTAGGCGGCGGGGGCGGCGACCACCAAGGTCACCACGACCGTGCCAAGCGAGACGACGAGGCTGACCATCAGGTGACCCCCCTGGCTGCTCAGCACGCTGCGGTAGCCGGCGAGGGTGCCGTGCAGCGGGAACCAGACCGGGGTGAGACTGACCAGGTCCTGCGGCCGCAGCAAGGAGGCGTTGAGCATCCAGTAGAGCGGGAAGAGCATCACCGCGAGGATCACGATTCCGGCGCAGGTACCCAGCGCCGCCCGCGCCCGCTTCGACGGCCTGCCCAGGCGGCTGGTGCCTGCTTGGCGGCTGACGGTGCTCATCGTCTGTCTCCGTCCTGGTCGCGCACGGCGCGCAAGTAGATTCCGGCGAACACGACCGCTACCAGGATCAGGACGTTGCCGACGGCAGCGCCCTGCCCGAACAGCAGCTGGTTGAAGGACAGGTCGTAGGCATAGGTAGTCAGCGTCTGGGAGGAGTAGGCCGGCCCGCCCTGCGTGACGAGCATGATGACGTCGAAGGCCTTGACCGTGTAGATCAGTCCGAGGGTCAGCACCACGAGGATGACCGGGCGCAGCATCGGCAGCGTGACCCGCGTGAAGCGCTGCCAGCCGCTCGCCCCGTCGATCGCGGCCGCATCGAACACCTGCTCCGGCAGGGCCTGCAGGCCGCCGTAGAGGATCACCATGTTGAACGGGATGCCGACCCAGATGTTGACCACGATGACCGAGACCAGCGACATGTTGGTGCTTACCAGCCACGGGATCGGCTGGCTGATCAGGTGCAGGTGCAGCAGCGTCTGGTTGATCACGCCCGAGTCGTAGTACATCATCCAGCGCCACACGGTCCCTGACACCACCAGCGGCAGCAGCCACGGCACCAGCAGCAGCGAGCGCAGCACGCCGTTCAGCGGGAAGACCCGGCGGAAGAACATCGCGAGCGCCAGCCCGATGGAGAACTGAAAGGCCAGCGACCCGATCGTGAACAGCACCGTGTTGACGACGACGGCGACGAACTCCGGATTGCGGAAGACCGCGGTGTAGTTCGCGAACCCGACGAACGGCGCCGAGCCCGTGTAGAACGACGAGACCGTGTAGTTCTGGAAGCCCATCTTGACGTTGGAGACCAGCGGGTAGACGTAGAAGCACAGCACGTACGCCCACACCGGGATCATGAATCCGGCCGCGCGCCACGCCGTCAGCCGGCGGCGCCTGCGCGGGGCGGCCCCCGCCGCGGCTGCGGCGGGGGCCTTCTCGCTGAGCACTGCGGCCACCGTCAGGAACCGGCCTGGCCCTGCGCCTGCGCCTGCGACAGCGCGGCCTGCGGCGACATCCCGCCCGCCAATGCCTGCTGGAGCGCGGTCCACAAGGCGGTGCTCACCTTCGGGTACGCGGTGCCAAGCTCGGCGGTGCGGGCCTTCGCCGTCCCCACCTCGGCGA
>DATHPF010000216.1:0-2915 GCA_035484155.1 Streptosporangiaceae bacterium
GCCACCGGAAATACAGCCGTCCAGTAGTCCGCATGGGGGCCGATGCCCACGGCGAGCACGGCCGCGACCGCGCACACCAGGCAGCCGGCCACTATCTGCGGCCGCGGGCCGATGCGCTGGGCGAGCCGTCCACTGGAGCCAGACAGCAGCAGGGTCACGGCGGTGACCGGCACCAGTGCCGATCCCGCTACCACCGGGCTGTAGCCGGCGACGATCTCCAAGGCGGGGATAAAGACGAAGGCGAAGCCGCCGAGGGCGCCGTTGACGACGAAGGTGACGGCATTAGCCGCCCGGAACTGCGCCGGAGCGAAGATCGCCGGCGGGAGCATGGGATGGCTCGCGCGCCGCTCGGTGACGACGAATGCGGCCGAGGACACAACAGCGACCGTCACCGCAGCGGCGAACCGTGGCGAGGCGACGCCAGCCGCAGGCAGGACGATGATCCCATAGGTGATCGCGGCCAGCGCGACGACGCCTGCCAGCGCGCCGCGCCAGTCGGCGCCACCGGAGACCGAAGTGTCACGGGACTCGGGAACGTGGCGCCGCGTCGTCCACGCGGTCATCGCCGCGACGGGGACGTTGATCAGGAAGATCGCCCGCCAGCTGCCGGCTTCCAGCAGCCATCCGCCCAGGAAGGGTGCGATCGCGGCGGATACCCCGCTGAAGCCGGCCCACGTTCCGATCGCGCGGATGCGGTCGCTGGGATCGAAGCTCGCCTCGATGATCGCCAGGCTGGCCGGCGTCATCAGCGCGCCTCCGATGCCCTGCACAGCCCGCGCCGCGATGAGCCAGCCGATGCCCGGCGCCGCGGCGCACAGCACTGAGGCCAGGGTGAACCAGACCAGGCCGACCAGGAACACCCGCCGGCGCCCCCAGCGGTCGCTGAACGAGCCCGCAAGCAGGATCAGTGAGGCCAGGGTCAGCGTGTAGCTCGTGACCGTCCATTGCAGTGCCTGGAAGGTCGCGTGAAGGTTCCGTCCGATCGCGGGCAGGGCGACGGCGACAACCGTGGAGTCGATCCCGGCGACCGACGCCCCCAAGATCATCGCCGCGACTACCCAGCGGCCTTGCGCGGAGCGGTAGCGGAGCAGTTCGCGGGGGCCGGAGCCATCAGCCGGAGTGAGGTCGCCTGACTGAGCCAGCCGATCAGGTGCCACTAGCCGGGCCTCCACGTTGGTCCGGGTGGCATGTGACCAGCGGCCGCCTGGCCGCTGCGGTGCCGCCCGTGCTAGTTGTGGACGTTACCGCGATCAGGACGGCTGGGGCCGCCAGCCTTGGTCGCGAGCCCATCGCAGTGCTGACTCCATGAGGATCTCCTGAGCCGGTGCCTTGATCTGCCCATAGTCGGCCAGGTCGGTGACGCTTTGCGCCAGCCTGGTCTTGAACCGGCCCCAGGCGCCGGCGGCCTGGGTGTCCGTTGTCAGGTAGTCGCGGAACAGCAGCGCGTACCGCACGTTCGGCCCGCCATGCTCGCGCACATGAATGTTGCACGCCCTGCCACCAGCCGGCGGAGCGAATACCTGCTTACGGCAGGCGGTTCCGAATGAGATCTCCTGCAGGTTCCACGGCTCGGGGCGCCGCCGGTAACCGTGGTGCTCCAGCACCGCCGCCGCGTCGCCGCCGAAGTCGTGCACCTGCACCATCATGTCGAGGCAGTCCTTGGCCGCCAGGCCGGGAACCGAGGTCGAGCCGATGTGCTGAACGCTGAGCGCGGCGGGCAGCATTTCGCGCAACCGCCCCGCCAGCGACGCGCCCTCATCGGCCCAGGCCGCCCGATAGGGCACCACCTCGACCCGCTGGCTCAGCGGTTCATCAGGAAACGGCACACCCGAACACTAGTCAGACCCTCCGGATGGAAGGTCCTCGTCGCCTTGATAAACGGCAGGGTCACCCGGCCGGAGCGAACAACTCGAGCGCGATGTTGTCAGGGTCGCGGAATGACAGACCCGAGCCGTAGCTCGCGTCCACGATGTCGCTGCGGACCACGCCCAGGTCGTCTAGCCGGACTGCCCATTCGGCGAGCTCGTCGCGGCTGGCGAAGCCGAAAGCGATGTGATCCAGTCCCGGCCGGCGCTCGTTGAAGGGCTCTGTGCTGACCAGGTCGGGGAAGCCATGCAGCCCGAGCAGCGTGTTCCCGACGAGATAGACGACGTGCCGGAAGGGGCCAGTGTCCTCGTCGAGCACAGGCTCGACGCCTAGGACCTTTGTGTACCACGCCCTGCTGGTATCGAGGTCGGTAACTGTGACCGCGACGTGGGTGATGGCGGGCATCGATGTTGTGCTGGCCACTGTCGCCTCCTGGTTGCTTGCGACCTGAGTCGCCGACCGCGCCGGACCGTGCCCGGCTGCTCTGGTGTTACATCGTGACGGGCAAGGACCACGACGGGAAGTCCATGGCCCGAACGTACCGCTGCTCGATCAGTAATGCCGGAGTCTTTAGTGGCACCGACAACCTTGACTGCGGCCGGACTCCGCGGTCGGCAATCAGGTAAACCACGCGGAGAGTCCGCACCGTATTGGAGACAGAGGCAGGAACCGGGCCGGGCCGGCTCGCGCCAAGCTTGGCGGCGATGGGCTCCAGCCACCGCACTGCCTGCGCCTCGGACAACTCGCCGCGGGTGAGAGCCTGGCCGATGGCGAATCCGAGCCGCTCGTCCTCCTGATCCGCGAACACATAACTCGTAGGCGCCAGCAGGCGCGCAGCGGCCAGGCCGAGCAGCGGCGCCGATCGACGCCGGGATGCTGGCCGAATGCGCCGAGCAGGTCCGCGCCGTGAGCGACCGCGTGCAGCCAGCCCAGCTCAGGGTTATAACCGCGCAGGTCAGTCTCGGCTGGATACCAGTCCGC
This sequence comes from Streptosporangiaceae bacterium, assembly GCA_035484155.1. GTDB lineage: Bacteria > Actinomycetota > Actinomycetes > Streptosporangiales > Streptosporangiaceae > JAJYUU01. The sequence continues at coordinate 2,848 of DATHPF010000216.1, forward strand.
GAACGCAGCGAGGGTCGTACTCGCCTTGCGCGACGATCTCCGCGAGGATGAGCGGCGCGAACGCCCGG
>DATHPF010000217.1:0-4391 GCA_035484155.1 Streptosporangiaceae bacterium
CGTGGCTGATGCCTTCGCCGCCCGGTTCGCCGCAGTGCGGTCTGAGGTGGGGCCGCTGGTGTGGGGCCTGGACCCTTCGGGGTCCCTGCTGGAGGCGTGGGGGCTGACGGACAGCCCGGATGGTCTGGACCGTTTCGCGGACATTGTTCTCGAAGCCGCGGCCGGCACGGTAGGGCTGGTGAAACCGCAGTCCGCGTTCTTCGAGCGCCACGGCTGGCGAGGGTTCCGAACGCTCGGCCGACTCATCGCAGACGCCCGGAGCGCAGGGCTGCTGGTCGTCTTGGACGTCAAGCGCGGTGATGTCGGAAGCACCAACGACGCCTACGCGGAAGCGTTCCTCGGTCCGGGCGCTCCGCTGGAGGCGGACGCCGTTACCGTTCATCCCTATCTCGGGCTGGCGGCGATGGGCACCTTCGTGTCGCGTGCTCACGAGGCAGGGAGCTGCCTGCTGGTCGTCACTCGTTCCTCCAACCCGGAAGGGCGGGCGGTTCAGGCCGCGCGCGATGAGTCCGGCCGGCGTGTCGAGGACGTGCTGCTCGACCGTATCGGGAAGCTGAACGCAGTGCTGGCACCGGGTGAGATCGGGCCGGTAGGCGCGGTAGTCGGGCCGGCCCGCATCGAGCCGGGGCTGGACCTGACAGGCGCGCAAGCTCTGTTTCTGGCTCCAGGCGTCGGCGCCCAGGGAGCTACCCCTCACGACGTTGCGCGAGCTTTCTCGGCCTGCCCGGAGCGGGTCATGCCCAGCGCTTCGCGGTCATTGCTCATGGCCGGCCCCGGCGTGAACGACCTACGAGGCGCTGTCGCTGCGATGGCTGACGATTTCCGCCGGGTTCTCTCCAGGTAGCGATGCCGGCTCGTCCCCCTTCGATCCTGCGGGCGAGCTTTCTTGAACGACCGCTGGCGGCTTGCCATCGGCAGCTGTTCCGGCTAGACAGCGCTCGTGACTCCTGTGCTTCGGCAGTACCAACCGGGCGACCGAGAGGCTCTCGTCTCGCTTTGGTCCCTCTGCGGACTGATCCGGACCTGGAACGACCCCTACCGGGACATTGACCGCAAGCTGACGTGGGACGCGCCCGGTCTTCTGGTCCTCGAGGACGACGACGAGCTGATCGGGTCCGTGATGGTCGGCTACGAGGGCCATCGGGGATGGGTCAACTACCTGGCGGTCCATCCAGGCCATCAGCGGCAGGGGTGGGGCCGGGTGCTTATGGACGAAGCGGAAAGGCGACTACGCGAACTCGGGTGCGCGAAGGTGAACCTGCAGATCCGCACGTCTAACGAGGCCACGGTCGAGTTCTACCGCCGCATCGGATATGCCCTCGACGACGTGGTCAGCATGGGGCGGCGCCTTGACGACGACGGCTCGCCACCTGACCCGGCCGGCGGCGTCTCGTAAGCGACCGTTGCCGACCACGCTATTCCTGAGCGGGCTGGTCGATGCCGTCCCCGCGGCGCTCGCACAGTGGCGCCGCTGCATCAAGCTCGCCTGGGCCGACGGCGGATATGCCGGCAAGCTCGTCACCTGGGCCCAGGCCAGGCTCAAGCCGAAGCTGGCGCTGCAGATCGTGAAACGGCCTGATGACCTGCACACGTTCCAGGTGCTGCCCCGGCGCTGGCTTGTTGAGCGCACCCTGGCCTGGATCACCAGGTCACGGCGCACGGTCGGGGACTACGAGCGGCTGACCGCACACCACGAGACCATCATCTACTGGGCCATGATCATCACCATGAGCCGCCGCCTGGCCCGGCGCTCCCGGCCGCGCCTGGCATGAGCACTACCGCACGGCCGGCACAGGCCCTGCCTGGCAGGTAGCTTGCCTGCATGACCAACGCGCACGAAGTGGTCGCAGCCTACTGGGCCGCGGCCGAGGCCCGGGACTGGGATGCGTTCGGCGCGCTGCTTGCCGACGATGTGCTCTACCGCGGCCCCCAGACCAGGGAGCAGGTCCGCGGCCGGGACGCCTACATCCGGTTCAACGTGGAGGGCTTCACCTACGACTGGCACCTCGCCGTGCAGCGGATCGTCGGCGAGGGCCAGCGCGCAGCCAGCTGGATCGAGTTCACCGGGCCAGAAGGCACCCAACCCGGCCTGTGCTTCTTTGATCTCGCCGACGACGGCAAGATCGCCCTGATCACCGACTTCTGGCCCGATCCCTACGAACTTCCAGCCAGCCGCGCTCATCTGGTCGAGCGCTACTGAGTTTCCAAACAGGCTCCCAGAGCGATGCCTCGTAGGGTGATGGTGGTGCGCACACCAAAATAACGTGAGTTTCCGGCGTGTCGCGGCGGGCGGACACCGTCGCGTCCATTTGCGTGGTTTGCCATGATTAATCCCCAGCCGTGCCGCAACCCGGCGTGCTCTTCGGCCCGCATCAGTAGCCCGGTCCCATGATCGCGAAGACTTTTACGTGCTATTCCGTATAAAAGTCTTCGCGATCATGAAAACCTCATCTGGGGAGCGCAGCGCGGCCGCGCGCGGAGCATCAAACCACATTCGGGGGGCCTGACACGCCGCAAACACACCTTAAATTGGAACACTCACCGTGGGCCACTATGAGAGCTTCTTCATCACGAGCGCAGGCGCGTCCGCTGCCATCTTGGGACTGCTGGTCGTCGCCGTATCGGTCGTCAACGCGGATGACGCGAACCCCACAACTCGAGAGTTGCGAGCTGTGTTGGCCGGGAGCGCGTCTGTTGCCCTGGTAGACATCTTCTTAGTCTCGATCGTGGCCTCGACCTGAGGCTCAGTCGTCTTCGGGCTATCAAGCCTCGCAATGGCAACCGTCGGCCTGATGGCCACCAGACAGCTAATACCGAGGGCAAAGCGGGCTGGAAATTTCTCCCGCGGCCTTCAAGCCAGAAAGCTGAATATCGCCTTCGCGTCGATTTCGGTCGGGGCCTACTCAGGGCAGCTCGGCCTCGCCATAGCGCTCCTGGCGAACACCCAGAGTGCCGTGCTGCAGATGCTTTGGTCCTCATTATTGTAGCTTTGTATTGCAGCGCCCTTGGTCGGACATGGATGGTTACCGGGATAACCCGGCGGGATAAAGGAGCCGCGGACTAACTAAACTTGGCGGATGAACGCTCCTGTGGCGAAGGTAGAGCTGACGGGGGTGCCGGAGACGGCGCTGTGGAACTTGTACCAGCGTGCGTCCGCGGCGCGCGCCGGGTACCTGGACGACCCGCGCGCGGTCGAGGTGCTCGTGCGACTGGACTACCCCTTTGAGCGGTTCGACTTGCCCTACCGTGGCCTGGCGGCGAGGTTGCACGCGCAGCGGGTGCGCACCGTGGATGCCGCCTTGCGCCAGGTGCTGTCGGGCGCCCCGGACGCCACCGTGGTCGCCCTCGGGGAAGGGTTCGAGACTCAGTTCTGGCGGGTGGATGACGGGCGGCTGCGCTGGCTCAGCCTCGACCTGCCTGAGGTGGTGGCGGTGCGGCGTGAGGTGCTCCCCGACGGCCCGCGCAACCGGACGCTGGCGGGTTCCGCGGCCGGCGCGCAGTGGACCGCCCAGGTCGAGCGGGAACGGCCAGTGATCATCACGGCCCAGGGCCTGCTGCCGTACTTCGAGCGGGACGAGGTGCACCGCATGCTCACCGCGTGGGCTCGGCTGCTGCCCGGCGCGTGGCTGCTGTTCGACGCGGTGACGCCGCATCTGCAGGCGGTCCGGCGGCGTAACCCGCTGCCGGGCGGGTACCACCCGCCGGAGTGGACCTGGACCGTGGACGCCGGCGAGTTGCGCCAGCTCCGCGAGCTGCCGGGCCTGACGGACCTGCACGAGGTCCCGCAGGCAGGCGGTGACCGGTTGCTCGGCGTGCTGAGGCGGGTGCCCGGCCTGAAGAGCCAGCTGCCGGCCTTCCCGGTGTTCCAGGCGAGGCTCGGCCTCGACGCCGCATAGCTTGCCATGTCGCGGACAGGACGGAAGAAGCCTCCCAGACCTGCACCGTGATCACCACCCTCCTCGATCACCGGCCCGCGCCCGCCGGCCAGGTACGGACACTTATCCCACCGTCTTGCCTCAGCGGCTGATCTACGCTTCCGGCATGGAATTCACAGAGGTCATCAAGCGCCGCAAAATGGTCCGCGCGTTCACCAGCGAGCCGCTCGCGTCAGGCACCGCGGACCGGCTGCTGAAGGCTGCCGAGCGGGCGCCGTCCGCGGGCTTCAGCCAGGGTTATTCCTTCCTGGTGCTGGAAGGCGCCGAGCAGTGCGCGCCATTGTGGAAGATCCTCGCCGACGCTGTCGACGCCGGAGGCGGTACCAAGGACGAAGACCCAGCAGAGGTGACCGCGCTGAGCACCGCCCAGCTCGTGATCGTGCCATTGGCCTGCAAGGACGTCTATCTCGACCGGTACGCCCAGCCGGACAAAGGCTTGACCGACCGGGATGAATC
>DATHPF010000218.1:0-3703 GCA_035484155.1 Streptosporangiaceae bacterium
CGGGGGCCGGGGGCGGCTGGCGCCTGGCGCAGCTTGCGGTACTGGGTCAGCGCCACCAGGAGGACCAGCAGGAACAGGGCGATACCAGTGAGAACGTAGGCGTTGCCGACGATCAGCTGGAATCCGTGCCAGCCCAGCTCGCTGTTGTTGCCACTGGGCGGCGCCCAGATCACTCCCCAGAGCCACCCGGCTCCCTGCTGAGTTTCGCCCCATAGCGATGTCGGCCAGGCACCGACAATGGCGATGACCAGGACCCCGAGGCCGAGCCATAGCCAGCGGATCAGGCCGCTCGCCTGCAGCCCGTAGTACATCAGGATCGGCAGGGCCAGCACGATCCAGACCCAGTGACTGTCCCAGCTGATCGGCGACACCAGCAGGCCGGTCAGCGCGGCGGCGGCCAGCCCGAGCATCCGGTACCCGGCCCGGTCCAGGACGGTAGCGGCGGCGAGCCCGAGGATCCCGACGACGGCCGCCGTCGCGAGCCATTCGTGATGCCAGGCCGAGCTGTTGAAGCGGGCAAAGACGGCCAGCAGCGACTGGTTGCCCGCGTAGGCGGCGTTGCCGGCGTAGCTGCCCTTCAGGAACAGCCCGTGCAGCCACCACTGCGAGGAGTCCTTGGGCAGGACGATGAACCCGATGATCACGGTTACCGCGAAGGTGCCGGTGGCCACTGCAGCCTGCCGGAAGCGGCGGGTCAGCAGCAGGTACGGGATGAAGATCAGGGGCACCAGCTTGATCCCGGCGGCGATCCCGACGCCGGCTCCCTTCAACCACCGCCGATCGGGCTGGCAGAGGTCCCAGACGATCAGCACCATCAGCAGGATCTCGACCTGGCCGAGCTCGATCGTCCGCAGGACGGGCTCGGTGACCAGCGCCGCCGCCGTCGCCAGCAGGGTCAGGCCGACCCGGCGCTGTCCGACCGGCAGGTCAAGTGCTCCGAACGTGATCCAGATTGTGACTGGTATGGCCACCACGTTGGCTGCGGCGAACAGCGGCGACAGGGTCTGCAAGGACAGGTGCGACGCCAGCGCGAACGGCAGCGCCGCGAACGGCGGGTAGATGAACTTGATGCCCAGGAATCCCGGCGGCCCTGGCCAGTCAAATAGCGGGCTAGCCAGGTGCGGGTTGTAGAAGGGCCTGACCTGGCGGGCGACAAGTCCGGCGTCGCGGTAGACGTTCAGGTCGACGGGGAGAGTCAGCATCCCCGACTTCATGACCACCAGGTGCGCGTACCACGCCAGCGCCGCGACCAGGGCCACGAGCCCCGCGGCGACCAGGCCAATGTCTACTGAGCGGCTCGCCTGTGCGCGCCGCGCGTCGTCCGGGGCTACCTGCCCAATTCCAGCCACCGGGACACTCTACGTCCCGCCAGCGCGCGTCGCCCCGACATGGTCCTCCTCCGGTCCGGACTTGCGCAAGTCGTGCGGCCGGTCGCCGTCGCCGCGCGCCTGCCGCGACGACTCCGGGCCGGCGCCGGCGCGGCGCCGCCCTGCCTGGCAGCGGCAGGCAGGCCCGCAGATCCGCGTGGTCTGCACCGTCTCGGCAGTTTACGGCGAGCTTTGCGAAATAACGGTCTCATCACGATCGCCGCCGCTACCATCAGGCGGCATGCGATCCATGCGCAATCTCGGACGACTGGTGGCCGCGGTTGGCGCAGGGGTCGCGCTGGCCGCCTGCGGTACGGCTGCCCACCCGGCCGCCGGCCCGCATCAGGGCACCTCGCGTCCGGCGGGCGCGCAGGCTAGTGGCGCGGAGCCTGCCACGGAAACCAGCCCAGCCGTGGTGGCGAGCCCGAAGGCGAGCCCGAGCGCCCAGCCGACGACCACGGTGGCCGTCGCCTCGTCGACGGGTCAGCCGACCCGCTACGGCAACGCTGGCGGAGCCGCCACGGTGCCGCCGGCCGGTCAGGCCGTCGGCGACGCCGGTCCCAACCGCCACGTGATCGGCACCGGCACGCCGGCCAGCTGCACCTCGGCCGCGGTGGTCACGGCGGTCGCCGAGGGCGGGATCATTACCTTCAACTGCGGGCCGAGCCCAGTGACGATCACGATGACGGCCACGGCCAAGGTGGTCAACACCCATCGCCGGACCGTGATCGACGGCGGTGGCAAGGTCACCCTGAGCGGCGGGGGCACGACCCGGATCCTGTACATGAACACCTGCGACCCCCAGCAGATCTACACCACCTCTGACTGCTGGGAGCAGCAGTGGCCGCAGCTCATCGTTCAGAATCTGACCCTGACCGATGCGTACTCAGCCGTTCAGCAGACCAAGACCTCGGACTATGGCGGCGGCGCCATCTTCGCCGAGGGCGGCCAGCTCAAGGTCGTCAATACCGGATTCATCGACGACAGCTGCTATCAGTACGGCCCTGACCTCGGCGGCGGGGCGATCCGCGCGCTGGGCATGTGGCAAGGCAAACCCGTTTACATCACCAGCGACACATTCCGGGGCGGTCACTGCTCCAACGGCGCCGCGCTGAGCAGCATCGACGCCCAGTGGGCTGTGTTCAACAGCTTCTTCCTCAACAACAACGCTGTCGGCTTCGGCCAGAACCCGGAGCAGGCAGGCACCCCGGGCGGCGGCAGCGGCGGCGCGATCTACACCGACGGCGACAGCTACAGCGTGCTCATCGACGGCACGATCATGCGCAACAACACCGCCCGCGAGGGCGGCGGCGCCGTCTTCTTCGTAGTCGATGGCGGCGCCGGGACGCTGACAATCCAGAACTCCGTGCTGCACAACAATCCGAGCGGCCAGTTCCAGAACGCGCCAGGCATCTTCGACAGCGTCGACGGGCATGACGTCGGGCCAGTCGAGATCCAATCAACAGTTAACTGAGGGGATCCTGGAGGCCCGGTCCGCCGCCGGTCCGTGATCGATTCGCCGTGGGTCAGAGCCGGCCGATTCCGAGTGCCTCGGCGATCGCCCGCGCAGCGTCGGTCGTCACTTTGATCTTCGGGCTCAGTGCCGTCGGCCACGTGGACAGCTTGGCCACGACCGTCTGGCTCGGCACGTGGACGAATACGTTCTGGCCGTTGATCCCGGAGGCGTGAAAGAACGGGACAGCCGGCTCGCGCACCCACCAGAAGTTCCGGTAGTGGGCACCGACGGGGAAGCCGGGCGCGTCAGCCGCCGCGAGGAACGCCTGCGGCCCGTCGGGAGCACCCGCGATCGTGTCACGTATCCAGGACGGCGGCACGACGGACTGGCGGCGGCCCGGCCGCGCGCCACCGCTCGCGAAGAGCAAGCCGAACCTGCCAAGGTCGCGCAAGGTAGCGCAGACTCCGCCGTCGGCCATCGCGTTGCCGTGCGCGTCGACTGTGATTTCCGCGTCGAACTCGGCGCCCATCGGCTGCCAGATCAGCCGCGCGATCAGATCATGCAGCCGAGCCCCGCCGGCCTTCTCCAGCACCCAGCCGAGCACGTCGGTCAGGATCGACCGGTACCGGAACGGGCCGCCATGCTCGCCGTCGTTATGCAATGTCCGGTAATAGGCCAGGGCATCGGCAGGCCGCGGCCCGGCCGCTTCGAGCCCCTGGCCGCCCACGTCGAGGCCCGGACCGGCCGCGTCGGGCCGCCACAGGTACACCCGCTCGTACGTCCGGACGTCGGACTCGAGGTTGGCGTAAGACTCGTCGAAGTGCGTACCCGTCCGCATGTCCAGCAGGTCCTGCACGGTCGCGCCCTGGAACGAAGTACC
>DATHPF010000219.1:0-21112 GCA_035484155.1 Streptosporangiaceae bacterium
CGCCGCGCGGAAGGCCAGGCCGCAGACCGGCCCGACGACGTGATACAGGTCCGCGATGAGTCCGCTGGTCAGCCGTTCGTCGGTGAGTGCCTGGCCGACGACACCGGGTTCCCGGTGGCCAAGCGGCCGCTGCGCGTTGAATAGGTGCGTCACCATCCGGGCTCCCCGGTCAGCCGCAGCCGCCACCTGCGCCGCTGTCGCGTCGCTGTGCCCGACGCTGACCAGGACGCCCGCCGCTACCAGCTGGTCGATCGCCGCCAGCGCGCCCGGCCGCTCTGGTGCCAGCGTGAGCAGCCGGAGCAGGCCGCCGCCAGCCTCGATAAGCGCGGCGACCGCCGCCGGGGTCGGGTCGGTGATCCAGGCCGGATTATGCGCACCGCGACGCGCGGGCGAGATGAACGGCCCCTCCAGGTGCACTCCAAGCACCTGCGCGCCGCTGGCGGGCAGGTCGCCAGCGAACGCCGACGCCGTCGTCAGCGCCGCGACAAGGCTGTCAACCGGCGCCGTGATCAGCGTCGGCACGAACGCGGTGGTGCCGGTGGACGGGAGCCGGCGCGCCACATCGGCCCAGCTAGCGGCGTCAGCAGTCTGGAACTCGACGCCGAAATGGCCGTTCACCTGAAGGTCGACGAAACCCGGCACCAGATATCCGTCGGTCAGCGTGACGTCGGCTGGTGCGGCCGGCGCGCCCCCGCCGACGCGGCCGATGACGGCCTCGGTAACTTCGACAAACCCAAGGCGGGGAACGGGGTCGGCGCCCTCCTCAGCCGTCAGAACGCGCGCGGCGGCAATCAGCATCGGGCAGCCGGCGCTACCGGCTGATCCGGCTCAGCGCACCCCGCAGGCCGAGCGCCCAGCCCGGCACTCCAGCCCGCGGGCGGCCGCCCCGAGCCGGGAACCGGCCCCGGCCAGAAGTGGGTTCGGCAGCCTGCGGTGCGCTGGGCCAGGCCGCGCTCGCGCGTGCCTGACCGGGCTGCGCGACCTGGTCGCGAACGATGCCGTGCAGGAAATCACGCATCTCGGCGGCGACGAGGTCGGGGCGTTCCATCATGGCCACGTGACCGAGCCTGGGCAGCACGACCGCCCGGCCGTCTCGGAAGGTCCGCGCGGCGCGGCCGGCCATGGCCGGGTTGACCAGCCGGTCGTGGCTGCCGTAGATGAGCAAGGTCGGCGCGGTCACGAGGGCTGCGTCATGCCACAGCGACGCGGGCCCTGGCTTGGCGTACTCGGCGACCAGGGCCCTGGCCGAGCCGAGCAGGGCGTCTGTCGAATACTCCAGGGTGTCGCGTCGCTCAACCTCGGCGATAGCCTCGGCTCGCCGCTCGGGGCGCAGTCTGCTGGGGTCGGCGTACAGCTCAGCTATGGAGGCCTCGGTGCGCTGCGCGGGCGGCATCGCGATCATCTTGGTCAGTAGCCAGCGGCCGACGCCGGGCATGGCGACCAGGGCGAGGCGCGCCGGGAGCAGCCGCGGCCGCAGGTCAGGCAGCGCGGGCGAAATCAGCGTCAGGGTGCGGACCAGATCGGGCCGGCGGGCGGCCACGCGTGTGCTGACCGCACCGCCGAGGGAGTTGCCGACGAGGTGGACTGGCCAGTTCCCGCGGCGCTCGATCAGCGCGACAACGGCGGCGGCCCGGGCGTCGATGGAGTAGTCGCCGTCCGCGGGCGGCGGCGAATAGCCGAACCCAGGCAAATCGAGCGCCTCGCACGCGAGCGGTCGCAGGTCTGCCGCCCGTTGGTCCGTCGCCCGTGTGCCCGCGGCTTGGCCGTCGGCCGGCTCGCTGAGCAGGCCCATCAGGTCGGTCCAGTTCAGCGCTGAGCCACCTAGGCCGTGCACGAACAGCGCCGGCTCGGCATCTGGCGGCGCCGGGGTCGACCGCACGAAGACCTCGCCCACATCCAGGCTGACCATCGACCCCGGCCATGGCTGCCTCGGCGCAGCTCCGCCGGGCACGCCCGGCACCGCACCTGCCGCATCGGCAAGGTGCTGCGCAGGAACGATGGGGTTAGTCATAAAGAGCTAGCCTACTCGGCGGTAGCAGAAACCGGGCAGGGCACTGCGGGCCACCGCCTGGCCCCGCCTGCACCGCCCAGCCTGTACCGCCCGGCTTGCCGCAGGTGCCGCCGCAGGCCGGGGCCGCCGGCTCGAGCAAGCTGGCCGTCAGCTTGCGCGCCGCGGCCGCCGCTGTCCGGCGGTCTTCGCGTCCTCGTCGGCTGCGGCGGCAGCCCGGCCTGATCCCGCCTTGGCCCGCGTCTTGGCTGACCCGGACGCCGGCTTTGCTGCCGCGCCCTTGGCCCTGCTACCGGACGCGGTGGACTCGGCCGCGCTGGCTTGGGTAGCCCTGGCGGCAGTTGTCCTGGTCCTCGCCTTGGCCGCGGTGCCCTTGCCGTCGGCACCCGGCTTGGCACCGCCGACACCTGCCTTGGCCGCGCCGGCTCCGGATTTGGCCGCGCTGGCCTTGCCGCCCGCTGACCTCGCACCCGACGCGCGGCGCGGCGATGTGGCCTCGTCCGCGGCGCCCGCATCGCCCTCGTCGGGAACGGCCCCTAGGCGGCCGCCCTTGGCGGCGGCCAAACTGGCTCGCAAGGCATCTGCCAGGCTGGACGTCTCGCCGGTGTCAGCCTCTGGCACCTCAAGCTGGAACACTTCGCGACCCTCGGTCTTGGCAGCCACCACCTCCATCACGGCCTCGCGGTAGCTGTCGTGATACTCGTCGGGGTCGAAATCGACGGTCATGGAGTCAATCAGCGAACTGGCCATCCGCAGCTCCTGCGGACGGACCTCAATGTCGTCGTCGAGGAACCCGAAGTCCGGCGTCCGTATCTCGTCGGGCCACAGCAGCGTCTCGAGCACGAGCACGCCGTCGCGGACCCGCAGGATCGCCAGCGATTCGCGCTGACGCAACGCCACCTGCGCGATCGCGACCTTGCCCGACTCCTCGAGCGCGTCGCGGAGCAGGCAGTACGCGCGTGTCCCGGCCGCCTCCGGCTCCACGTAGTAGCTGCGGTTGAACAGGATCGGGTCGAGCTGGTCGGCCGGGCAGAACTGGACCACCTCAACGTTCTTGGTCGTCGGCAGCGGCAGGTCGGCCATGTCCTCTTCGGTGAGGACCACGATCTCGCCATCAGGCAGTTCATAGCCCTTGGCAATGTCCTCATACGGCACTTCCTGCTCGTCGATCGAGCAGAACCTGCGGAATCTGATGCGGCCGCCATCTTCTCGGTGCACCTGACGAAAGGCAATGTCCTTCTGCTCCGTGGCCGTGTACAGCCTCACGGGAATCATGACCAGGCCGAAGGAGACTGCCCCCTTCCACATACTGCGCATGCCGTCTCCTTACCCCGCGCGGATCAAGGTACTAATTCTTGCGTTGATCAAGCGCGAATGTCAGCCGCCTCCCGGGTACTGATACAAGCAGTGTTGTCCGCATTCTGTGATTCGGCAATATGTTCGAGTTCCGATTTCGCCTAGGAGGCGCCGTAATGAGCGACATGGGCCTAGAAGCACCGGACCTCGAGGCACCGGACGCAGATGCGGCGGAGCAGCACCAGGAGCTAATGCCCGAGCAAGACGACGACGAGTCCCTGGAGGCACGTGAGCCCCCGCTCGAAGCAGACGAGGCAGACGCTGCCGAGCAAGCCGAGGCCGTGATCCCGGATGACGACGAATACCGCTAACCGGGCTATGAGACAAGGCCGGTCGTAGGATTGCCTCCTGTAGGAGCCCGCGGACATACCGCCAACCATCAGCAAGCACCTTTCCGGAGCCACCGTTGACCGTTTCGCCACAGGCCAAGTCCGGCAGTGCTCGGCTGCCGCGTCCGGCCCGCAGGCTGCAGCTGCTAGGGGCGGCGCGAGACGTCTTCGTCGCTCAGGGCTACCACGCAGCCGCGATGGACGAGATCGCCGAGCGAGCGGGCGTCAGCAAGCCAGTGCTCTACCAGCACTTCCCCGGCAAGCTGGACCTTTACCTGGCACTACTCGATGAGAGCGCGGACGAACTCGTCAGGACCATGAGCCAGGCCCTGTCGTCGACGACGGAGAACCGCGAGCGCGTCCCGGCCACTTTCAAGGCGTTCTACGACTTCGTCGCCGGCACGGGCGAGGCGTTCCGGCTGGTCTTCGAGTCTGATCTCAGCAACGAGCCCGCCGTTCACGACCGCCTGGAAAAGGCCATGCTTGACTGCGCAGACATGGTCAGCCAGTTCATTCGCGAAGATGCCGGCGTCAGCGACGCTGAAGCGCGCCTGCTGGGCATGGCGCTCGTGGGGATGGCCCAGGTTAGCGCCCGATACTGGCTCAGCATGGATCAGGAGATCCCCAAGGACGCCGCCGAGCAGCTGATCGCCAGGCTTGCCTGGCGCGGCATCAGCGGCTGGCCCCTCACCAGCTGATCCGGCCAGCTGACCCGGCTTCGCACGCACCAGGCGACCGCAGGCTAGCCTCAGACAAGCTGAGAGGAGACCTGTGGAAGTCAAGATCGGTATACAGTCCGTCCCCCGCGAGCTCTTTGTCGAGACCGAGTCGTCTGCTGAGGACGTCGAGGCCGCACTCAAGGAGGCAGTCGCCGCCGAGGCCGGAATCCTCGTACTCACTGATGCCAAGGGCGGCAAGGTGCTAGTGCCTGCAGAAAAGATCGCCTATCTCGAGTTCGGTGGCACAGAGCCGCGCCGGGTTGGGTTCAACAGCCTCTGACGGCCACAGCTTCAGTCGGCCAGGCCGAGTGCCGCCATCCGGGCCGCATGGGCGTCGGTGAGCTGGGCAAACATCCTGCCTATGTCGCCTAGCTGGCTGGCAGCGTCACCAGCGAGCATCCTCGCCAACGGCTCACGCTCAGCCGCGACTCGCTGCGCCTGGCCAAGGGCTTCACCGACGAGGCGCCGGGCCCACAGGGCCAGCCGGCCGGCCACCCGCGGATCGGCCTCGACGGCTTCCCGCACCCGGGCGATGACGAACTCAGCGTGCCCTGTATCAGCGAGGACCTTCAGCACCAGGTCCCTGGTAGCCGGATCGAGCACCTGGGCCACCGTGCTGTAGAAGTCCGATGCGATCCCATCGCCGACGTAGGCCTTCACCAGGCCTTCCAGCCAGTCCGACGGGGCCGTCCTGGCGTGGAAGGCGTCGATGGCAGCAACGAAGGGCCGCATGACAACCGTGGGATCGGCGGGCATTTCCTCGATTCGGGCCCGCAGCAGCTGAAAATGCCCAAACTCAGCCACGGCCATTTCGGCCAGGGCCGCCTTGTCAGCCAGTGAGATAGCCAGCGCCGCATCGTCGCAGAGCCGGAAGAAGGCCGTCAGCGACGCATAGGCAAGCAGTCCAAGCAGGTCGCGCACCCCATCGTCAGGGGCCGGGGAGGCCAGGTGTCCGTCGCTCACGTGCGCAGCGTAACAACAGGCCAGGCCCGCCACCCAGCCGTGGCGCACAAGCGCACGAGGACGGACTTGCTAGACTGCGGGTAGTCCATAGCAGGAATGTGGACCCCCCGATCGGTGTTGCACCAAGTGGTGTTGCACAGAACGTTAGGCGTGACGATCGTCGAGCCCCTTGGTGTTCAGGTGATGACGCGCCGCTTCTTCTCCGCGAGAGCGTGGCCCGAGCCACGCGCTGGCAAGGCTGCCCCGCCGGAGGAGACCTATGCCCGCCCACGGATATCTTGCCCGGCAAAGCCTGCCAGGCGGCCGCGGGCCACTAGTGGAGGCGTGAGCCCTGAGTACGTACACGACGGATGAGAGCCCGGCTGCCGAGCCGGCGGCCGCTGAAGTTGATAGCAGCGCCAAGACCTTTCGTGACTTCGGCATCGCCGAGCCGATCTGCGCCGCCCTGGAGGCCCAGGGCATTACGAGCGCCTTCCCGATCCAGGCGCTGACCTTGCCGGTCGCCCTGGACGGCCACGATCTCATCGGCCAGGCCAGGACGGGCACCGGCAAGACGCTGGCGTTCGGTATCCCGATCCTCGAGCGTCTCGGCGAGGCCGCGCGAGAGCCCGCGTCGCCGCGCGCTCTCGTGGTCGTGCCGACCCGCGAGTTGGCCATCCAGGTCGGCGATGACCTTCGGGCCGCGGGCGCGCAGGTCGGTGCCAGCGTCGTGACGCTCTACGGCGGTCGTGCCTACGAGCCCCAGATCGATGCGCTGGCAAACGTCGACGTAGTCGTCGGAACACCCGGCCGCCTGCTCGACCTCGCCAGGCAGGGCCACCTGAAGCTCGGCAAGGTTCGCCAGCTTGTCCTCGACGAGGCTGACAAGATGCTCGACCTCGGCTTCCTGCCTGACGTCGAGCGCATCCTGCAGCTCACCCCGCCTACCCGGCAGACCATGCTGTTCTCGGCCACGATGCCTGGCGAGATCGTGACGCTGGCCAGGCGACACCTGAGTCGCCCGATGCATATCAGGGCCGAGCAGCACGACGAGCCTGCGCACGTGCCGAGTACCGAGCAGCACGTGTTCCGCGCACATCAGATGGACAAGATCGAGGTGCTCGCCAGGGTGCTGCAGGCCGAGAGCCGCGGCCTGACCATTGTGTTCAGCCGCACCAAGCGGTCGGCCGACCAGGTCGCGAGCACGCTGACCACCAAGGGCTTCGCCGCGGCGGCGATCCACGGTGATCTAGGCCAGAGCCAGCGCGAACGCGCAATGCGGGCCTTCAGGTCAGGCAAGGTCGACGTGCTCGTCGCCACCGAGGTGGCGGCTCGTGGTCTCGACGTCGATGACGTCACGCATGTGATCAACTACGAGTGCCCCGAGGACGAGAAGGCGTACCTGCACCGGATCGGCCGGACCGGCCGAGCTGGCCGCGAGGGCGTGGCGGTCACCTTCGTCGACTGGCACGACCTCCATCGCTGGAAGACCATCAACGACACCCTGCACCTCGGCTTCGAGGAGCCCGTCGAGACGTACTCGACATCGGAGCATCTCTACGCGGCGCTGGGCATTCCGGCTGGCGCGACGGGCGTGCTGCCGCGGGCTCAGCGTGAGCGGCTGGGCTTGGATGCCGAGTCACTTGAGGACATTGGCGAGACCGGCAAGACCCGGTCCCGCGCCCCGCAAGCGCGCGCCGGTCAGGCCCAGAGCGGTCAGGCACACAGCGGTCAGGCCCACAGCGGTCAGGCACAGAGCGGTCAGGCACGGGCTGGTCAGGACAGGCGCGGCGGTGGCAGTACCGAGGTGGCTCGGGAAGCTGGCAGTCGCGGTCAGCGCAGCCGGCGGCGTACACGCAGCGGTCAGCTCACCGACGTTAGCGACCCGAGCCAGCAGGCGGCCGATGGCGCCTCGCCCGTGCTTGCCTCGCCCGTGCTCGCGTCGCCCGTGCTTGCCTCGCCCGTGCTTGCCTCGACCGTGCTCCCGTCAGCTGTGCTCCCCGCCAGCGACGACCGGCAGCTGGTATCGACAGTGACCGACGGCTCAGCGTCCGTCGCACCGGCCGCGGCAACGGCAGCCGTTAGCGAGACCGACGGCACAGGTCCGGCGCGACGGCGGCCAAGGCGTCGGCGTACGTCGCGGAGCCGGCCTGGCGATGGAGCCCAGCCGACCCAGCAGCCTGCCGGCCCCGCCGAGTAACTCGGGCGCGACAGCCGGAACGCTTTCAGCGAACCCTGCGTTATTTGGCTGTTATATTTCAGCGAATTCTCGGTAGGCTGCCACCCCGTGAGTACCCTCAGGTCTCTGCAACTGCCAGAGCGCGTCCGGTCCACCTCACTGGCGACCGCTCGCGGCCGGTTCGCCATTCTCGAGGCGCAGCCAACTCGCGGCGTCACGCACCGCAGGCCCGCCTTGCTGATCCACGGTTACACGGGCAGCAAGGAGAACTTCCTGCCGATCCTGGAGCCGCTCGCCGCGGCCGGCCGGGCCGTGATCGCTGTCGACCTGCGCGGGCAGTACCAGAGCCCGCACGGCCGCGACCGGTCCAGCTACAGCGCAGCTGCGCTCGCCGCTGACGTCATCGCGATGGCGGACGCTGTCGCGGGCGATGGCGATGGCGACGGAGTTCATCTCGTGGGTCACTCAATGGGCGGACTTATAGCGCGCGAAGCTGTGCTCGAGCGCACGGCCGGTTTCCTGTCGCTGACGCTACTCGGGTCCGGGCCCGGCGCGATCGGCGGACAGCGGGCCGCCGCGCTCAACGAATTGCTGGCCAGCCTGGATCCGGGCAGCGGCGCGGAGCCCGACGATGTCGATCAGCTGGCCGCGATGGTCCGGCTGGCCTGGCAAACGCAGTACGAACCGCAGGCCAGAGCCGAGGGCACTGACGAGCACATCATCGCGTTCCTGCGCGAGCGAACGCTGCGGACTTGCCCCGTGAGCCTGATCGTCCTCGCGCGGTACCTGCTGGACTGCCCGGACCGGACCGCCGAGCTGGCTCAGCTCGTCGCGGCCGGGCTGCCTGCCACGGTGGTCTACGGCGAGAACGACGACGCGTGGCCACCATCGGTGCAAGACCAGATGGCCAGGCAGTTGCGGGCCGACCGCACGTGCATTCCAGGCGCCGCGCACTCGCCGGCGATCGAGGCCCCGGTCACTACAGCGAGCACCTTGACGGAATTCTGGAATGCCGCCGAGCGCCGTCGGCCCACTGTGCACGTGTGCGGCCGGGCCCGGTCTGCCGCTGCGCCCGATACCGACCAGAGTCCGCCCGAGCAGGCCTCAGTCAGCTGACGGCAACGTCGACGGCGAGGCCATCTGCGGTGGTGGCAGGAACAGTGTTGGCAGGGACAGGGGTTCGGGCACGCGCACCGGCTGCCTCGTCGCTTGCTGGCAGCTCGAGCCCGTCCCAGGGGCGGCGCGGCGGCGAGGCGGCGCTGCCCTCCGGGCAGTGCGCGCGGTAATCGCACCAGCCACAGCCGGGACCGGTCCGTGGCCGGAATACGTCGTCGGCCGGCGGGCCACCTGCGGCTGCGCTCTTATATCGCCCGTCCGCAGCCGCGCACTCCGCCGCGATATCTTCGGCCCGGCGAAGCTGCCTGGCCAGCGATTCTGGCGTGTGCTCCCAGGCCAGCACCGTCCCGGTGGGCAGGTGGTGCAGCTCGACAGTCCGGCACGGGCGCCGCAGCACGCGCTCAGCGGCCAGCGCGTACAGAGCTAGCGCGAGCGACGTGCGGGCGTCGTCGACAGTCAGCCGGTGCCGGCCGGTCTTGTAGTCGACCACGACGAGGTCACCGGGCTGTTTCTCGCCGGGACGCGTCTCGTCGGGCCGCCGGTCGTCCAGCCGGTCGATGCGGCCAGACACCGCGATCAGGTCGGTCCTGGTGGCCACCGTGCGCTCCACGCCGACCGGCTCGACGGCAGGGTCGAGGCCGACCGCGTAGTTCTCGACCAGCTCGCGGCAGCGCTGCCGGTGCGCACCCGACTGAGCTGTGTCGGCATAGCCGTCCGTCAGCCAGCCAGACTCGAGCAGATCGCCGGCCGCGGTCACGGTACGGTCCCGGCGCGGCAGCCGCCACCAGCCGGCCAGCGCGTTGTGCACGCTTGCGCCGAGGCTGTTGTGCGCCCACGGCGGTCCTTTCGGCGGCGCGGGCCTGTCGAGGTAACTCATCTTGTACCGGCGCGGACAATCGAGCCAGGTGCTCAGGCGGGTAGGCGTGCAGGCGTACAGCCGTCGTGGCATGCCCTCGAAGCCGAGCTGTTCCATCTGCCCATCCTTGCCCGGTCCGTCGGCCAGCGCCAATCAGGCGCGCGCAGGCGCTGGGGAACGGCCGGCAGCCAGGCTAGTCGGCCTCGTCAGCCTCGCGGTCCTGCCCGCTGGCGACCCAGCCGTTGAAGCGTTTCTCCGCGACCGCGACTGTGAACTCCTCGCCGTGGCCGGGCAGCAGCCGGGTTTCTGCTGGCAGCGTCAGCACCTGGGCGCCGATCGCATCGAGCTGGCGGCCCCAGTTCGGGTACCCGTCGGCGCGCGCGACTGGACCCGTGGACGTGACGACGTCGCCGGTGAACGCCGCTCCGAGTGCCTCGCAGTACAGCACGACTGACCCGCGGCTGTGGCCGGGCGCGTGCAGCACCTCCAGGGTCACGCCCGCTACCTCGAACGTCCCGCCGTCCTCCATCTCGATCTCCGGGTTGGTGTCGTGCAGTTCGCGCCAGGCCGGGCGGTCGGCTGGGTGCAGCGCGACGGGCGCCTCGTCGCGCTCCGCGACGCCCAGCGCCGCGGCCGCGTGGCCGGCGTGCGCGTGGGTGCAGATGACGGCCATGATCTCCCGGTGCCCCACGGCCTCGAGGACCCGATCCGCGTTGTCGCCGGGGTCGATGACGATGACATCCTCGTCGTCACCGACGATCCACGTGTTAGCCGTGCCGGTCACGGTGTCGATCCGGGCGTCCTGACTGCTCATCGATCCTGTTGCCCCTCGTCGGTCATCGGCGCGTCGCTGGTGTGCAGAACCCTAGCCCCGAGTTCATGTCCCGGTGACGGGGCTCGCCCCAGTTGCCTGGCTGACGAGCGCCTCGTAGGCACCGTCCGCGGCGACCTCGGTGCCGATCCGGAATCCAGTCAGCGCACCGTGATCGTCGCTGCCGCCCGACACCACCAGCCCGAGCCCAAGAGCGAGGTCGCGTAGTCGGCCCCGTTCCTGTTCATCTTGCTGTGGATGGTTGACCTCGATCCCGGTCAGACCCACCGCGGTCAGGTCGGCGATCACCTCGTCGGGGATCAGCCAGCCGCGCGCCGCGCCGCGGGGATGCGCGAGCACGGTGACACCGCCTGCGCTGCGGACGAGGCGGATGGCCTTCGCCGGATCGAGGGCGTACCTGGACACGTGCGCGCGGCCGGCTGGACCGATCCACTCCGGCGTGAACGCTTCGTCGATGCTCGACACTGTGCCGGCCTCGATCATCGCCCTGGCGACGTGCGGCCGGCCGACCACGCCGCCGCCAGCGATCTCGCTGACCTGTTCCCAGGTGATCGGCACGCCCAGCTCGGTCAGCTTGTCGACCATGGCACGGGCCCGGTGCAGCCGGCTCTCCCTGATCTCCGCCATCTCGCCAGCCAGCGCGTCGTTCTCGGGGTCGAAGAGATAAGCCAGCATGTGCACGCTGTGGCCATCCAGCCGGCAAGACAGCTCGGCGCCCGGCAGCAGCGTCAGGCCCGCTGGCAGCGCGCCGGCGGCCTCACGGTGGCCGGCCACGGTGTCGTGATCGGTCAGCGCGACGACGTCCAGCTCAGCCTCGGCGGCGCGGCGTATCACGACGGCTGGCGGCTCGGTGCCGTCCGAGACGCTGCTGTGGGTGTGCAGGTCTGCGCGCACCTTGCGAGACTAGCTGGGGAGCTGCGGCGACGGCGCGCCGAACGGCAGGTCCAGGTCCTGGCCAGGATCACGAAGATCACGGAGTTCCAGCGGCTCGACCATCAGCAGGCCGGCGGTGTGCGGCCACAAGACCAGCCAGAGCCAGTTCCCGCTGACCTCACCGGCGAACGCGGCCGGTCCCGGCGTATCCACGTTCCATAGCGGGAACTCGTGGTTGCCGAACTCCACGACAGCGGCCGGCGGCCCGCTGGCGAAATGCGCGCCCGGATCTGGCCCGCCGAGGCCAGCGAACCGCGCGCCCAGTCCGACGCCTGGCTCCTCCGAGATCAGCATCATCTCCGCCGGCCCGCCGACCGGGTTGGGCCCGGACAGTGCGACCGAGCAGCCACGGGTCCCGGTGCGCTCGTCACCGGCGACCGCGAATCCGGTCACCAGCCAGCCCTGCGGCAGCGGCCAAGGCAGCCAGACCGGCACTTCAGCCTCACGCAGCACCGCGTCGAGCCCCTCCTGGGACGGGCTGAGCCCCGACCGCAGTGGGTGTACCTCGCCATGCTGCTCGCAGTGGTAGGCGCTCGACCATATGCTCGGCTCGCGGACTGCACACTCGCAGCGCGGACATCTGAGTACCGGTCTCATATCACCCACAGTTATCCCCAGGATCTGCTGCGTCAAAGATTTACCGCTGGGTAAGCTGCCACGCTTGGACATAATGGACGCATGTCCGATGCCGCAGACCCCGAGGATCCAGGCCCCGAGGATCCACGCCTAGCAGCGCCCGTGCGGGTTCCGTGCGTCGGCGCGGTCATCAGGGATGAAGCAGGACGAATGCTCATGATCTTGCGCGGGCACGACCCGGGCAAGGGGCTGTGGTCCATTCCGGGCGGCCGGATCGAGCCGGGCGAAAGCGACGAGCAGGCCGTCGTCCGCGAGGTCCGGGAGGAAACAGGGCTCGAGGTGACGTGCGGTCGCCTGCTGGGCGGCGCCGAACTACCTGGCCTGGCCGGCTCCGTCGTGGACGTCAGAGACTACGAGGCGTTCGTCGCGCCGCCGCCGCTCGGCGCCGGCCCGACCCTGGCCGGCCCCGCGACGGCCACCGCCGGGGACGACGCCGCCGACGTGCGCTGGGTCAGCGATGCCGAGGCGGACGCGATGCAGGCGCGTGGCGAGATCACCGGCGGGCTGCTGGCAGCCCTGCGGTCCTGGCGTTAGGGCAGGGAACGGGGTCGCTCGCGCAGCCCTCGTCCCTACCGCTCGCCTAGCTCACCGGAGTGCGATCATCCGATCTGGGGACGCAGCCAGCACGATGGCGCGCGCCGCGATGGCCGAGCCGCGAGCTCCGGCCATATCCAGGTCCGGCACCAGCGCGATGGTCGAGACGCGCGCCTGCTCGGCTCGCAGCACCGTGTGCGCGCGGA
This sequence comes from Streptosporangiaceae bacterium, assembly GCA_035484155.1. GTDB lineage: Bacteria > Actinomycetota > Actinomycetes > Streptosporangiales > Streptosporangiaceae > JAJYUU01. The sequence continues at coordinate 12,647 of DATHPF010000219.1, forward strand.
CGCGATCGAGGAACCAGTCACGGAAGTGCGGCGCGGCCTCCACCACGCCGCCGCCGAGCAGGTACACGTTCGGATCGGTGAAGTTCGCGGCGATCGTGAGCAGCCGGCCGATTGCCATCGCCTGCTGTTCGAAGATCTTCAGCGCCAGCGGGTCACCCGCTTCGCCGTAGCGGCGGACCAGCTTGGCCGCGACGCTGATCGGCTCCCTGGCCAGTTCGTGGTCGGGGTACTGAGTTAGCCAGTACGGCAGCAAGTTTTTCTCGATCCCGGTGAGCGAAGCGATGCTCTCGGCATCTCCGGGCAGCCCGCAGTTGCAGCTCGGGATCTGCTGGCCGGGGGCGAGCAGCCCATCCATCGGCAGCCAGATGTGCCCGAGCTCCCCCGCCATTCCGGCGGCACCGCGGATGACCTGCCCGGCCTCGACGACGCCGCCGCCGAGGCCAGTGCCGACTATGACCGACACCGACGAGCGCTCGAGTGCCTTCTCCGGCCCGAAGTGCTCATGGTGTGCGTACAGGGCGGCCGCGTTCCCGTCGTTGTTGAACACCACGGGCAGGCCCAGCCGCACTTCCAGCGCGCGGCGGACATCGAACCCGCGCCATTCGTCGTTGACGAAGTTCGTCGCGCCACTGGACGAGATGACTCCGTCCGCGGTGACCGGGCCGGGCGTGTCGAGTCCGACCGCACGCACGTCGCTACTCGCGATGGCCGTCCGCTCGAGGATGTCGGCAAAGGACTGCGCGAGCGACTCGATGGCCTTGCCCGGCCCTTCGCGGACGCTGCTGGGTGATTCGGCCATCTCATCGACGAGGAACTGGCCGGCGGAGTCGAGCACAGTCGCGTTGATCGTGGTACCGCCGGTGTCGAGGCCGACAACAGCCCACCGACCAGATTTCAGCAATTCAGCTCGCCTCCCAGCACGCGTCCAGAGCCTAGCTTCCCAGTTCGAGTGGTTCTGCGCCATCGTCGTCTGGGCCGTCGGCGGCGTCGGCGCCGTCGGCGGCGGGCTCGCCTGCGCCCCAGCCGGCGTGATCGGCGACTGCGACGAGGACCACCACGGCCGCCGCGCAGCAGCCGAGTATCAGCCGGGAGACGTGCGGCGCAAGCAGCCCCAGCAGGGCGAGCAAGCCGAGTGCCGCGGTCCGCGGCCAGTTCAGCCGCCGCCACACAGCGAGCTTGAACACCAGGTGCCCGGCGATGAACAACCCCGCGCCGCCGAGGATGAGCCAGCTAACGGCCACCCCGGCGACGGCTGTGGGCTTGGTGAGCACGCGGTCGTCGCCGGCGGCAACGACGATGATGCCGGCCACCATGATCGGATGGATCAAGTGGTAATACCGGCCAAGACGGCCCGGGTCTGGGGACGCGGCGATCAGCCGTGCGGCGTCCGCCGCGCTACGGTCGAAGTACAGCCACCACAGGCCAGCGCTGCCCACGAACGCGACCCCGAATGCCGCGATGGTCGGCGCGTGCTGGGCGCCCGGCTGCGCCAGCGGACCCGCGAGGAGGCCGGCCAGCGTCGCGCCGGTCACCACGATCGACTCACCGAGCGCGATCAGGATGAAGCCCTGGCACCGCTCGGCGAAGTGGCCCCCTTCGATGTTCCAGGCCTTGGTAGGACTCGCGCCGAGACCGGGCGTCCAGAAGCCGACGGCACTGCCGAGCAGGTCGACGCCGACCGCGGCGAGCCAGAGCAGGGCCCGCGGCAACACGCCGGCTGTCAGGCCACCCGACACCGCGAGCGCGCCGCTGACGCAGCACCAGACCAGGATCCGCTGATAGTTGACCGCCAGCGGCTGCCTGCGCAGCGCCCACACGGCAAAGATGCTGCGCCCGATCTGCATGACGGCGTAGCTGGACCCGACCAGCAGCCCGCTGTCGGTGAACGCCGACGGCAGTGCAGCCGACATGACCAGGCTGATCACCATCATGACGAGCAGCAGCAACCGCACCGGCAGGCGGTCCGGGTCAAGCCAGTTCGTCAGCCACGTGGTGTACGCCCAGAGCTGCCAGACCATGGCGAGCAGCAGCGCTCCCTGCAGAGCGCCGGCCACCGTCAGGTGGTCGAGCAGGTAGTGCGACAGCTGCGTGACAGCGAAGACGTAGACCAGGTCGAAGAACAGCTCGATGTTGGTCACTGGCGAGCGGCCCTCGCCGCGGTCGCGCATCAGCTCGCCCGGAACTCGCGATCCCGGTCCTCGCGATCCCGGTCCTCGCGATCCCGCGCCCCGTGATCCCGCGCCCCGTGATCCCGCGCCCCGTGATCCGGCGCCTGGCAGCCCGGCGGCCGAAGCCGGCGGCGGCGCCCCGTCGCTCACGCCGCGTCTACGCTGGCGGCTCGAACCGCCGGGTCCGCCTCAGCCCAGCGGCGCGCCCTCGGGCGGCGGCGACCAGCGCGAGCTTGCGCGAGGCCTCGTCGATCATCTCGCCGTCGAGCATCGCTGCTCCGCGCCGCTGGACCGTGGTGTAGTACTCGTAGGCCTCGATCATGAGCTCGGCCCGGTCATAGTCAGTCTGTGCCGGCGAGAACTCGCTGTTCACCACGTCCACCTGGCCCGGATGCAGCACCCACTTACCGTCGAACCCGATGGCAGCCGCGCTCGCCGCGCTGGCAGTAAGCCCGGCGATGTCCCCGATGGCGGCGAACGGCCCGTCGATGGCCTGCAGCCCGCTCGCCCTGGCGGCGACCAGGATGCGCATGTGCGCGTAGTGGAAGGCGTCCCCGGCCGCATACCCGGCGGGCTGGGCGCCGACGGTCAGCGACCGCATGCCCATGCTGGCCATAAAGTCGGCCGGACCGAAGATCAGCGCCTCTAGCCGGGGCGAGGCCGCCGCGATCGCGTCCACGCACGCCAGGCCGGCCGCGTCCTCGATCTGCGCCTCGATCGCGATCCGGCCGTACTCCAGGCCCGTAGCCTGCTCGATCTGGCCGAGCAGCAGGTCAAGCCAGCCCACGTCGAGCGGTCCCGTCACCTTGGGCAGCACGATCGAGTCCAGCCACTCGCCCGCGTGCTCGACGAGGTCCACCACGTCGCGGTAAGCCCAGCCAGTCCGGACGTCGTTGACGCGAACGGCGCGGATCTTCGTGCCCCAGCCGCCGTCGCGAAGCGCGTGGACGGCGGCCGCCCGGCTCTGTTCCTTCTCCGCGGGCGCGACGGCGTCTTCCAGGTCGATGAAAAACTCATCGACAGCAAGGCTGCGAGCCTTGATCAGGAACCGCGAGCTGCTGCCTGGCACGGCCAGCGTCGTCCGCCTGGGCCGGTATGCACGAGCCGTCACGCCGCCCGAGCATACGCGCGCCGCGCCCGGCCGTCAGCTAGGGCTGGCCTCGCACCAGGCGGAGCACGGGCACCTCGGCCGGCTCAGGCTCGCTGCCCAGCGCCCGGAACTGGCAGGCGGCATCAGGCTGACCCGAGTAGTCACACAACTGCGCGAGCACGCCAAGCAGCGAGTCGATGCGCTCGTCCAGCCGCCGGATGTCGAGTTCGGTCAGCGCGAGCCGGGCCGCTTCCTGCTGCCGCCGCAGTCGAGGCCGCCGGGCCCGCGTGCGCAACAACACCCCGGCCAGCGCAGCCCTGATGGCAAGCGGTCGAGCCGCTGTCTCGGCCATGAAAAGCCTCACCCCCATGGGAACGGGGTCGACCACTACGCGGCGCTACCGTCTGCGCCGCGCCGACTACACGGCGTAGCCGCCAACCCACTGAGCAATGATGGCGCGGCCGCAGCGTCAGCGCGGGCGATTCGCTGAGGCGGCCCGGCATGAACACCGTGAACAGGTACAAGCGGGCCGGCCGCGTCGGCGCGATGACCACTGACGCCAGGCACGCGCGTTGTCCATACTGGGCTGGTGGCCCGCGTGAACCGGAAGCGCACCGTTGAGCGCACCCTAGAGCGCCGCCTTGATCGCGCGAATGCCCTGCTGGCTGATAGCACAGCGGAGTGCGAGCAGACCTTGGCCGAATACGAGCGCGACCTTGGCCTGGCTCACCCGGCCACCCTGGCCTGCCGAGACCGGCTCGGCGAGCTGCACTACAAGGCCGGTCGTCGCATCGACGCCGTGACCTTGCTCGAACAGAACCTGCGAGAGGCCGAGCGCGTGCTGGGCGCCGACCATCCGGATACCATCACCTACCGGGGCCATCTGGGCGGGGCCTATGGCGCGGCCGGCCGCAATGATGAGCAAATCGCACTGACGGAGCGCAACGTCGCCGCCTCCGAGCGGGTACTCGGACCTGACCATCGAGACACCCTGGATCGGCGTGGGGCGCTCGGGATGAGCTACTGCGCCGCGGGGCGCGTTGCTGACGCCATCTCCGTGCTGGAGCGAGCGGCGGTCGATTCCGAGCGGGTTCTTGGCCGAGGCGATCGGACAACTCTCGTCAATCGTGCGGGCTTGGGGCAGGCCTACCGCGTGTCCGGCCGGATCAGCGAGTCCATCAGCCTGGTGCAGCAGGTCTTAGCCGAGTGCGAACGTGAATTCGGCCGTGCTGACCGGCTGACGTGCAACGTCAGGGCTGATCTTGCGCTTTCCTATATGCGAGCCGGGCGGCGGCGGGCGGAACGTGCCCTGTTTAAGGAGCACAGCGCGGTCTTGCGCGAACTCGAAGCAGCCGCGGCCGCCGAGTATGAGGCCGCCGAAGCTACCCGACCACCCACCGGATCAAAGTGAACGGACAATGCCATCCGGCCACCGCTGGCTGCCGTGTTCCAGCCGGTCCCGTTCGGCACTGACGTGCGACTCGGGAGCCAACGGCGAGGGCAGTCGGCGGACAGGTGCGGATTAACCCGGATACCTGCGCGAACCTGGCCAGTTATGGGCGGACGCTGATGACCTGGCACGGACCGCTCCCCCGTACCATGGGGCCATGTCCACAGACGCAGCGCCAGCGGCTCCGGGTGTCGTCCTGCCAACCGCCGAGCAGGTGGCGCAGGCCCTCTCGACCGTCAACGATCCCGAGATTCACCGCCCCATTACCGAGCTGGGCATGGTGAAGAGCATCGAGGTAACGCCTGGCGGCGTGGTCCTTGTCGGAGTCTGGCTGACCGTCTCGGGCTGTCCGCTGCGGGACACCATTACCAGGGAGGTCACTGCCGCGGTAGCCAAGCTATCCGGCGTGACGGCCGTCCGGGTCGACCTGGACGTGATGAGCGAGGAGCAGCGGCGCGAGCTCCAGACCAAGCTGCGTGGCGGCAAGCCCGAGAAGGAAATCCCGTTCGCCAAGCCAGGCTCGCTGACGAAGGTGTACGCGATCGCCAGCGGGAAGGGCGGCGTGGGCAAGTCCTCCGTCACCGTCAACCTGGCCGTCGCGCTGGCGGCGCTCGGCCAGAAGGTCGGGCTTCTCGATGCCGACATTTACGGCCACTCGGTGCCGCGGATGCTCGGCGTGACGGACCGGCCGACGCAGGTCGAGCAGATGATCATGCCGCCGACTGCGCACGGCGTCCGGGCAATCTCCAGCGGCATGCTCAAGAAGGGGAACGAGCCGTTGCCACTGCGCGGCCCGATCCTGCACCGGCTGCTGCAGCAGTTCCTGGCCGACGTCTTCTGGGGAGACCTCGACGTCCTGCTGCTCGACCTGCCGCCGGGCACCGGTGATGTCGCGATCTCGGCGGCCCACCTAGTACCGGGCAGCGAGCTCATCGTGGTCACGACGCCACAGCTGGCCTCATCCGAGGTAGCCGAGAGAGCGGGCTCGCTCGCCAGCCAGCTGCACCAGCGAGTGGTAGGCGTCATCGAGAACATGTCGTACCTGCCGTGCCCGCATTGCGACGAGCGGATCGAGGTCTTCGGCGCGGGCGGTGGTGTCGCGGTCGCCGCGACGCTGACCCGGCTGACCGGCGCCGACGTGCCATTGCTGGGCGAGGTGCCGATCGACACCAAGCTGCGGGAAGCCGGCGACGCCGGCGTGCCGCTGGTGCTGTCTGACCCGGATTCTCCGGCCGCTCAGCAGCTACGCAAGATCGCGGAGAATCTGGCCGGCCGCTCGCGCAGCCTCGCTGGCCGCCAGCTTGGCCTGGCGCCGGCCTGAGCCAAGCGGGCGCCAGCGCGTCAGGTGGCCTCGACGTCGTAGGGCGGCCTCTCGCCTGGCGCCAGTGCGGCCATCGGCGCCAGCAGTCCGCCAACCACGCCGCCCGTCACGCTGCCGTTCGTTCCGCCGCCGTTGGTCACACTGCCGTTGGTCATGCTGCCGTTGTCCGTCATCCGGCCGAGCAATGGGCCGTCGCCGGTCAATTCGTCCACGAGATGCTTACGGACGAACTGCTTCGGGTTGAGGTCTGCGATATCAAAGTTGCTGAACTCGGGACCTAGGTTGTCCTGCAGCTCTGACTTAGCTCCCTCGGCCATCCGCCGCAGCTCGCGTAGTGCGCGGCCGGCCTGAGCCGCGAGGCCAGGCAGCCGCTCGGGCCCGAAGACGAGCAGCGCGACCACACCAAGCAGCAGCAGCTTGGTGAAGTCCAGGTCGAGGAACACCGGCAAGCTCCACGGAGGCTAGGACCGCGCAGGCCGAGGCCTGACAGGCTGAGGCCCGCTCCCCCAGACTAGCCCGTACGCGCCCGACATCAGAATCCTCGCGAGCCAGCCGTCGCCTTCCGGACGGCTGGCGGCCACCGGCACGGAACCGCGCCGACAGGTTACTCGCTCAGGACGAGGCAGAGCCGAGCGTGAGTTCCGTCTGCTGCGTTTGGCCGTTCCCGACAAAGGTGACTCCTACGCGCGACCCCGGTGCTAGTGACCTGACCGCGTCGAGCAGCGAGTAGGCATTGCTGATGGACTGGCCGCCCAGCTTGGTGATCACATCACCGGCCTGCAGCCCGGCCTGAGCCGCGGGCCCGCCAGGAGCCACGGCTCCGCGGCCCGTCACGATCTGCGCCCCGTTGCCGCTGAAATTCGCGTTGAAGCTCGCGCCGATGACTGAGTGCGTCGCATGCCCGGACCTGATGAGCTCGGCGACCACCCGGCGTGCCTGGTCCATCGGGATCGCGAAACCCAGGCCGATGCTGCCTCCCTGGGTCCCAGTGATCGGGTCGGCGCCGAGCGTGTCAATGGCGGCGTCTATCCCGATCACCTGACCGCTGGCGTTGACCAGCGGTCCACCAGAATTGCCGGGGTTGATCGGCGCATCCGTCTGAATTGCGTCGAAGAAGACCTCCGGGCTACCAGGGGTGCCCGCAGCGGGCTGGACGGGGCGGCCGACCGCGCTGACAATTCCGCTCGTGACCGTGTCGGCTAGTCCGAGCGGGGAGCCGATCGCGAGCACTGGGTCGCCGACGTCGACCCCGGCCGAGTTGCCCAGCGGCAAGGCCGGCAGGTCTGTCATGCCAACGGTCTTGATAACTGCGATGTCCGAGTAGGGATCCCGGCCAACGAGCAGGCCCTGAGCGGATGTGCCGTTGCTGAAGTACACCTGGAGAGATGCGCCGACCACGAGACCGTCCAGCGTCACCACATGGTTGTCGGTGATGATGTAGCCGCCCTTGATCAGGAAGCCTGACCCAGTGCCCTCATCGCCGTTAACCTTGATCATGACGACACCCGGCATGTCACGAGCCGCGATCCCGGCCACCGAGCTGGCCGGCCGGTCCGTCGACGCCGACGGCACCGCCGGCAGACTGTAGCTTCGGTCCGTCAGCGTCCCCTGGCTGCGCACGACGATGAAACCGCCGACTACGCCGCCCAACAGCGTGCAGGTAACGGCAAGGACGGTCACCCCAACGACCAGCCGCCAGCCGCGCAGCCAGCGACTTGGCCCCCAGAGATTGGGCCGCCACCAGCTACGGGCGGCCTGCCCATTCGCCGATCCGGAGCCCGCCACCTGGCCATTCCCCGCCCGGCGGGCCGTCGACCGGGCAGCGTGGCCAAAGTCCTCGGACTCAGCGAACCAGTCGAATCTGCCGAAATCGCTCGTGCGGGCTATGAGATCGCGCGCGAGGTCAGCGTCGTCAGCTCGCACTGGCCTGGCGGTGATCGCCGAAAATCCGTGGGCTGGCGCCGTGGGCGGACTCGTACTGCCCTGCCCAGGCTGCTCGGACATCATCTGCCTCCCCGTGGAGACGGCACCCCCGGCTCGGCTCTCGGCCGTCATCGGAAGCATTCCTGCCCTTTTGCAGCCGCGCCTAGGCATGCCGAACGGCGCAGTTTGCGTTAGTCCGAGGAGCTGGCCGGTTGCGTCAGTACGCCGCCGAGGACAGGGTCGGTTACGGTTGCTCCGGCCTGAAAGTGAAGTCGGTGGCCGCTGGCCCCGGCAGCTCCGGGCGCGGCTGGAAGCGTGCCGACCCCAACCCGGCTTCTGGCGCCTGGTTCATGTTGTGCTGGGGAAACACGAGCACGTCAATTGACGGGGTAACGGGCGGAGCCGGTGCCTGGGCCTGCGGCTCACCGCCGATGATGAACGCCGCCGTGCCGAGACCCGCAAGAAAGACGGCCACCGAACCGGCGAGAAAGTAGCGGCCCGCCCGCTGATCCGG
>DATHPF010000220.1:0-28993 GCA_035484155.1 Streptosporangiaceae bacterium
CCGCAAGCACTTCCGGTAGCTGGCGGGCCGCCATGATGAAGGGCGCGACGCCCAGGGGCTCAGGGTCGATGCCGAGCGCGATGTGCGTCATCGTGGCGTTGCCGGCGACGGCGATCTCGGCCACGTCAGCCGGATCCGCCCCGGCGTGTGCGCAGACTTCGGCGGCCAGTTCCGCCAGCGTCTCGTGTGCGAGCCGGCTGAGGGTGTCAAGGGCGGCAGGGTCGAGCATGGTCGCGCTGATCCGGGTGATGACGTCGGCGCCGAACGGCTGCTGTTTGCTGAGCATCGAGGCGACTGCGAGCGGGGTCCCGGTGCAAAGATCCAGCAGCGTCGCGACGACGGTCGTCGTGCCGAGATCAAACGCAATGCCGAGGAGCTGGCCGGTCGTATCGCCGGGCTGCACGTCGATGAGTACGTCGTCCACGATGACCGCGGTCACTTTGAAGTCCGCCGCCCGCAGCCGCTGCCCCAGCCCGCGCAGCACGTCTAGGTCGACGCGCAGCTCCAGATCGTCCAGGCCAGCGAGGACCCGCTCGATGTCGGTTTGCTGGTCGGACAGGGACGGCTCAGCAAGCTCCAGGTAGCGCTTCTGCGCGGCCGGGCGCAGGATCACCTGGCGGCCGACGCCGACCGTCGCCGCCTTCGGCCGCGTCATGAGCGGCGGCACCTCGACCTGCACGTCGGCGTCCGCTAGCGCCCGGCAGGCCAGTCGCCAGCCGACCCGGAGCTCGTCGGCGGAGAACGCCCGCGCGTCCAGCGATGAGGCAGGCGGCGCGCCGTCCAGGATCTTGATCTTGCATTTCTTGCACGTGCCGTGGCCACCGCAGGTCGAGTCGATCGCGATGCCGTTCCAGCTGGCGGCGTCAAACAGCGAAACGCCCGGCGGCACCCGCACCCGCAGCCCGGCCGGCAGGAAGTGCAGCTCGACCCTGGCCGGGGCGCCGGTGAGGTGCGCGGCAGCTACCTGCGTCACGGCGCGCCCGTGGCGGCGTCTGCTGCCTGCCGGGCCCGGTGCGCCGCGATCCAGGCCCCGCCCCACGCATCGCGGCCCGTCAGCAGATCGGCGGCTTTGACCGCGCGAACGAGCTGGGCCGACCGGGCGTCCATGATGGCGCTGGTGAGCCCGCTGGCGATCGCCATCGGCAGGAACGCGGCGCCTATCGTTCCCCGCTCTGGCATGCCGAACGAGACGTTAGACGCGCCGAGCGTCATGTTGACGCCGAGCTCGTCGCGCATCAGCTCGATCGTCTCCAGCGTGCGCAGTACGAGCGAGGTATCCGCGCCGATGGGCATGGCGAGCGGGTCGAAGACGATGTCCTCAAGCGCGATCCCGTACGTGCCAGTCGCCACGTCGACGATCTTCCGCGCCAGTTCCAGCCGGCGCGCGGGCTCCTCAGGAATCTCTTCCTCGTCGTTGGGCAGCGCGATCACGGCCGCCCCATGCCGCTTGACCAGTGGCAGGATCGCCGCCAGCCGGTCGTCCTCGGCCGTGACGGAGTTGACCAGCGCCTTGCCCTGGTAGGTCGCGAGGCCGGCCTCGAGCACCTCGATGATGGAGGAGTCCAGGCACAACGGCAGGTCACACCGCGACTGGATCAGCTCGACCGCGCTGACCATCAGCTCGGTCTCGTCGGCGAGCGGCACGCCCATGTTGACGTCGAGCATCATCGCGCCGCCCGCTACCTGGTCGGCCACGTCGATCTCGATCCTGGACAGGTCGCCGCGCCGCAGCTGGTCTTGGAAGACCTTCCGCCCGGTGGGGTTGATGCGCTCGCCGATGATGCAGAACGGGTTGTCCCCGCCGATCCGCAGTTCCCGCGTCGCGGACGACACGATGGTTTCCATGAGCGACCGTCCTCAGGCTGGCGCGACGGCGCGCCGCCGCCGGATCAGTTCCTTGGCGCGCACGACGGCGGCGGACGCGTCGGCTGCGTACCCGTCCGCGCCGACTACGTCGGCGTACTCCTGAGTGACTGGCGCGCCGCCGACCATGACCATGACCTGTTCGCGCAGGCCGGCCTTCTCCAGCGCGTTGATATTGGCCTTGAACATCGGCATCGTCGTGGTCAGGAACGCGGAGAACCCGACGATGTCCGGCTGGTGCTCCCGGATGGCAGCCAGGAACTTCTCCGGCGCCACCTGCACGCCGAGGTCGATCACCTCGAAGCCCGCGCCCTCGAACATGATGTTGACGAGATTCTTGCCGATGTCGTGCACGTCGCCCTTGACCGTGCCCATGACGATCTTGCCGATCGTCTGCGCGCCGGTCTCGGCCAGCAGCGGGCGCAGGATCTCCAGCGCTCCGGCCATCGCCTTGCCCGCGATCAGCATCTCAGGGACGAAGAAGTCGCCGCGCTCGAACCGGGCGCCGACCTCCTCCAGCGACGGGATCAAGGCCTCATACAGCAGCGTCTCCGGGCCGAGGCCGAGCTCAAGCCCCTGCCGGGTGAGGCTGAGCACCTCAGGGGCATTGCCGACGAGGGTGAAGTCATACAGCTGGCGCAGCAAGTCGTCCGTGGTCACGAGGCACCTTCTTCCTTGGTGGTCATGGGGATGTGGCCGAGGAGCGCCGAAAGCGAGTGCGCCGCCGCCATGCACGACGCGGCCGCTGCGGTCAGCTGACCGCCGGCCAGCCTGGAGGCAGGCCCGGACACAGACAGCGCCGCGACCGCCACGCCAGCGGTGCTCGTGCCCCCGACGAAGACGGGCGCTGCGACGGCGACGAGGCCGGGCTCCAGCTCTTCGATGGTGACCGCGTAGCCCCGCTCGCGAACCGCGATGAGCTCAGCGGCGAGAGCGACGCGACTGGTGATGGTCCGGTCGGTGCGCTTCTCGAGCTTGCCTCTGGGCAGCTCGGCGGCGCCGAAAGCCAGCAGCACCTTGCCGAGCGCCGCGCAGTGCAGCGGCACAGTCAGCCCGACCCAGTTGGTGCCGCCGATGAGGTACCTGCTATCGACCTGCGCGATCTGCTCTACTAGGCCGCCATCACGGGGAACGCCGATGTTGACGGTCTCGCCGGTGTGCTCGCCGAGCTGAGCGAGCACCGGCTGAGCAACGCTGACCAGGTCGGCCTCGGCTCCGCCGCGCCATGCGTAGGACACGAAGACTTCGCCGGGGGAGAACCGGCCGGCTCCATCGCGGCGCACCAGGCCGTTCCGCTCGAGCGCCATGAGCAGGCGCGAGGTGGTGCTCTTGGCCAGGCCGCTGGCCGCGGTCAGCTCGGTGAAGGAGACCGGAGCGCGATGCCGGGCGACCTCAATGAGCAGCTGCGCCGCCCGGTCAACGGCCTGGGTCCCGGTGGGGCTGGTCACATTGCGTCCTTGCTGTGCAGAGTTCCATGTTACGGAACTCTGTTCTACGATGTGATCCTAAGTTCAGCCATTCCTGCCGGTCAAGTGCGCCATTCGAGGTGGCAATGTTCCGCAATTCGATGCCTAGGTACGAGATCCTGTCGGCGGATGCGATTGCCGTGCTGGATAAGGGCTGGCGCCGGATCGTGTCCGAGATCGGCGTGCAGTTCGCCAAGCCCGAGGCCGTCGAGCTGTTCCGCAAGGCGGGCCAGCGCACCGACGGCGAGGTCGTCTACCTGAACCCCGAGTTCGTGCTGGAGCAGGTAGCGCTGGCACCGCGCGAGTTCGACGTGCAGGCCAGGAATCCCGCCAACACTGTCCACATTGGCGGCGACGACATGGTCTTCGGCGCGGTCTACGGCTCGCCATTCGTGCGCGAGGGCGATGTCCGGCGCGACGCCACCATGGACGACTTCCGGCGGCTGTGCATGCTGTCGCAGTCGTTCAGTCAGATTGACTCGGCTGGCGGCGTGATCTGCGAGCCGAACGACACCCCGCTGGACTCCCGGCATCTCGACATGATCTTCGCGCTGCAAACGCTGACCGACAAGATCTATATGGGGAACGTGGTGTCCGGCCCTAATGCCGCGGACACCATCGCCATGACGGAGATCCTCTTCGGGGGCCGCGCCGCGATCGAGGCCGTGCCCGCGACGATCTCGCTGATCAACTGCAATTCACCGCTGCGCTGGGACGACCGGATGCTCGACGCGCAATTCGAGTACTGTGCCGCCGCACAGCCAGTCGTGCTTACCCCGTTCCTGCTCATGGGTGCCATGTCGCCGGTCACCATTCCCGCGGCGCTCGTCCAGCAGCTCGCCGAGGCGCTCTCCGGGATCGCGCTCGCCCAGCTGATCCGGCCTGGCTGCCCGGTCATCTTCGGGTCGTTCCTGTCCAACATCGACATGCAGTCAGGCTCGCCCAGCTTCGGCACGCCCGAGTCCGGCATCGGACTGCTGTGCACCGGTCAGCTAGCCCGCCACTTCGGCCTGCCGTTCCGGACCGGCGGCGGCCTGAACTCCAGCCAGACATGCGACGCCCAGGCGGCGTACGAGTCGCTGATGACGCTGCTGCCGACGTTTCTCGCCGGCACGAACTGGGTCATGCACGCGGCCGGCTGGCTCGAGGGCGGGCTGGTCTCGTGCTACGAGAAGTTCATCGTCGACATCGAGTTGCTGCGCATGCTGCGGGTGGAATTCACGCCGCTGGAGATCGACGAGGCATCGCTGGCCTTCGGCGCGCACGAGGAGGTCGGGCACGGCGGCCACTTCCTCGGCGCACAGCACACCATGGAGCGCTTCCGCGAATGCTTCTACCGGCCGCTGCTCTCGTCGACCGCGAACTACGAGCGCTGGCTGAAGCTCGGCGGCAAGGACGCGACGGCCAGGGCCGGCGATATATGCGCCAAGACGCTGGCTGACTACCAGCAGCCGCCGCTGGATGACGCAATCCGGTCCGAGCTCGAGGAGTACGTACGCCGTCGTCGCACCGAGCTTGGCGACTGACGACGCTGTTTTCGGGTGCCGCCAATGGCCCGGATTGGCGGTATCTCGATTGGCGTATCGGACCTTCGCCATTCTCATAAGCCTCTGACCTGCTACGATACGAAACGTCAGGCGCCTGTGTCGCGTCCGGGCGCACCTGCGTCAGAAAGTAATATGTGAACGAACGCATCAATCGCTGCGCTTCGGCTCCCCTGTCCGCCAAGCTGCGCAGCGTGGTGCAGGCCGCGCTCGCGGCCATCGTTTTACTCATCGCCTCGATCGCACTAGCCCGGCCGGTCCCGGCTCAGGCTGCTTCTGCTGCGCACGAAACGGCAGCGAAGATGCGGACGCTGGTCTGGCGCTACGCGCTGCGCCAGCAGGGCAAGCCCTACATCTACGGCGACGACGGCCCGGCCGGCTTTGACTGCTCCGGGCTTGTGTACGCGGCCTACCGCGCTGCGGGAATCGCCCTGCCGCGCACCACATACGGCATGCTCGCAAGCTGGCGGCTGGTCCCGGTCGCGAAGTCACACGCTCAGCGTGGTGACCTTGCCTTCTTCGGGACCGGCCACGTGGAGATCTACGACGCGGGCAACTGGACATATGGCGCCGCGGATACCGGGACGCGGATCGGGTTCCACAAAATGAACGCGTTCTGGCATCCGACGATGTATTACATCGTCCGCGGTTAGCCGCCAGCAGGCCTAGGGTTCACGATCGGGTGCGGCCTTACGCCGCACCCTGTACCGGCATGCCCGGTGCCGGGCCCCCCGCCGCGGCTGGCTCGCTCCGCAAGGTGCACGAAGATGCCCGCGAAAAGTTGTTGGCACGCCGCGAGCTCACGACTCCTATCGGTGTCACGAACAGGCCGGCCGCTGCCGTCAGGTGGCGCGGGCGCACCAGAAGGAGAACTGAGATGACCACACTGGCCAGGGCAGCAGCCATCGCCGGCAGTCTCGCATCAGCCGCCGCCGTGGCGGTCGCCGTGATCCTGCCCGTGCACCACACGTCGCCTGCGAGCGCGGCTGCGACTGCAGTGACCGCCGGAACCGCCGCTGGCACGAGGGGGAGCGGCGGCTCCGGCGCCGGGCTGTCGCCGGCAGGCACGGGCTCGACTGGCACGGGCTCGACTGGCACGGGCTCGGCTGGCACAGGCTCCGCCGGCGAGGGATCGGCGGGGACAGGGAGCGCGAGCGGCGCGGCCGGGGGCGGCGCGAGCGGCGGCGCCGGAACTGCGTCCACTGGCACGGGGACGGGATCGACGGGGACGGGCTCGACGGGGACGGGCTCGACGGGGACAGGCTCGACAGGCTCCGGCTCCACTGGCACGGGTCTCGGCACCGTGCACCCCGTCATTCCGTCGTTCCCGCATCTGCCGATCACGATCGTCACTGCGATTCCGAATCCGACCGGCACGATCGGCGACCCCGGCGTGCCGTGCCTGCAGGGTTACGTCTGGCGAAAGGCATATAGCGGCGACTACGTCTGCGTCACCCCGGCCACCCGGACCGAGGCGGCCACCGACAACGCGGCCGCCGTCAGCCGGGTGCAGTCGGGCGGCGGCGCTTATGGCCAGTACACCTGCGTGCAGGGTTACGTGTGGCGCCAGGTGGTCCCCGATGACTACACCTGCGTGACGCCCGCAGTACGCGCGGCGGCCGCATACGACAACTCGCAGGCAGGCAATCGGGTGGCGCTGCTGAGCCTGTGGGTCAGTGACTGGACGCCGCCGAGCCAGCCGACGCAAAACTGCTCGGGCGGCGTCTGCACGACGACGGACGGCAGCTGGACCGGCCCGAACTTCCAGATCAACGGCGACTTGTTCAACTTCGGCTCTGTCCTGCTCGAGGTGTACCGCAACGACGGCACGCTGCTGTGGTCCAGCATGGTGACCGCGACTAGCTACAGCGGTTTCGCCGGCGCGGCGCTGTACGCGCAGACTCCGATCGGCGACTGCTCCGGTGTTCCCGGCACCACCGACAACGACTACGTGATCGCCTACGACACCGTCTCCGGGCGCTGGTCGGGCAAGCTACCCATCGACTCTGACTGCGCCTCACTCTGATGAGCGTCGCAGGCCGCCGGGCCGTGGCCGATTGGCTGCGATCCCGGCGGCCCGCGCATGTCAGCACCGAAAGCAGGCGAAATGTTGCTGTTGCCGATGTCCGGCGGCGGCCCGGGTCTCCTAGCGTTAGCGCATGCGTGACCGCGAGATTGTCGCCGCCATCGTGGCCGGTGATCCAGCCGGACTGGCGGCTGCCTATGACCGCTACGCCGCGGCGCTGCACGGTTATTGCCAGTCGCTGCTGGCCGAGCCGGCCGACTCGGCCGACGCGGTTCAGGACACCTTCGTCATTGCCGCTGCCAAGCTCGGCGATCTGCGCGATCCGGACCGCCTACGACCCTGGCTCTACGCCGTGGCCCGTAACGAGTGCCACCGGCGGCTACGCGGCCGGGCCAGGATCGCCTCCCTGGAGGAGGCGGGCGAAGTGACCGACCCGGCGCAAACCGAGCCGCGAGCCGCAGATCAAGCGGCGCTCAAAGAGCTTGTCACCTCGGCGGTCGCCGGACTCAACCCCGGCGATCGCGAGGTCATCGAACTGTCCCTGCGACACGACCTGAACGGAGCGGATCTCGCCGATGCGCTCGGCGTGCCGGTCAACCAGGCGCACGCGTTG
Source organism: Streptosporangiaceae bacterium (assembly GCA_035484155.1). Classification (GTDB taxonomy): domain Bacteria; phylum Actinomycetota; class Actinomycetes; order Streptosporangiales; family Streptosporangiaceae; genus JAJYUU01. The sequence goes on from DATHPF010000220.1 coordinate 7,513, forward strand.
GCGTCACGTGCGCGCGCTCAGCTGGAGCGGTCGCTAGGCGCGCTCCTGGTAGCGCGTAGCGGCCGCAAGTCCTGCGCTGAGCTTGACGCCATCCTGGCCGGCTGGGATGGCGACCTGACGATCCTGCTGCGCAAGCGGATCAGCCGGCACGTCGAGAGCTGCGAGACCTGTGGCGAGCGGAAACGGCGCGAGCTGAGCCCGGCGATGCTCTTCAGCATGCTGCCACTGGTCGCGCTGCCGCGCGGCCTGCGCCAGCAGGTGCTGCGGCTGGTGTCCGACAGCTCGCCCCACGCGGCGAGCTACCGTGACCTGGTCGTTCGCCGGGCTGGCCGCTTCGGCCCGTCGGGCTTCCCCGTCCAGGTCAGCTCCGCTGGCCGCAGCCACCGGCGCGGACTGCGCTCCCGGGCGCTGACGTTCGCCGCGGCTGCCGCGCTGATCGTCGCGGTAGGCGGCGGCACGACCGCCTATCTGCTGAGTCACCATCGCCATGTCCGCCCCGTGGTTGGCGCTACCGTCACGCTGACGATCACGGCCCGGCCGAGCCAGGCCGGCATTCCGGTCGTGCAGACCCCGGTGCCCAGCGTCGGCGGCGCGGCGACCACCTCGGCGACCGCCCCGGCCGTGCCGACCGCCCCAGCAGCACCGAGCAGGTCCGCGACAGCGCCGTCGACCGGCCCGTCGCCCACCGTTTCGCCGGGCACCCTGAGTGCGTCGCAGGCATTTGTGCGGCTTCAGCAGTCACCGCTCGGCGGTCCCTACATCGGGACCTTTACGCTCACCGCGCAGGGCGGCCCGGTGACGTACTCCATCTTGGTGCCGGCCAGCGAACAGGCCTACCTGTCCCTGAGCCCGCTCACCGGGACCCTCCAGGCAGGCACCAGCCAGGTGATCACGGCGACGCTGACCCCGAACCCGAACGGGCCGCGCCCGGCCTACAGCAACCCGCTGACCGTCGAGCCAGGCGGGATCAACGTCACCGTGGACTACCCGCCCTCGGGTTAAGCACTTGGCCGCCGGCCGCCGGCCGCCGGCCGCGCAGCGGCGCGGCGGCTAGCCGGCCGGGCTCCGCCCGGCCCGGCGCCTAGCTAGTCAGGCTCCGGGCGGCGGCGGCGATGTGCGGGGCGCTGATGCCGGCTGCGTCGAGCAGTTCCTCGCTGGTCCCTGATCCGGGCAGCTCGGACACGGCTAGGTGCCGCACGGTGAGGTCGACACGCCCGGCTCCGGTCAGCGCGTCGACGACCGCGGACCCGAGGCCGCCCTCGGGGTGATGGTCCTCGGCGATGACGAGCCTGCCGCCAGTGGCTGCCGCGGCCGCCGCCAGCGTGTCGGTGTCGATTGGCTTGACCGAGTAAGCGTCGATGACGCGTGCGCTGATCCCGTCGTCCCTGAGCTGGTCGGCAGCGTCGAGGCAGGCATGCAGCGTCACGCCGGCCCCGATGAGGGTGACCTGGTCGTCGTCGCTGGCCCGCAGCACCTTGGCACCGCCGATCGGGAACGCTTCCCCGGTCGCGTACAGGACGGGATACGCGCCACGTGTCGTGCGCATGTAACTGATGCCGTCCCGGTCCGCCATTTCCTGCACGAGTGCAGCGGTGCTGGTGGCGTCGCATGGATACAGGACAGTCGAGCCCTGCACGGCCCGCATCATGGCCAGGTCCTCCAGCGCCATCTGCGACGGCCCGTCGGCGCCGATCTCGACGCCAGCGTGCGAGCCGACCAGCCTGATGTTGGCTTGCGAGATGGCGGCCATCCGGATGAAGTCGTAAGCCCGGGTGAAGAACGCCGCGAACGTCGAGGCGAACGGCCGGTAGCCCCGGACGCTGAAGCCGACCGCGGCCGCTACCAGTTGCTGCTCGGCGATGTACATCTCGAAGAAGCGCTCGGGATACTTCTGCGCGAACTCGTCGGCAAAGGTCGAGTTGCTCACTTCGCCGTCCATCGCCACCACATCGCGCCGGGCGCCGAGCGCCGTCAGCGCCTCGCCGTAGGCCTTGCGGGTGGCGACCTTGTCCCCGAGGGCGAAGACGGGCAGCGTTACCGCCGCGGTCGGCTGCGCCGCGCGCGCGGCCGCGGCGTGATCCGGCTTCGGGCCGCGCACGATGAGGCCGCGCTCTCCGCCGAGCTCGATGATCGCGCGCTCGGCCATCGCCGGCGGGAACGTCTTGCCGTGCCACCCTTCTCGGTCTTCGACCTCGGAGAAGCCGCGGCCCTTGATTGTCCGGGCGAGGATGACAGTCGGCTGCTCGCTGGTGGTGTCGCGCGCATGTGCCATCGCCCGGTCGATCTCAGCCACGTCGTGCCCGTCGATGATGAAGACCCGAGCGCCGAACGCCGACACACGCTTGCTGTAGGTCTCCAGATCCCAGGACAGATCGGTTGGACCGCGCTGCCCGAGCCGGTTGACATCCACCATCACGATGAGGTTGGACAGCTTGTAATGCGAGGCCTTGTCGAAGGCCTCCCAGATGGAGCCCTCGGCCATCTCGCTGTCGCCGCACAAGACCCAGACATGGAACGGCGACTCATCAAGGTACTTACCCGCCAGCGCGACCCCAACGGCGTCGGGCAGTCCCTGGCCGAGCGAGCCGGTCGCCACGTCGACCCACGGCAGCACGGGCGTCGGATGACCCTCCAGCCGGGACCCGAAGCGGCGGTAGCCGGTCATCAGCTCCTCGTCAGAGACGACGCCCACCGCCTTGTAGACCGAGTAGAGCAGCGGCGATGCATGGCCCTTGGAGAAGATCAGATGATCGTTGGCCGGGTTGGCCGGTTCGTCCCAGTCATACCGAAGATGCCGGCCGACCAGGACGGCCAGCAGATCCGCGGCCGACATGCTCGACGTTGGATGACCCGACCCCGCGGACGTACTCGATCGCACCGAGTCGACACGCAGTTGCTGGCCCAGCTCTCCCGCTAGCTTGAGATCAATGTCCGTCATGGCGCCAGCTTGCGTAGCCACGAGCACCTCCTGGGTTGGGTTGCGCGGATCGCAGACATGCGCACACACCCAGGCTAGAACCTCACCGCACAACCGGAGCCGACCGGGCTGTCGATGGCGACGCGCCCGGCCGGCGCAGCCTCACTGCGCCGGCGCTGACCGGACGGCCGCCTGCGTCGCGGGGGCCACCATTTCCGCTGCGGCGGGCGCGGCTACCACGGGCAGGATCAGCGCCGACGGGCAGGCGGCGCTGTGCTGGACGTGATGGGTCACGGCGGCGGTCGTCGTCCCGTTGACCGGATTGGCATCGGTGCCGAGATTCCTGGAGAACCGCGGGTGCGCACCGCCGGATAGCTGGAGCCGGATCCGGTGGCCGGGCCGGAAGACGTGCGCGACATCGGTCAGCGGGATGTCGACCTGCCAGACCTCGTCCGGCGTCACCGTGGCCGGCGATGACCGGAAGATCTGATCGGTGAGGTTAGCCGAGCGGCCATCCGGGCTGACGTCGCACAGCCGGGCGAAGACGTCGAAGTAGGCATTGTCGGAGCGCAGGTGCACGCGCACCACCGGGATGCCGGCGACTTCCACCGCTGTGTCGAGCGGCTCGGTGCTGAACGTCAGCACGTCCGAGCGCGCTTCGAGGGCGGAGTTGTCCAGGCTGCCGCCAGCGCGCAGGGACATCAGCCGGCCGCCGACCGACGGCGTCGGGTCGGCGGGATCGTAGGTGAACGGCGTCCCCTCGGCGTCGCCGTCCGGCTGCGCGGCCGTCAGCTCGCCGCCTGCTTGCAAGTGGAACGCGGTCGGCGCAGTGCCGGCCGGCGGCCAGTCCGGCAGTTCCTGCCATTGGTCAGTGCCAGTAACCCAGACGCGCACCGGACTGCGGCGAGGTGGGGTGGCGGGCCCGTTCCCGTCGGCATAGGCATCCAGCCACGCGAGCGTCTCGCGAATCGCCACGCCCATGTCAATGTTCATGTGGGTCCACGGGCCGACGGTCAGTCCTGTGGTGACCCCGCGCTGGCGCATCGCCTGGTATTGCTGCATCGTCTGCTCGACGAAGAAGTCGTGCGAGCCGCTGATCAGCAGCGTGGGAACGGTGACCCGGTCGAGCGCAGCGGTGGCGCTGTAGCCGGCCCAGTAGGGGTCCGCGCTGTCCTGGTGGGCCAGCCAGTCGCTGTACCAGGGGACCGCGTCGCCGCCGATGGTCGAGCCGGTCGAGGCGATCGGCAGGCGGTTCAGGGCGGGCGCGAGCCGCTTGTCCGCTGTCATCGTGCGCCACATCATCACCGGCGAGCTGTGCTGCTCCTGATGCGCCATCAGGTCGGTCCAGGACAAGAGGTTGTACAACTCGAACGGGCCACGGCCAAAGCCGGCGGCGGCCAGATCGTGCGGGCTCACGTAGAGCGCCATCGCGGTGAGCTCCGGCGGCGGTTCGAGCGCCAGGGCCCAGGCCGTGAAGGCCAGATAGCTCGGCCCGGCAGTGGCGAGCTGGCCGCTGAACCAGTCCTGGCCACGCAGCCAGGCCACGGTGTCCTGGCCGTCGGCCGCCTCGTCCATGCCGGGCGTGAACGCCCCGCCCGAGCCGAACGTGCCGCGGCAGCTCTGAAGCAGGACGTGATAGCCGCGCTCGGCGAAGGGCCGGCCCATCATCGCCATCTGCCAGCCACGTCCGTAGGGCGTACGCATCAGCACCGTCGGCCGCGGCCGTGGTGTCACCGGCGCGTAGTGGTCGGCCAGCAGAATCGTGCCGTCGCGCATCGGCACCTGGATGTCGCGGTCAATCGTGATCTTGTTGCGCTTGGGCCCGAGCTTCAGTGGCCTGCTCATCATGTCCGCCACGAGGTCGGCCGGGCGGCGAGGTGGACGCGGACCGCTGCTCATGCGCTCTCCATGGTGAAAACTGACGGAACTGTCGCAGGATAACTGGCCGTTAGCTGTGCTGCCGGGCCGGCTGCTGCTGGGCGATGATGATCTCGTGACTGAACTCATCGAGGGCATGACCGCAGTGGTGTTCGACTTTTACGGCACGCTGACGCCGGTCAGTCCGGGCGAAGTGTGGGCGACCAACGCGGCCCAGCTGGCCGCGGTGATGGGCGTGCCCGCCGGCGCCTTGCTCAGGGAGCTCGACGACAGCTTCCCCGAGCGGATCAGCGGCGACCTCGGTGACGTCCGGCAGACGATGCAGGCGATCGGCGACCGGCTTGGCGTGCAGCTCACCGACGAGCAGCTCGATGAGGCGAGCCGGACGCGGCGCGCTGTCCAGGAATCGATGTTCGTCCTCCGCCCGGAGGCGCTAGGGGTGATCAAGACACTGCGCGACCGCGGGATGCGTATCGGCCTCGTGTCGGACTGCACGTCGGAGCTGCCCGACGCCTGGTCGCAACTGCCGCTGGCGGCTGTCGTCGACGCGCCCGTGTTTTCGTGCGTGGAGCGGACGCGCAAGCCGGATCCGCGGTTGTTTTACGCCGTCGCGCGGCGGCTATCGGCCGAGCCGGGCGCCTGCGTCTACATCGGTGATGGGGGCGGCCGCGAGCTGACCGGCGCCAGCGGCATCGGCATGCGCGCTGTGCTGCTGGCCGGACCGGACTGGCACGAGCACCGTGACGGCAGAACCGAAGCCGACTGGGCCGGACCGCGGATCAGCTCGCTGACGGACCTGCTTACTTCTGGCACGTGAGCGTCCCGTCGGCTCTCGCCCAGCCGGCTGTCGCCCCGCCGGCCGTCGGCGACGCCGCGCGCGTCGCCCCGATCACGCGCCAGGGACCTTGGCGGGAGCGGCAGCGAGCGTGCCGGTGATGTACGCCTCGATCGTGGGCCCGGCCCATGCGGCGACCTGTGCTCTCGGCGTTGACGCGATTGGCTCCATCCGGACCACGTACCGGGCCCACGCAAGGCCGAGCAGCTGGGCGGACACGAGCGCGACTTTGGCCTGCGTCTCCTCGTCGGCGGGTGCAGGCGTGTTCGCCCAGACCCGCTCGGTCAGGAACTCGCGCACGGCGGTCGCGACCTCCGGGGAGCTCGACATCGCCTGCGTGAGCGTGACGAAAGGCTTGCCAGGCTCGGCCACGCCATCCTCCCACTGGGCCAGGAAGCGCTCGACGATCCGCGCGCCGTCGAGCCCGCCGCCGCTCCTGGCCTGCGCCTGGACCGCGCGCGGATCGGCCGGCAGCTCGACGCTGGCCACGAACAGCCCGGCCTTGTCGGCGAAGTAGTGATGCACCAGCGCCGGATCGACGCCGGCCCGTCTGGCTATCTGGCGGATCGTTGCCGCCGTGTACCCGCGCTCGGCGAATTCCAGCCGCGCCGCGGCCAGGATCTCCGACCGGGTGTCCGAAGTGCCAGGACGGCGGCCCGCCGGACTCATGCCATCACGAGCCAGCGGCGGGGCCGGATTTCATCAATCATGAATTCTCTGCCATAATTCATCTGTGATGAATGCTAGCCGGGCTGCGCTCGGTCTCCGGCGTTTCGCCCTGGGCGCGGTGGTACTTGTCCTCATTCAGGCCAGCGTCGGCATGGTCGTCAATCTCGATGTCACCATTCCAGACCACCACCCCGGCGCCAGGCCGTCGAACTATCTCAGCGGATCGGCCAGCAGCATCGGATGGGCGATCTCGCACGGCGCGCCGGCGCTCGCCATCCACGTGACGCTAGGCCTCGCCCTCGTCATCATCGTGATCGGCGTAGCCGTGCGAGCGTTCGCCGTCCCGAGCACACCGGTCAGAGCATGGTCAATCCTGGGCGCGCTCCTCGTCATTGGCGCCGGGTTCAACGGGGCGAGCTTCCTGGACTTCAACAACGACATCAGCTCGCTCATCATGGCGCTGCTGGCCTTCGCCGCGGTGGCCTGCTACGCGATTGTCATCAATCTGCTCGCAGGTCAGCTCGCCGCGCGTACGGCAGGCGCGGCGGGCTCGTAGGCCAAGTTCGGGCGCAGCCAGTACTCGGCCTCCTCGACCGGCACGCCCTTGCGGGCTGCGTAATCCTCGACCTGGTCGCGGCCGATCCGGCCGACGGCGAAGTACCGCGCGCCAGGATGGCCGAGCAGCAGCCCGCTGACACTCGCGGCCGGCGTCATCGCGAACGACTCCGTTAGCGCCACCCCGATCCGGCCGGCGTCGAGCAGGTCGACGAGCTTCTGCTTCTCCGAGTGGTCCGGGCACGCTGGGTAGCCGAACGCGGGCCGGATGCCGCGGAACCGCTCGGTGTGCAGTTCCTCGAGCGTCGGCTGCGCCGCTGGCTCGTACCAGGCCCGCCGCGCTTCCAGGTGCGCGTACTCGGCGCACGCTTCGGCGAGGCGGTCCGCGAGGGCCTTGACGGTGATCGCGCGGTAGTCGTCGTTCTGCGCTTCGTAGTGGTGCGCCAGATCCTCGGCGCCGGTGATGCAGACGGCGAAGGCGCCGATGTGGTCACCGCAGCCCGCGGCGGCCGGTGCGACGTAGTCGGACAGGCTGCGGTTGGGCCGGGTGTCGGTGCGGGACATCTGCTGGCGCAGCATGGGGAACCGCAAGCCCGGCAGCCGCGAGCCGGCGTCGACGACGATGTCATCACCGTCTGCGCCAGCCGGCCAGAAGCCGTAGACGCCGTGCGCCGTCAGCAGCCCGCGCTCGATGATCTCGTCGAGCAGCTCGTTGGCCTCGTCGAACAGCTCCCTGGCCGCGGGCTGCTCCAGGATCGCCGGGTACTTGCCCTTGAGCTCCCAGGCCAGGAAGAAGAACTGCCAGTCGACGAGCTCGCGCAGCCGGCGCAGGTCCGGCTGGACGAGCCGCGTCCCGGTGAAGGACGGCACTGCCAGGTCGTCGAAGCTGACCTTCTCCTTGTTCGCCTGTGCCTGCCACAGCGGAAGCAGCGGCCGCCGCTGCTTGCCGGCGTGCTCGGCACGCAGCCGTTCCTGGTCGACCCGGTTGGCCTCGTCCAGCCTGGCGGACCGGACCGGGTCGAGCAGGTCGGACACGACGCCAACGACGCGCGACGCATCGAGCACGTGCACCGTGGGCTGGTCATAGGCCGGAGCGATCCGGACCGCGGTGTGCTGCCGGGACGTCGTCGCGCCGCCGATGAGCAGGGGCAGGGTCATGCCGCGCCGCTGCATCTCGGCGGCGACGCTGACCATCTGGTCCAGCGACGGCGTGATGAGCCCGGACAGCCCGACAGCGCAGGCGCCCTCGGCGATCGCGGTGTCGAGGATGGTCGCGGCCGGGACCATGACGCCGAGGTCGATCACGTCGTAGTTGTTGCAGCCGAGCACGACGCCGACGATGTTCTTGCCGATGTCGTGCACGTCACCCTTCACCGTGGCCAGCACGATCTTGTTCTGGCCGCGGCCGTTATCGGCACCGGGGCCAGCGGCCCCGTTCCCGTCCTGAGCGGCCTGTCGCTCAGCCCGCTCCTTCTCGGCCTGCATGAAGGGCTCCAGGTAGGCCACGGATCGTTTCATCGCACGCGCGCTCTTGACCACCTGGGGCAGGAACATCTTGCCGGAGCCGAACAGGTCGCCGACGATCTTCATGCCGTCCATGAGCGGGCCCTCGATGACGTCGAGTGGCCGGTCGGCCGCCAGCCTGGCCTCCTCGGTGTCGGCCTCGATGAAGTCGACGATGCCGTGCACGAGGGCGTGGGCCAGCCGCTTTTCCACCGGTGCCTCGCGCCAGGACAGGTCGACCTCACGCTTGGTGCCCGAGCCCCGGACCGTGTCGGCGAAGGCGACGAGCCGGTCGGTCGCGTCCGCGCGGCGGTCGAAGATGACGTCCTCGACGAGCTCCAGCAGGTCAGCGGGGATGTCCTGGTACACGACGAGCTGGCCGGCGTTGACAATGCCCATGTCGAGCCCGGCCGTGATCGCGTGGAACAGGAACGCCGAGTGCATCGCCTCCCGCACCACGTCGTTACCGCGGAAGGAGAACGACAAGTTGGAGATGCCGCCGCTGGTACGGGCGCCGGGGCAGCGCGCCTTGATCAGGGGCAGCGCGTCGATGAACGCCTTGCCGTAGCCGTTGTGCTCCTCGATGCCGGTCGCGATGGCGAGCACGTTGGGGTCGAACACGATGTCCTGCGGCGCGAACCCGGCCTGCTCAGTCAGCAGGTCGTAGGCACGGCCGCAGATGGACACCTTGCGCTCCACCGTGTCGGCCTGGCCCAGCTGGTCGAAGGCCATCACCACGACGCCGGCTCCATAGGCCCGGATCCGCCGGGCGTGCTCGAGGAACTCCTCCTCGCCCTCTTTCAGGCTGATCGAGTTGACGACGCCCTTACCCTGCACGCACTTCAGTCCGGCCTCGAGCACGCTCCACCGCGAGCTGTCGATCATGACCGGGATCCTGGCCACCTCGGGCTCGGTCGCGATGTAGTTGAGGAACGAGGTCATCGCCTGCTCGCCGTCGAGCAGGTCAGCGTCCATGTTCACGTCGAGCAGGTTGGCCCCGCCGCGTACCTGCTGAAGGGCGACGTCCACGGCGGCCTGGTTGTCCCCGGCCTCGATCAGCCGGCGGAACCGAGCCGACCCGGCGACGTTGGTCCGCTCGCCGATCATGACGAAGCCGGTGTCCGGCCCGATCTCGAAGGTCTCCAGGCCGCTGAACCGCGAGGCGGCTCTGGCCGCCGGCACCGGTCGCCGGGGCAGCCCGGCGACCGTCGCCGCGATCTGCTCGATGTGGGCTGGCGTAGTCCCGCAGCAGCCGCCGACCACGTTGACCAGCCCGGCCTCGGCGAAACCGCGAAGCAGGCCGGCAGTCTCGTGCGGTTGCTCGTCGTAGCCGCCGAACGCGTTCGGCAGCCCGGCGTTGGGGTGACTGCTGACGTACGTGTCGGCCAGCAGGGCGAGTTCCTCGACATGCTGGCGCATCTCGGCCGCGCCGAGCGAGCAGTTCACCCCGACGATGAGCGGCTTGGCGTGCTCGATCGCCGTCCAGAACGCCTCGACGGTCTGCCCCGACAGCGTCCGGCCGGACAGGTCGACGATGGTGACGGAAATCCAGAGCGGCAGGTCAGGTGCCACGTCCCGAGCCGCCGCGATGGCCGCCTTGGCGTTCAGGGTGTCGAAGATCGTCTCGACCAGCAGCAGGTCGACGCCGCCCTCAGCCAGCGCCGTCATCTGCTCGGCATAGGCGGCGTAAACGTCGTCGAAGGCAACGGGCCGGAACGCCGGGTCGTCAACCCGCGGCGAGAGCGAGAGAGTGACGTTCAGCGGCCCGACTGAGCCGGCTACCAGCTTGCCGCTCGCCTGCCCGCCGACCTCGTCGACTGCCTGCCGGGCAAGGCGCGCGCCAGCCAGGTTCATGTCCCTGACCGAGGTCTGCAGGCCGTAGTCGGCCTGGCCGATGCTCGTCGCCGTGAACGTGTTGGTGGTGGTGATATCAGCGCCGGCGGCGAGGTACTGCCGGTGGATGTCCAGGACGACGTCGGGCCTGGTGAGGTTCAGAATGTCGGGGTCACCGGCCACGTCGTGGGGGTGCTCGCCGAAGATCTCGCCGCGGTAGTCCCTGGCAGCTAGGCCCGCGCCCTGCAGCATTGTGCCCCACGCGCCATCCAGGATCAGGATCCGCTCGTCAAGCAAGCCCCTGATGGCTCCGGCGTCGGCCACTGCTGCCGCCCCTCTCCCACTGGCCCAGAAGAGACGCCACCGGGGCGGGACTCTTTAGGCGTTTTTGACCTGGTCGCCAAGCTGTCGTCAAATCTTTCCAGGTGTCTCCAGCGTACTGCATTCGCGCGGCGACGGCTCGGCTCAGGGCGCAGCCTGGGACGGGCGCGGCCGCCGGCGGCTAAGCCGGGGAGTCGCCTCGCAACAGCCGCGCTGCCTGCGTCATGGCCGCGAGCTTGCCGGCCGCGGATTCGCGCGGCAGGTACTTCATCCCGCAGTCCGGCGCCAGCACGATGCGCTCAGCGGGCACGTAGGCAAGCGCTCGCTCGGCCCGGCTGGCCACGACATCGGCAGTCTCTACGGCAGCATCACCCAGGTTCAGGACGCCGAGAATGATCGTCTTACCCGCCAGCTCGCTCAGGACGGCGCAGTCCAGGTCCGACTGGGCAGTCTCGATGGAGATCTGGTCGGCGGTGGTGGCAGCCAGTTCCGGCAGGAACGAGTAGCCGGACGGCCGGTCGTGGATGATCGCCGCGTAGCCGAAGCACAGGTGCACGGCAGTGGTGCCGGTGATGCCGTCCAGGGCCGCGTTCAGCACCCGGACGCCGTATTCCTTGGCGGTGTCCGGCCTGGCCTGCAGGTACGGCTCGTCGAGCTGGACGATGTCCGCTCCGGCCGCGAACAGGTCGGCGACCTCGGCGTTGACCGCCTCCGCGTACCCGAACGCGGCGGCTTCCTTGCTCGGGTAATGGTCGTTTTGCGCCTGCTCGGCCATCGTGAACGGCCCCGGCACCGTCACCTTGATGGTCCGGTCGGTGTGTGCCCGCAGGAACGTGAGTGCTTCGACATTCACCGCGTGCCGCCGCCTGATGGGCCCGCTGATCCTGGGTACCGGGTTCGGATGGCCGCTGCGGTCCAGCGCGGTGCCGGGGTTGTCGATGTCGACGCCGTCCAGCGCGGTCGCGAACGCGTTGGAGTAGCTCTCCCGTCTGATCTCGCCGTCGGTGATGATGTCCAGCCCGGCCGCTTCCTGGGCCTGGATCGCGAGCAGCGTCGCGTCCTCCTGAGCCTCCTGGAGGAAGTCCGGCTCCACCCGCCAGAGCTCCAGGGCCCGCACCCGTGGTGGGAATCGCCCGGCCAGCTTCGCCCTGTCGATCAGCCAGTCCGGCTGCGGGTAACTGCCAACGAGCGAGGTAGGAAAGAGCACAGGTGCCTCCGGACAGGCGCGGCCAGGTTTCGGGCACAGTATGCCCCTATTGCCGGCGCGCGTGGGCGGCAAGGCTGAGCATGCCTGCCAGGCAGGCGTCATTCGGGAGGGAACGTGGCCGCCACCGACGCGGTCCTCATCGACCTCGCGGCCGAAGGGGACGATCTAGACCAGCTTGTGTCCACCATCGAGCCAACTCGCTGGCGAGCCGCGACTCCGTCGCCAGGCTGGACGATTGCGCACCAGATCGGCCACCTGGCGGCGTCGGACCGGTTCGCTGCCCTGGCGGTGACCGATCCCGCGGCCTTCGCGGCGCAGCGCAGTGAGCTGGCGCGCGCCGCCCTGGACGAGGTGAACGACGCCGCGGCCGCCGATGCCGCCGTCCTGCCGCCGGGCGACCTCCTCGCGGAATGGCGTGACTCGCGGGCGAGTGTCATCTCAGCGCTGTCGGCGGTCCCTGCCGGGGAGCGGATCGAGTGGGTCGCGGGACCCATGTCGCCGGCCTCGCTGGCGAGCACGCGCCTGATGGAGCTCATCGGGCACGGCCAGGACATCCGCGACGCGCTCCGCGTTGCCTGGGCGCCGACCGACCGGATATTTCACCTTGCCCGGCTCGGCGTGCGGACCAGGGACTTCGCCTACCGATTGCGCGGGCTCGAGCCGCCAGTACAGGAGTTCTGCGTTGAGCTGATCGCGCCCAGCGGCGAGCTGTGGACGTTCGGGCCGCTCGACGCGCCGCAGCGGGTGACCGGCTCGGCGGCAGATTTCGCCCTCCTGGTCACCCGGCGGCGACATCGCAGCGACCTGCATCTGACCGCCGAGGGGGACGACGCCGACCAGTGGCTCGACTTCGCGCAGGCGTACGCCGGCCCGCCGACACCGGGCCGCGACCCGGGCACCGCCTGGGTGTAGCCGACCACAGGGTGACGACGTCCCAGGCGATGCCCTCGTGCCAGAATCCGATCATGACCGGAGCTACGATTCCCGCCGCGGCCGCCGGCACCTGGCAGCTCGGCGACCTCACGGTCAACAGGATGGGCTTCGGCGCGATGCGGCTGACGCAGCGTGGACCCGCCTTTGCCGGCACGGCGGCTCCGAGCGACCGTAGCCAGGCCATCGCGGTGCTGCGCCGCGCGGTCGAACTCGGGGTCGATCACATCGACACGGCCGCGTTCTACTTCTCTGCCCTGCGCTCCGCCAACGAGCTGATCAACAGTGCGCTGGCGCCCTATCCCGACGGCCTGGTCATCGTCACGAAGGTGGGGCCAGGCCGAGACCCGTGGGGCGCCTGGACGGACGCGGCCAGGCCTGATCAGCTGCGCGGCCAGGTGGAAGAGAACCTGCGCCAGCTCGGCCGAGATCACCTGGACGTCGTGAACCTGCGCCGCATGCCGTCGATGACGTCGATAGCCGAGCATGTCGGCGCGCTGGCCGAGCTCCGGCAGGCCGGCCTGATCCGGCACCTGGGCATCTCCGGCGTAGAACTAGCCGACCTGGCCGAAGCCCGCGCGATCGCGCCAGTGGTCTGCGTGCAGAACAGCTACGGCCTGACTAACAGAGTCTCGGAGCCGGTCGTCGCGGCCTGCGGTGAGCACGGCATAGCGTTCGTGCCGTTCTTTGCGCTGGCCGGCGCAGGCCGCCGGGACGGCCCGCCTGCTGATGAGCCAGCCGAACTGCTCGAGATCGCGCGCCTCCATGGTGCGTCCGTCGCCCAGATCCGGCTGGCATGGACGCTTCAGCACGGCCCGCACATACTGGCGATTCCAGGCACTGGTGACCCCTTGCACCTCGCCGAGAACCTTGCCGCCGCCGCGATCCGGCTGACCAGCGACGAACTGGCTGTCCTCGACGCCCTGCGCGCCGGCTGACCGGCAGGTCAGGTCAGGTCAGCTGCTCATCTCGGCTGCTCATCGGCTGCTCACCTCAGCTGCTCACCTCGGCTGCTCACCTCGGCCAGCCGCCGCGACAGGTACCGGCGCTCTGGCTCGGTCGCGGCGAGGTCGAGCGCTTCGCGGTAGCTCGCGGTCGCGTCTTCCCGCCGGTCAAGCCGGCGCAGCAGGTCCGCGCGCGTGGCGGGCAGCAGGTAGTACCCGGCCAGCTCGCCGCTGGCGGCGAGCTCGTCGACCAGGGCCAGGCCCGCGGCCGGCCCGTCGGCCATGGCGACCGCCACGGCCCGGTTGAGTTCCACCACGGCTGACGGAATTATCCGGCGCAGCTCGCCGTACAGCAGCGCGATCTGCTGCCAGTCCGTCTCGGCGGCCTGGGCGGCTTCTGCGTGGCAGGCCGCGATGGCAGCTTGCAGCTGGTACGGGCCGGCCCGCTGGCGTCGCAGCGCCGCTTCCAGCAGTCTGATGCCCTCGTCGATCTCGGCCGCGTCCCAGCGCGACCGGTCCTGATCCTCCAGCCGCACGAGTTCGCCGCAGTCATCCAGGCGGGCAGCGCTCCTCGCGTCCTGGAGCAGCATCAGCGCCAGCAGGCCGACCGCCTCAGGCTCGTCCGGCATGAGCCTGGTCAACAGGCGACCGAGCCGAATGGCCTCGCCGCTCAGGTCGGGCCGGAGCAAGTCATCGCCGGCTGATGCCGAGTAACCCTCGTTGAACAGGAGGTACAGCACGGCAAGGACGCCGCCGGTCCGCTCCGGGAGCAGGTGCGCGGGCGGCACCCGATACGGGATGCCCGCATCGCGGATCTTGTGCTTGGCTCGGGTGAGTCGCTTGGCCATCGTCGCCTCAGGCACGAGGAACGCCTTGGCGATCTCCGCTGTGGTCAATCCGGCGAGGGTGCGCAGCGTCAGCGCGACCCGAGCTTCGAGCGTGAGCGCCGGGTGGCAGCACGTGAACATCAGGCGCAGCCGGTCATCGGAGACGCCGCTGTCACCGTAGTCCGGTGGCTCCTCGGGAACCGACAAGGTGACCACCTCCTGCAGCTTTGCCGCCTCGGTTTTGCTGCGCCGCAGCCGGTCCAGTGCACGATTACGCGCGGTGGTAGTGAGCCAGGCCCCAGGCCGGTCGGGCACGCCGTCGGCGCCCCACCGGGACAGCGCGGCCGCGAACGCGTCTTGCGCACACTCCTCGGCCAGATCCCAGTCACCGGTCATCCGGATCAGGGTGGCGACCACACGGCCCCACTCGTGCCGGAAAGCCTCGGCTACCGCGGATTCGACATCGGGCATCAGCAGGCTCAGGAGGCCAGGACCGGACGCACTTCGACGACGCCGCCGTTGAGCGCGACCGGGTGCCGCGACGCCGCGAAGATGGCGTCGTCCAGGTCGGCGCACTCGATGATGTTGTATCCGACGATCACTTCCTTGGTCTCGGCGAACGGGCCGTCCGCGACCAGGACCTCGTGGCCGTTGGTCCGGACTGTCGTGGCCGTGCTGACGTGCTGAAGCTGCGTGCCATCGTGCAGGATGACGCCGCGCGCTGCCATCTCGCGGGCCCACGGCATCCAGCACGGCTCGTCCGCGTCGCCGGCGGCGTGTGCTGGCGCTGGTGCTGGCCCCTGTGTCGGCACCGGCGTCACGTCCGGCTCTGCCGCCTCGACCTCACCGCACATCAGCAGCATGTAGCGCATCATGACTTCCTCCTCATCGCGTGGTCTCGTCACTACGACGAACGAGAATCGCGGCAACGGACACCACACCGCAGCCGGTCGCCTGTCCACCTGAGGCTAACCCGATCGTCGTATGAGTAGGACAGCCTGACTGCAAGGAGGATGCCGTGAGCTTGCCAGAGATCACTACGCGCGACGAGTGGCTCGCCGCCCGCAAAGAACTGCTGGTCCGGGAGAAGGACCTGACTCGCCAGCGAGATGCCCTGAACGCCGACCGCCGGCGGCTGCCGATGGTCGAGATCACCAAGGACTACGCCTTCGCCGGCCCGGCGGGTTCGGTCACGCTCGCCGATCTGTTCGAGGGCCGCAGCCAGCTGGTCATCCAGCACGTGATGTTCGACCCCGAGTGGGACGCTGCTTGTCCGGGCTGCACCGCATCCCTCGACGAGCTCGCGCCCGCGGTGCTGCGGCACGTGGAGTCGCGCGACACGTCATTTGCCGGGATCTCCCGCGCGCCGTACGACAAGCTCGCTGCCTACAAGGCGGCCCGCCGCTGGGACTTCAGCTGGTACTCCTCCTACGGCGGCGACTTCAACTACGACTTTGACGCGACAATCGACGCGTCGGTGAAGCCGGCCGTCTATAACTACCGGCCCCAGCCGGCCGGCGATGAAGGAGTCGCGGGAGAGGTGCCGGGCCTGAGCTGCTTCCTGCGCGACGGCAACCGCATCTTCCACACGTACTCGACGTTCGCCCGCGGCACCGACCAACTCGGCGGTGCCTACACGCTCCTTGACCTGACCGCCTTCGGCCGATCCGAGGCGTGGGAGGAGCCGCAAGGCCGCGTCGCCAAGCCGCACGGCGCCGACCCAACCTTCACCGATTAGGAGCTTTCGGGCACGAAGGCGCATTGTTCAGCGCCCCGCCCCTTCATGAGTGGAGAGTTACTGTGGCTGGGGCAACAGTAACTCTCCACTCATGACTCGATGCCCGCAAATCTAGGCCTAGCGAGCCGGGATACCGGCCTGCTGGAGAATCGCCGGGATCGAGCTCTCGGCGCCGATGGCCATGACGTGCACGCCGGCGACGCCTGGCACCTCGGCTAGGCCGGCGATGATCTCGGCGCACAGTTTCTCGCCTTCGGCGCGGAACTGCTCCGCGTTCGCCCCTTCGAGCCGGTCGCGGACGTGCTCGGGGATGACGACGCCGGGAATCGTGGCCAGGTGCGCAAGTGCCCGCTGCGACCGGACCGGGCCCACGCCGGCCAGGATGTGGCAGCGCTCGTGCAGGCCAGCCTCGCGGATCCGGGTCATCCAGGCAGCGAAGGCCGGCACGTCGAACACGAACTGCGTCTGGACAAACTGGGCGCCAGCCTCGATCTTGCTCGCCAGGCGGTAGGTCGCCCGGTCGACTGCCTCGGCCGCGTCGGGATCACTGGCCGCGCCGACGGCGAGGCCCGGCGGGTTCTCGACCGCGCCGAGGAACCAGGCAGGCGCTGGCTTCAGCTCCCCGCCGGACATCAGCCTGCCCTGATCCCGCATGTCCGTGGCGACCCGCAGCAGCTGAGTGCTGTTCAGGTCGAAGACCGGCGTGGCATCGGAGTGATCACCGTGCCGCGGGTGGTCGCCGGTCATGATCACGACGTTTGGGACGCCGAGCGCCGATGCTGACAGCAGCTCCGACTGCAGCGCGATGCGGTTGCGGTCACGGCAGGTGAGCTGCATGATCGGCTCGACACCGGCCGCGTGCGCGGCCAGGCTGCCAGCCAGGCTAGACAGCCGGACGGCTGCGCTCTGGTTGTCAGTGATATTGACGGCGTCGACCCAGCCTCGCAGTAGCGCCGCCTTGCGGGTCACCGGTGCTGTGTCCGCGCCTCGCGGCGGCCCGATCTCGGCCGTGACGGCAAACTCCCCGGCCGTTAGCCGTTGCTGAAGCGCCCCCGGCCGGCCGCCGGAGGACCCGCGCAGGCCTGGCGAGCGCTCGCCGTCCGGTTTGTCCGCCATGCGAAAGAGCTTATCCCAGCGGCCCGCGACCCCGAATAGATGGGAACGGGGCTACTCTCGGCTCACCTGGGCTATATCAGCACGCTGCCCGTTTTCTCCGTGCTCAGCCGCCGCCTGGCCACGCTCAGCCTGCCCAGGCCGGACAGGGCCGACAGGACGTGGGCCGCCAGCCCGGCGCGCGCTGACGTCGATTCCGCCACGCCGATGGTGTGGATGCCCGTCAGCATCGCTGGCTTGATGTCGTCAATCTCGCCCACCACCTGGACCCGGGTACCCGAGTCACGAGCCTGTGCGCAGATCTGCTTGGCATCGGGAGAATGCGGGTCACCGAGGACGAGCATGAGGTCGCTGCCGAGAGCGACCGAGTAGATCGTGCCGGCCCGGTCGGACGGGGCGTAGCAGAGGTCAGCTGGCGCGGCTGCCTTGATCGCCGGGTACCGCGATCGGAGCGCAGCCACGATCGGTGCCGCGGTCTCGAGCACCACGCCGGGCTGCATCATGAATGAGACGTGGCGGGTGTCGTTGACGTTGAGTGCCGCTGTCTTGGCCGGCGTCTCCACCACTGTCACGTGACCCGGCGCCTGGCTGGCGATCGGGCCTGTGGCCGCCTGGCCGGGCTGGCTGATCAGCACGAGCTGCTGGCCGCGCTCGGCGGCGCGCATGGCGACTGTCTGTGCGCTGGCGACCAGCGGGCAGGTGCCGTCGACGACGGTCGCGCCGCGCCGCGCCGCCTCCGCCCGCAAGTCTGCGGTGACCCCGTGGGCGGGGAACACGACGACGTCACCAGCTCCGACGTCGGCGAGCGACGTCGCGATGACCGCGCCGAGGTCGCTGAGCGCGCTCGCGGTCTCGGCCGGGATCGCCACCGGCGCCAGTACATGCACCTTCCGGCCGCTGCCGCGGTAGTCCGACGCGGCCTGTCGTGCCGCGCTCGCGTGGTGCAGCGCCCCGCTGCACCACGGGCTGGCCGCCAGCAGGAGCGTCCTCGTGGCACACACCGCCGCCCATTCGTCGACCACCGACCGCGCCACTGCCGCCGCGCGCGCGTCGCCCGGTGCGGTGGCCGCGG
Organism: Streptosporangiaceae bacterium; assembly: GCA_035484155.1. Lineage (GTDB taxonomy): Bacteria > Actinomycetota > Actinomycetes > Streptosporangiales > Streptosporangiaceae > JAJYUU01. Next base: position 25,855 of record DATHPF010000220.1, read on the forward strand.
CGATTGCGGCGGTACTGCCGTCGTGCTGCTGGCACGTCACGAGGTGCAGCATGATGTCGGCGTCACCAGCGGCGTCGTCGCAGCGCGGCAGCTCGGCAAGGCGGACCGGCCAGCCCTTGGCTCGCAGCGACGCTGCGACCAGCGGAGCCGCGTGGCAGATCAGCACACCGTGCACCGGATCGCCGAGCTGAGTCGGCACCAGCACCTCGCCTCGCTGCACGCTGATGCTGGAGACCTGAATCTCACGTATGGCTGATCGGCTCATTGGCCCGTTCCCTCGGCGTTCGCTCCGTACTCGGTCCTGCGCCAGTGCGGGTCGGGCACGGGGATGCGCCGCCCGCCCTGGACGGGATGCCCAAGGTCAGACCGTGGTTCCCTCTACCTTTGCTCAAAACTCGGTCTGCGCGCGGCCGAGAAACTCAGTCGTGAACCGGTCAGTTGTTTTTACTAGCGATCCACTAGGGATTATGAGCCGAGATCCGTAGGCTTGGTTTTGGGTACTAACTGCCTGACCCGATCGCGGGTGGTGTACCGGTCCAGTCGAGAGAGGATCAGCCGGCATGTCCAAGACCGATGAGTTCCTGGAGAACAACCAGCGTTACGCCGAGACCTTCGGCGGGCACTTGCCGATGCCGCCGTCGGCGGGCGTCGCGGTCATCGCGTGCATGGACGCGCGGCTCAATGTCTACGGCATACTCGGCCTTGCCGAAGGCGAGGCGCACGTTATCCGGAACGCTGGCGGCGTCGTCACCGACGACGAGATCCGGTCCCTGGCCATCAGCCAGCGGCTGCTCGGCACGAGCGAGATCATCCTGATCCATCACACCGACTGCGGCATGCTGACCTTCACCGATGACGTGTTCAAGGCCGGCATCGAGAAGGAGACTGGAATCAAGCCGGCGTGGTCTGCGGAGGCGTTCTCGGATCTGGACGCTGACGTACGGCAGTCGATCCGGCGCATCAAGGCAAGCCCGTTTGTCCCGCACACAGACGCCGTGCGCGGGTTCGTGTTTGACGTGGCGACCGGGAAGCTGCGCGAGGTCAGCTAGCCCGGTACTCGGGTAGCGGTGGCGGCGTCATTCCGGGCTCTCGCGGCCCTGCTGCTCGGCCAGGAACTGCTCGAACTGTGCACCCAGTTCCTCGGCGGTCGGCACTGCCTCGTCGCTGGCGAGCAGGCTCTCACGATTGGCGGCGAAGGAGTCGTACTGCTGCTCCAGCGCTTGCACGACCTCGGCGACCTCGGCTGATCCCTCGACCTGCCGGGCGATTTCCAGGTCGGTACGCCGCGCCGCCTCGCGCAGCGAATCGCCTGGCAGGACTAGCCCGGTCACCCGCTGCACCGATTCGAGCAGCGTGGCCGCGGCTGCGGGGTAGGCAGCCTGCGCCAGGTAATGCGGCACGTGGACAGCGAAGCCGATCGCATCACGGCTGGCCGCCCCGAGCCGGTATTCCAGCAGCGCGGCAGCGCTGCCCGGCACTTGCAGCTTGTCGACCAGCGGCCGGTAGCCCTCGATGAGCTCGGGCTGGGTCGCATGCGCGGTCACGCCCAGCTGCCTCGTGTGCGGCACGCCCATCGGGATGCCGTGGAAACCCACGGCCAGCCGGACGCGAAGGTCCGCGGACAGTTGTATGACGGCGGCGGTGAACGCCTCCCACTCACGATCGGGCTCAAGGCCTGCCAGGAGCAAGAACGGCGTGCCCTCCGAGTCGTGCAGCAGGGAGACAGCCAGCTCTGGTGCGTCGTAGTCGTCCCAGTGGTCTTTGGAGAACGTCATGATCGGCCGGCGCGACCGGTAATCCAGCAGCGAGTCGATGTCGAACCTGGCCACTTGCTGGTGCTCGAGCGTCGTCATCAAGTGCGTGGTCAGCAGCCGCCCGGCAGCGCCGGCGTCGATGAAGCCGTCCAGGTAGTACAGCATGACCAGGTCGCCGTCTGGCTCGGGCGCGCCAGGACCCACCTCGTACAGGTCGGCCGGATTACGCACCACGTCCTACCAGCCCTTCATATTCGCCGCTACCTACCAGTCTTAACGTGCTGGAGTCGCTGGTAATCCCCGCAGCGTCAAACCTAGCGGTCCGGGCGGGATGTTACGGATTCGGCGCTAGGTCCCGCGCTCGCGCCAGCGGGCCAGCAGATCCGACATTTCCCCGCTCAGGAACTCGAAGTAGCGGACGGTATCGGCCATCCGGGTGCCAGCCGGGCTGTCGGGGCCCAGTGCCGTGACGCCGTCGCGCAACTCGGTCACCCAGCGGGCGAACTGGCGGTCTCGGAGCCGGACGATCTCCTCCCACACATCCGTCGGCATGCGGTAGTGCTGGCGACGCGAGCCCGGCTCACCCTCCGCGGTCACCATGCCTACCTGGATCAGGTACCGGACGCCGCCGGATACGGAGGCCGGGCTGGTCTGGAGCAGTTCGCCGAGTTCGGCCGCGGTGAGCCGGCTCGAGTCCGAGGTGAGCAGGGCAACAAAGATGCGGGCGGGCGTACGCGGGAAGCCGGCCTGGGTCAGCAGGCCCGTGAAGCTCTCGATGAAGGCGCGGACGGCGCCAGCGTCGCGGCTGTCGGCGTCGTGGCTGTCGGCGGGGCGGTGGACGTCCGCGCCGCTGGCGGGGTCAAGGGGGCCTGCAGGCGTGTGGTCGCTCGTAGGGGATGCGGGCGCGCGGGTCGGTGGCGCCTCGGTGGCGGGCGCCTGACTCCTCCCTCGACTGCTGTCTTGCTTGTGAGCCACGAGCCGGTGGAACCTCCCGTTCCTATATTTAGTAGTTTCTAAATTTAGTGTAGGGTCACACCCGTGAACGCTATCGAAGTCTCCGGGCTGCGCAAGTGCTTCGGCAAGACTGTCGCGCTGGACGGCCTCGACCTGTCCGTGGCAGCGGGGGAGGTGCACGGCTTCCTCGGGCCGAATGGTGCCGGGAAGACGACCACGATCCGGGTCCTGCTTGGCCTGCTGCGCAGTGACGGCGGGACGGCTCGGCTCCTCGGCGGTGACCCGTGGCGCGAGGCCGTCGCGCTGCACCGGCGGCTCGCGTACGTACCAGGGGACGTCACGCTATGGCCGTCGCTGACCGGCGGCGAGGTCATTGACCTCCTCGGGCGCCTGCGCGGCGGCCTCGATGCGGGCAGGCGAGACGAGCTGCT
>DATHPF010000221.1:0-7864 GCA_035484155.1 Streptosporangiaceae bacterium
GTATCCAAGCTGATCCCCAGGGACTCCAGCGCCTTCGCCCCGGTGCCTTCGCCCTCGCGGATGAAGCCGAGCAGGATGTGCTCGGTGCCTAGGTAGTTGTGACTGAGCGTCCTGGCTTCTTCTTGCGCCTCGACAACAGCCCGCCGCGCCCTGCCGGTGAACCTCTCGAACATGGTCCGCGCCGCCCTCCTCACCCTCATCCGGGCTCTGTCCGATGTCACCAAGATAGGTCGCTTTGACCGCAAGTCTGGCCGTCGCGCGGCCGGGCGAATGCTGTCACTGCGGCTGCACAAACTGTCAACGCGCCTGAGCAGCGGCGGTCTATCAGCTGTACCCTCGCCCGCAAACAGCGCAAGGCCGCGCCGCGGGATAACTCGCTACTTTCGCGAGCAGAATCTCGCCTGAGTTGTTCCTCGCATCGTCAGCCCTAACGAGGCACGCCTGACTGGTCAGGGCGGCCTCACAGCCATGACGAAACCCGCGGCGCCACGCGATCCACGCATCCGGCACCATCCGGCCGCCTAAGCCGCCAACTGTGATCAGCACGGCCGGCACGGCCATGGCGATTGCCTGCTGTGCGCTGATTGCGTTCAGAGCCGACAGAATTACAGCGGCCGAGCTGAGGGCTATGCCCACTGATGTGGTCCAGGCCGCAAGTCGGGCTCGACGCCAGGCGCCGCCGGCCGGGCGCATCTGGTGCCAATGCCACTCGCCGTCCATATGCCCTCCGCCTTTGGAAGACCGCCAGTTCAACAGACAACCGGTCGCCAGCAGCCGCGGGGTCCAGACGGTAGCTAATTCGGACTATAGCGGTGCAGCATCTGACAACGTGGCGGTGACTCGCCGTTTGAGCGGATGTCGCGGAGTCAAATGGAGTAGGCGCGCGGTAAGGTCATCTCATTAATGTCCAATAGCATCTATAACTGCCTTAGCTAACTCTGGCCTTCTAAGCACCAAGAGCCGCAGCACTCCCACGCAGTTGCATTCGCCAGCGAAGCCACGCCGCGGCCGAGGGTGAGCCGAAGCTAAGGCCTGCCCTTGCCCCGACTACCAAAGACTGATCGCCACCGCGTCCGCAGCGCTCCTGCCTTCAATCCGGCCTGGAAGCCCTGGCGTTCCGCTGTCTCCGGATCGGACGCCACCGCCGCGGTCATCCCGCCGAAGGTCAGAACGGCGGCCGGCAGACCCAGCATCATCGCCTGCTTAACGCTGATGTCGCCGAGGGCGGAGGCGATAGCGGCCGCCAGCCCAGCGACAGCGCCCGCACCGGCAAACTGCAGCGCTCGCCTTGCTTTCCGTCCGTCGCGAATGTCCAAAGGCCCAAACTAGGCTGACTAGTAAATAGCTCCGCTGTTCCGACTCCCCGTGCTCCGATACATCAGTCGGCCGAAGCAGGTACTGGACTCTATACCGGCCACGAACGCTACTGCCGCGCAATGGCGGTTTTCATGGCAGACGGGCTTAAGTGATAACAGCTGTGAGGTTCCGGGCGCACTTAGGGGCGACCGCCCCGGGGGCGTTGGCGAGCACGACGTCCACGTCGACACCGATGAGGAGGGCGGCGCGATTCACGGCATAATGGCACGAGTGCGCGTGCGTTGCACCGGGAGGTTCTGATGGGGGAACTAGATGACCCGGATAATTCGGGTCACCGCCTGAAGCAGCCCAGCACGGGCCAGTGGCGATCGATCAGGTACGTGGGCGGTTCGTATCACATCCCGGTGCCACCGGGGACGCGCGCGGAGCCGAGCAAGGCCGAGCGCGAGCAGGAAGCGCGCGCCAAAGAGCGCGGCGACGCCCAGGTCGTCCGGTTGCACTTGGTGCGCCTGTTCAGCGTCGGGGTCGTCGTCGGCACCCTGGCCCTCGTCGCCGTGGTTGTCATGTTCGTGCTGGTATTGATCGGGCACTAATAGCGCCGCGTTAGCTCGATCCGGCTGACGGACGGTGCCCGCACATCCGCGAAGCCAGGCGCAGCCGCACATTAAGAGTTGTGCCGCCTCGACTCAGCGAGAACTCGCCTGGAATCTGACGGAGCAGGTCGGCAACGGCAGCGTTCAGCGCGAGGACGGACGCCGTCACCTCGGTTATCTCACGGGCCGGAGCGGCGGCGACCAGGTGAGTAACGAGCTGGCGGCTGATCCCCTGCCGCTGCCACGCGTCTTCTACCAGCACTCCCAGTTCGGCGGAACTGCCGTCGCCGGCAACGAGGGAGGCTAGCCCACCGATTGTGCTGCCGGATGCGGATGCTGCCACCAGGCTGGCGGACGGATCGGCCAGCACGGCTTGCAGGTAGGAGGCCGGGATGGCTCGCACCGGCGCATGGAAGCGCGTCATTCTGGTTACCAGCGAGCAGCGTCCCCACATCGCGAGGATGTGCGGCAGGTCAGCGGGGGCCGGGTGCCTGAGCGCGACCGGAAAGGCGGCCCGCTCCTGGGTTCCCATGTTCGCCAGTGTCCGGCCAGCCGGCCGTTCCCGTCCGGCAGGAATCAGACGTCATCGTCGGGCGCATCCGCGAGCAGCTCAGCGGCAGATGAATACGCCCATGTGAGTGCTGGCCCGGAACGTGCCCTGGTCCTCGATGACCTGCTCGACCTTCGCGTTGATGTCGTCGAGCACCGCATCGAAGTCCAGCCGTTGCTTAGTCCAGGCAAGGCAGGGCTCGCGGAGGCTGGCGACATACGTGAGGACCGGCTCCGCGCTGGGGATCGACAGCGACAGGTCGATGGTGTGCAGCGTGACGCTGGAGAATTCCCGGCCCAGCATGGCCGCACCCGTCTGCGTATTGAAACTGAGGGCAGGCATCGCCTGGGCCGGGCGGCCGAGCTGGCTCGAGATCGCGGCGCCGAGCAGGCTGTCAATCTCGGCTAGGTGGGCGGGGCTGTTGGTCGACGCCAGCACGGTTCCGCCTGGTCTCGTAATGCGGCGCAGTTCGCGGATCGCGGCCGGGATATCGGGGACGTGGTAGAGCATGTGCATGGCCAGGGCCACGTCAGCGGTCTCGTCAGCTAACGGGAGGAGTTGCGCGTCGGCCTGGACCAGGGACAGGCTGCCGGACTCGCGCAGCTCCTTAAGTGAGCGCAGCATCCCAGCCGACAGGTCAATGCCGATGGCGTGACGGCACCTGCCCTGCGGAACGATCTGGCGCAGATCGAACCCGTTCCCGCACCCCACATCAGCCACGACTTGCGTCCCGTCCCACGGGATCAACGAGGTGCGCCACCCCGGCTGCGCAGGGGTCTCGGCGTACGCATAGATGGACATGCGTGAGCGGAGGTGGCGGTCGTCGGCGTACGCGGAACCGGTAAGGAACCGCCGCCCGGTCGCAGGGTCGTTGTCGGACACGAGATCCAGCAAATCACAGCCGCGCAGAGTGGTGGGTACCCGCCCTTACCGCGCGACTCGCCCAGTCTGCGGCGACCTCGGGCGCAGAACAAAAACTGGCAGGTCCCCCGCGCTTCCCCCTCGAAGCGCAAGGAACCTGCCAGGTTCACCGGCTATGGAGTGGCCGCACTCGGCACGGCTAGGAGGAGCCGTTCATGATGAGGCACCAGGCGTCATCCGCATCGCTGAGCTTGATCTCCACCGCCTGCTCCTGGGGGCATGACCCGAGGTCCTGCCGGCAGAAAAACTCCCACCAGGCCCGCTTGCTGAGATGGAGTGCATGGGCATCCCTGACAGCGTCATGAAAGTCATCCCACGCGCTCTCCAGCGTTGTGCTCGTATGCGACGAATGCGCAATCATCTGGATGAGATCCGGTACATCTCCAGCCTGATCATCATTGATCGCGTGGTTTTCGAGCATGCGCCGTATCTGCCCACTCGTGAGCTGATCCAGGAAGTCAGGCTCGGTCCAGTCGTCGTCCGCCCAGGTCTCTTCGCCAGGTAAATCCGGCACTGCTGGCTCGCAATCCAGGCCAGGTAGCGGATCCTCCAGCGGCTGCTGGGTAAGCCAGCCGTTTTCTGTATAGCCCCAGCGTGGCGAGCGGTGTCGAGGCTGGTAGCCGGCCTTCCATCCAAGGACGCCAACCAGCCGGGTCATCAGGCTCCGCTCGGCCCCCGTGCCGGGTTGCCTTTCTGATACATCATCTGACCAGATATCCAGGACAGCCGACCCCCGTGGCCGGCTGTTCTCCCGGAGAGCTATACCCGAGGGCGAAGCGGCCTGATCCGCATTAGTGGCCATGGAACTGGTCGCCGTAATGCGGCACCCACGCGTGGTACTCGTCGGCAGGAATGTCGAGAATCGCGCGGATCTCGGCCTCCAGGTAACGGCGATGACCGCCGAGTGTCCGGATCGAGTTCAGTTTGCCGGTCTTAGCCCATCGTGTGACTGTCTTGGGGTCTACCCGGAACGCCGCTGCCACCTCCGCGGGAGTGAGCAGCAGGGCGGCGTGGTTTGCGGCTGGACCTGGAGTCATAATCGTTGTTCCTCTTCTCTTGGTTAGAGGGCCGAAAGGCCCGGGGGCTCGCCCGGCCAATGGTCCGGGCGGACCGTCTTGCATCGCCGTCAGGCTGCTGATCCGTCGGCGTCGTCGTACTCGCGGGTGATCGCAGCGACTGGGACGCGCAGGGCGTGCGCGATCCGGTGAATGGTGGCCGGCCGCGCGCTGCGCTTTTCTCTCTCGATATTCGAGAGCGCGGACTGGCTCATTCCGACCTTCCGGGCGAACTCCGGCTGATGCCAGCCATCCTTCTCACGAAGGCTCCGGATGGCTGCACCGTTCTGCCGGAGCCTTACCGGCAGCCGCCCTAAAGGCGCCCGGAGGGAGGTGGTGACCGTTTGTGTCGTGCTCATGAACAGATAACTTAAGGTCACGAGACAGTTGCCGCAACCGAAAGCTGGACACACATGGCCACCAAAGGCCAACTCCGGGACCGGAGCGGTATGCCCAGCAATAGCCAAGGCGCTCCCAAGCCCTAATCCATTGACTGCCGGCGCGGCCGGACAGGCCACTAGAGAGCCCCTTCACGGGCGCCTCCCTGATCCGGCGCGGGCGCAGCGTGCAACTCGCAACGTGAGGACATAACTGCTGGTAGTGAGCTTGTCACTGGCACAAGCAGGCTGGATAACAGGGAGTGCGCGGAGGTATCCGCTGCGTCGCCAGAGCCTGCATCCTGCAATCTCATCGACTCGTAACGAGCAATATCGGTCAAGCTGAATGTCAAGTCTTGATGTGGCAAGCTATGTCCAGACCGATCGGCAACCGGACCGGCGTGAACGGACCACGATGGACAGATATCCCAACGAGGCTTGGCACCGCCTTGGCCGCCTGCTTGAGAGGCGCCGAGGCGAGCTTGGCTACGGGTACCGCCAGCGGGCCCGCTTCGTCATGGAACGCGGCGGCGGAATGATCTCCGTCAAGACCATCAGCCGGCTCGAGAAGGGCGAGCGGTGCTCCTACCCGGAGTCCACGGTCGGGACTGTTGAGTCGATGTACCAGTGGGCGCCGGGAAGCGTCGAGCGCGTCCTGATCGGAGGGGAGCCGAGCCCGCTCCTGCTCGCCCCGACGTCGGCCGGCAATGCCATCACTACCCGGGACGCACCGCCCACGACCGGAGAGCGGATAGCCAGCTGGGTCTACGTCCGCATGCGGCAGCGCGGCTACAGCGAGGGCGCGATCCACGACTTTCTCGATGCCGAAGGCCTGCCGCAGGAGCCCACGACCGTGTCGGCAGTCGGGCGGATAGCAGAGGCCACCGGTGCGACCGCCGCCGAGGTCCTGGCGCTGCTTGGCGTTGACGACCTCAACGCTCGCCAGTTCCCCCGACGGTCGGCCGACGAGATGATCGAGCCCGCCGTCGCTCACATCGTGCAGTTACAGGCGGCGGCGGCCTCGAGCGACTCGGATGCCGCGGCGCTACCTGAGGCTGCACCGGCAAACACAGCAGTCATGAGTCCGCGGGCAACTCATCAGCCTGGCCAGCCGGACGTCCCACACGGCACTCGTGGTCAGATCGCCTGACATCCGGTACGAGTGAGCTATGACGGCGGCCTGACAGCCCCGCCGGAATCCTCGTCGCCACGCGATCCATGCGTCCCTGGGAACCATCCAGGCGATAAGACCGCTTAATGTCGTCAGAGTTGCTGCCAGGGCGGTAGCAATCGTCTGCTGAATGCTTAACACGTTTAGAGCCGACAAAATGATGGTTACTGAGCTCAGCGCGATGCCTAGCCCTATGCCCCATTCCGCCAGCTTCGCGCTACGCCACGACCGTACGGTGTGCACCGGCCGCGAGCGTGACCGAACGTACATGATGTTCGCGTCCCCTCTCAGAGCGAAGCTGCTTCGCATGCCACCACCGCCCGCTCGACCTGGCCTGACCTGGCGGAAGGTTATTTGACGCCATACTTACACGACACCCGAAATCGCCAGCGCCGACTCGCCGTGTGTTGTGGCGCGGTTAAGTGTAGTTTCCTACGAATAGCGGAGCGGTCGCGGCATCCTTCACAACTTGCATTTAACGGTCTTAGCGCAACTCCAGTACGCTAAGCATCATTAGCCACCACTCGTCCGTGCAATTTTCATTGGCCACTGGCGCGCCGGCGTTGTGCTCGAAGCACCAGCCAGCGACGCCGTCCTGAGGTGACCTCCGCGGACCGGAGATCGCCGTCGGCATGCTGGCTAAGATTGACCTGTGAGCAGCAGATCCGCGCCGGCGCAGCATCTGAGCGACCTCGCGCGGATGCGCCGGGTCCGCGACCGGATCGACCGGGAGTACGCCCAGCCGCTGGACGTCGAGGCCCTCGCTCGTGGTGTGCACATGTCTGCCGGGCACCTCAGCCGCGAGTTCCGGATCGCCTACGGCGAATCGCCGTACGGGTACCTGATGACGCGCCGGATCGAGCGCGCGATGGCGCTGCTGCGCCGTGGCGACCTCAGCGTGACCGATGTCTGCTTCGAGGTCGGCTGCTCGTCGCTGGGCACCTTCAGCACCAGGTTCACCGAGCTGGTCGGAATGCCTCCGAGTACCTACCGGCAGCGCGCGGCGCACGCGGCCGCGGGGCTGCCGTCGTGCATCGAGAAACAGGTGACCAGGCCGATCAGGAATCGACGAGCGCCCGCCCGCGAGCCTGACCTAGCGTGAGCGTCATGGACATCACGATTCACCAGACGTTCCTCCCGCACACGGATCCGGAAGTGTCGCTGGCCTTTTACCGTGACTCTCTCGGCTTCGAGGTGCGGAGCGACGTCGGTCACGGCGGGATGCGCTGGATCACCGTCGGCCCCGCCAGTCAGCCCGGCATGTCCATCGTGCTGGCGCCGCCGGCCGCCTACCCCGGCATCACCGACGATGAGCGCCGCACGATCACCGAGATGATGGCGAAAGGGACTTACGCGATCATCGTCTTCGCCACCGGCGATCTGGATCACACGTTCGCCCAGCTGAAGGCCAGTGAGGCCGAGGTCGTCCAGGAGCCGATCGAGCAGCCGTACGGGATCCGCGACTGCGCCATCCGCGATCCCGCCGGCAACCTCATCCGCATCTTCGAGCAGCGCTGATCGGTCCCGCGTGCGGGGCACGAGCGGCCCGGTGGAGGTCGCCTCCGGCGAGCCGGCCCGCTGCCACGCATTGACAGCGCCGTAGACGGCCTGATACCTCCCGGTGTCGTGTCCTCGCATGGCTGACGAGCGTCACGCCCTACCACACCGCTCCGTTGCGCCAGTCGCACGTGAGCCCGCCGGTCACGTCCACTGGCATCCTGACTCGCAGGACGTAGATGAGACCGTCCCGTTCGGGGGTGGGCCTGATCCCGTCCGGGGTGAACGCCGACGACGGGCCCTCCCACAGCTGCCATCCGCGGGCGACATAGAGCCGGGCTCCGTCCGCGCTAGCGCGCAGTCCGCCGAGCTGATAGCCGGCC
>DATHPF010000222.1:0-1805 GCA_035484155.1 Streptosporangiaceae bacterium
GATCGCCTGGTCCTCTTTGAGCTGGCTGATCAGCACGTCCGGCTCGGCCGCGTACGTGCGGCCGAAGATCGCCTGCGTCTGCGGGTCGATGAACCCGATCTCGTCGGTGCCGGTATTCCGGCGGCCGAAGTACGCCCGGTCCCGGTCGTCCACGAGCGGGAGGATGCTCCGGCTCACCGACACCCGCGGCTCGCGCTCGTGGCCAGCCCTTTGCGATGCATCACGGAAGGCCTGGATCTGCTCAGCCTGCTGCAGGTGAAAGGGCTTGTCCGACTCGTTGTTGATCAGCGTGGAGCTTTGCAGGTTCATGCCCAGCTCGGCCGCCCACGCCGCGGTGCGCTGTGACCCGGCGCCCCACCAGATGCGCTCCCGCAAACCTTCTGAGTACGGCTCGACCCTCAGCAGGCCGGGCGGGTTCGGAAACATCGGCCGGGGACTGGGCTGCGCGAAGCCCTTGCCGCTCAGCACGCCGAGCAGCACCTCGGCGTGCTGGCGGGCCATGTCGGCGTCCGTCTGGCCTTCCTGAGGCTGGTAGCCAAAGTAGCGCCAGCCGTCGATCACCTGCTCCGGCGAGCCGCGGCTGATCCCGAGCTGGAGTCGTCCGCCGGCTATGAGGTCGGCCGCGCCGGCGTCCTCGGCCATGTACAGCGGGTTCTCGTACCGCATGTCAATGACTGCCGTGCCGATCTCGATGCGGCTGGTCCTCGCGCCGACGGCGGCCAGCAGCGGGAAAGGCGAACCCAGCTGCCGTGCGAAGTGGTGCACACGGAAGTACGCGCCGTCGGCGCCGAGCTCCTCGGCGGCGACCGCAAGGTCAATCGACTGCAGCAGAGCATCAGACCCCGACTGCGTCTGTGAGCCGGGTGATGCCGACCAGTGCCCGAACGACAGGAAGCCAATCTTCTTCACCAGCCCGTCAACGCGGGCCGCCCGGGAGGCATTCCTCTCCATGGCTCCGCACCTGGCCTCCACCACACCATGTGGAGTCAGGCGGCTGACGCGGGCGCCACTTCGCTGTGCCGCTGCCGGTGCAGTCGCCAGTTGAGCGCCAGCCTGGTCATTTGGATCACCACCAGGACGGCGGCGCCTTCGATCAGCAGGCTGATGGCGATGGCGATGACGGCTGTGCCATCGCTGTTGATCAGCGCCAGGCCAAGTCCCCACTTCCACACCGGCTCGCGGATCTTGAAGGGCTTGCCCAGCGGTACCACGTTCTGCCAGCTTGCGCTGATGCCTGCACCGCCGGTCTCCAGGGTGCCGTCGGTGACCGGCTGGCAGCTGTACCGGTCGCAGTTTGTCTGGTGCGAGGTCGGGTCGAAGGTGACCGTTTTTTCGAGACCGGTCAGGTACGCCGTCCCGTCCACCACGGCTGGCACGCTGATCACCGCCACGAACAGGATCACCACCATCCCGATCCAGCGCAGCACCCACGTGAGGAGGTGCCGGGGCGGGTAGTGGTGGCTATGCGGGCCGTGCGGGTGGCGTGCGGCGAGTGGGGCGGCCTCTGTCAGGACCGCCAGCGGCGTGCGCCGCAGCCGCAGGTGATACGCCGCCGCCGCGATGATGCTCACGCCAATCAGCGCGGCCAGCGCGATGGTCAGGTCGACGAACCACGATGGAGCGGCCGCTCCCTCGTTATTGCCGTTAATGATGCAGCCGTAGCCAAGGCCGAACGCAAACAGACTCGTGCCAGCCGTCAGGCTCCAGCCATGGCGGCGGTGCATCAGGCGCACGGCGGCGGCCACTTCCGGCTTGGCGACGTTGGCGCCCGGCGCAGACGTTGATCTCACACGGGAAGAGTAAGG
>DATHPF010000223.1:0-26447 GCA_035484155.1 Streptosporangiaceae bacterium
ATCTCTACGCGCCGAGTCGTCGCGGCGACCTCCGCGCCGGTCAGCCAGCTGCCCAGATCGGCGGTCAGCCCGCCGTTGAGCAGGTCGCGTAGCCCGGTCAGTTTCGCCAGTGCTTCGCTGGTCAGGCGCTTGCCCCGCCACTGCCAGAGCACGGTGCGCAGCTTGTACTCCGAACCGAAGCAGACACCGTGATCGCAGCCATAGAGCCCGCCATCGGCGACCGGCAGCAGGTGGCCGATCTTGCGATCGGCATTGTTCACCACCGCGTCGAACACCGCCATCTGCCGCAGCCGAGGGTCATTGCTCCGGGCCAGCTCGACTAGGTCGACCGCGTCGTCGGCGTCGATCCACAGCTGGCACATGCCTGGGCCGAACGGGCCGTCCCGGTACACGGTCGGCGGCACCACATCGAAGCCGCCAGCTCTCGAGACCACGTACGCGGCGAGCTCCCGGCCGGCCAGCGTGCCGTCGGGGAAGTCCCAGAGCGGCCGTTCGCCGGCGACGGGCTTGTAGACGCAGGCGGCCTCGGTGCCGCCGCCGGTGACGGAGCAGTACATGGTGGCGTTCGAGGCGTCGACGAGACGGCCCTTGACATCGAGGGTGCCGGTAGACAGCAGGTCCAGGATGGCGGCCTCGTCGCCGGGGCTCGTCGGATGCCGCGCAGTGCCGCCTAGCCCCGGCGGCGCGCCTGCTGACTCGCCGCTGGCTGACGGGGGCATAGCGGGGCGGTCGCCGCTGGCCCGCTGCTCGCGCCACGCTCTCCTGCTGCCCGACGCATCCCTGCGGCCTGATGCATCCCTGCGGCCCGGTGGATCTCTGCGACTCGATGCATCCCTGCTGCCAGACGCATCCTTGCTGGCCGACGCATCCTTGCTGGCCGACGCTTCAGGCATGCCCGACCCGGTGGCCGTTCTGGCGCGGGCACACGTGGCCAGCCGGTTCGAGTGGCAGCCCGCACAACGGGCACGGCGGCCGGCCCTGCCGAACGACCTGGATCGCACGCCGGGAGAACGCGCGCGCGGCCTCGGCGGTGATGCGCACCCGCAGGATGGCCGGGCCATCCTCGGGAACGTCATCGGCCAGGGGCTCGAGCGGCTCCTCGCTCTCCTCCTGGGCTTCGATGATGACGCGCTCGCCGTCGTGGTCCCAGGCGAGCGCGATAGCGCCGACCCGGAAGTCCTCCGTGAGCGGCAGGTCGAGCGGGCCGTCGTCGACGTCACTGCCGGCCGCTGACGTGGCACCGGTGCGACGCGCCACCTCGTCCAGCAGCTCGTCGAGGCGCTCGGCGAGCTGGCTCACCTGGCCCTTTTCCAGAGCGACGCTCGTGACCCTGGTGCCGACGGTCGCCTGCAGGTAGAACGTCCGCTCCCCAGGCTGGCCGACAGTGCCCGCAACAAATCGCTCCGGCGGGTCGTACGTGTAGACCGGCATGACCCCTATCCTCTCGCGCAATCGGCCGGCTGCCAGCCCGGTCCCATAGTCAGGCTACCGGCGTCCGGTCCCGCTAGCTGCCGCTGCCCGCTCCCCCGCCGATCTGCGCGTCGGCCTCGGCGTGCGGCTTCGCGGCCGTGCGCGCGAGGCCAGCGAGCGCCGCCGCGTCCGCCCCGACGTCGTTCATCCGCAGCACGAACGGGCGCAGCGTGGTGTACCTGACGATGCTCAGCGAGCAGGGATCCACCTGGATGCGCTGCGACATGTCCAGGTGCATGCCCAGGGCATCGGCCAGGATGGCCTTGATGACGTCGCCATGCGAGCAGATCAGGTAGGTGGCGTCGGGACCAAGGCGGGCGTTCCAGTCCCGGACCGCGGCCACGGCGCGCTGCTGCATCCCCAGCATCGACTCACCACCGGGGCCAGGGAAGGTGACCGCGCTCGGATGCGCCTGCACCACGCGCCACAGCGGGTCGCGGGCGAGCTTGCGCAGCGGCTGCCCGGTCCAGTCGCCGTACCGGCACTCCCCTAGGCGGTCTTCGATGTCGACCGCTGGCGGGCCAGCGTGATCAGCGTTGACCTGGCGGGCCGCGATGGCCGTCGCCGTCTGCACGCAGCGCTCCAGCGGGCTGCTCACGATCGCCGTCAGCGGAAGTCGCGCCAGCCTGTCGCCGACGGCAGCGGCTTGCGCCTCGCCCCTGTCATCAAGGGAGATGCCGGGCAGCCAGCCGGTCAGCGCCTTGCCGGTGGACGACGTCAGGCCGTGCCGGACGATGAGCACGACGGTCATGCGGCTACCACGGTCATTTCTCGACTCTAGCGGCGGGCACGACCACAGGATCCGTCAGCCGGGCAGGCCTGCGTCAGCCCGGCCGTTCGGACAGGACGAACGTGGCCGCGCCAAAGGACACCATGTCGCCAGGCCGGACGGGGATCGGGCTGGTGACGCGCCAGCCGTTGAGCCGCGTGCCGTTCGTCGAGCCGAGATCGGCGAGCAGCCAGCCGCCGGCCGTCGCTCGCTCCAGGCTGGCGTGCCAGCGCGACACTGTCTCCTCGGTCAGCGTCATGTCGCAGTCAGGCTCGCGCCCGATCGTGAACCGCCGCTGTGCGCCAGCTGGCAGCGTCAGCACCGGCGGCCAGCCGCGCAGCCATCGGTCCGTCGCGTGAATTACCCGCCGGCAGGTCGCCAGCGCGGCCGCCCGTAGCCGGCGCGAGGTCGGCAGGTCCGCGACCAGCTTGCGCAGCTCGTGGTCGGCGCGCGCCCGCAGCACTTCGTCGACGCGGTACGAGAACGTCTCGTGCGTCAGCCGGCCGTCGGCGAAACCGTCCCGGAGCCGGGCGAGCGCCGCGTCCCGGTCGGCATCCGAGACGCGCATATGCGGCGCACTGCTGGCGCGTGCATCGCTCGGTCCGGCCACACCAGGATTATCGGACCGGAATGGGGCCAGCGACAAGCCGCCGGGACCGTGGGTACTCGATCAAGCGCCCATCGCGTGCGCGCCGCCGTCGACGTGCACGATCTCGCCGGTCGTGGCCGGGAACCAGTCCGAGAGCAGCGCCACGCAGCCGCGCGCGGCGGGCTCGGCGTTGTTCAGGTCCCAGCCGAGCGGCGCCCGCTGCGACCAGACGCCTTCGAACTGGTCGAAGCCGGGGATGCTGCGCGCGGCCATCGTCTTGACCGGCCCGGCCGACATCAGGTTGACCCGGATTCCCCGCGGCCCGAAGTCGCGAGCGAGATACCGCGCCGTGGACTCCAGCGCAGCCTTGGCCACGCCCATCCAGTCGTAGGCGGGCCAGGCTACCGTGGCGTCGAAGTCCATCCCGACGATCGCGCCGCCCGGCCCCATCAGCGGCAGCGCCGCCATGGCCAGCGACTTGAGCGAGTACGCCGACACGTGCACGGCCATCGCCACGTCAGGCCAGCTCGTGTGCAGGAAGTTGCCGCCGAGAGCGCTGGCGGGCGCGTTGCCGATGCCGTGCACGACGCCGTCGAGCCCGTCGACATGCTCGGCCACGCGGTCGGCCAGAGATGCCAGTTGCGCGTCGTCGGTGACGTCGAGTTCGAGGACCGGCGGCGGCGCGGGCAGGCGCTTAGCGATGCGCTCCACCAGGCTGAGCCGGCCAAACCCGGTCAGCACCACGGTGGCGCCCTCCTGCTGTGCAATACGGGCGACGTGAAAGGCGATCGACGCGTCCGTGAGCACGCCGGTCACCAGGATCCGCTTGCCGTCCAGGATGCCCATTCGCAAGAACCTCCGCTAGCTCAGGAACCGTGCTTCTCAGTGGCCCATGCCGAGTCCGCCATCGACCGGCAGCACCGCGCCGGTGATATAGCCGGCCTCGGGGCTGGCCAGGAACGCCACGGCAGCCGCGACCTCGTCGGGCGATGCGTACCGGCCGAGCGGCACCCCGGCGAGGATGGCCTTGCGCTGATCGTCTGTCAGCACAGCGGTCATGTCGGTGTCGACGAAGCCAGGCGCGACCACGTTGACTGTGATGCTACGGCTGGCGAGCTCACGCGCCAGCGACCGGCCGAAGCCGACTAGCCCGGCCTTGGATGCCGCGTAGTTGGCCTGGCCGCCCGAGCCGAGCATGCCGACGACCGAGGAGATGAGGATGATCCGGCCGCGGCGCAGCCTGATCATGCCGCGAACGGCCCGCTTAGCGACTCGGTAGGCGCCGGTCAGGTTGGTGTTGATGACATCGGCGAAGTCGTCCTCGCTCATCAGCGCCAGGAGCTGGTCCCTGGTAATGCCAGCGTTGGCGACGAGCACCTCGACCGGTCCGTGCGTCGCCTCGGCGACCTTGAATGCCGCATCCACCTGAGCGGTGTCCCTGATGTCGCAGGCCGCCACCGTAAGCCCGGCCATTGGCTCGCCTGACCTCGACGTCACGGTCACGTTGTCCCCGTCAGCGGCGAGCCGGCGCGCGATCGCCAGGCCGATGCCGCGGTTGCCGCCGGTGACCAGTACGGATCGGGCCATCTGCGCTCCTGCCTCTGATCGGACGCGGTCTGCGAGTCAATGCGGTCCGCGGCAAGCTTCGACGCGGGTCGCGTGCGAGCGTACCGGTCGGGGTCCGGCGCCGCAGCCCGGGATAGGTTGGCCACTTGTGGAGAACCAGACGTCCGGTCAGATCGATCCGGAATTTACCGCCTTCCCGCTGCGGGAACTAGCCGACGCGGCCCGCCAGCGAGCCGCACAGCTCGGCGCCTCGCACGCCGACTTCCGCGCCGAGCGAATCCGGGGCCAGCAGATCGGCCTCTCCGACGGCAACCTGGAGACCCAGTTCGACAGCGACGACCTGGGCCTCGCGGTCCGCGTCGTCGTGGACGGCACCTGGGGCTTCGCCGCTGCCGTCGACCTGACGCCGGAGGCGGCCGTGCGGGCCGCCGCCGAGGCTGTCGACGTGGCCAGGGTCGCCGCTGCCATGAATACCGAGCCGATCGAGCTCGCCGACGAGCCGGCCCACGGCGAGGTGACCTGGGTGTCGGCTTACGACGTCGACCCGTTCGCGGTCAGCGTCGGTGACAAGATCGCGCTGCTGGGCGACTGGAGCAGGGAGCTGCTCGCCGCTGCCGGGGTCGACCACGTGGATGCCTCCTTGTACCAGGTCAAGGAGTGCAAGTTCTATACCGACGGCTCGACCACGGCACTACAGCAGCGTGTCCGCGTGCACCCGCAGCTGACCGCGGTCTCGGTCGGTGCCGACGGCAGGTTCGAGACGATGCGGACGCTGGCGCCGCCGGCCGGGCGGGGATATGAGTACCTGACCGGTACCGGCTGGGATTTCCGCGCCGAGCTGGCTGAGCTCCCGGGACTGCTCGCAGCCAAGGTGGCCGCGCCGTCGGTGCAGGCTGGCCGGTATGACCTGGTCATCGATCCGTCCAACCTGTTCCTGACCATCCACGAGTCCATCGGGCACGCGACCGAGCTGGACCGGGCACTTGGCTACGAGGCCGCGTACGCCGGGACGTCGTTCGCGACCTTCGACAAGCTGGGCACGCTCCAGTACGGCTCGCCGGTCATGCACGTCACCGGCGACCGCACCGTGGCGCATGGCCTGGCTACGATCGGATTTGACGACGAGGGCGTCGCCGGGCAGTCGTTCGACCTCATCACCGGCGGCGTGCTGACCGGCTATCAGCTCGACCGCAGGATCGCCCGGCTCACGGGCCTTGGCCGGTCCAACGGCTGTGCGTTCGCTGACTCCCCTGGCCACATGCCGATCCAGCGGATGGCGAACGTCTCCTTGCAGGCGGCCGCGGATGGCCCCTCGACCGAGCAGCTCATCGCCGGGGTCACCGACGGCATCTACATCGTCGGCGACAAGAGCTGGTCCATCGACATGCAGCGATACAACTTCCAGTTCACCGGCCAGCGGTTCTTCCGGATCAAGAACGGGCAGCTGGCAGGCCAGCTGCGGGACGTGGCCTACCAGGCGACGACCACGGACTTCTGGAATTCGATGGAGGCAGTCGGCGGTCCGCAGACCTATGTGCTCGGCGGCGCCTTCAACTGCGGCAAGGGCCAGCCTGGCCAGGTGGCACCGGTCAGCCACGGCTGCCCGTCGGTGGTCATGCGGGGCATCAGGATCCTCAACACAGTGGAAGAGGCCGGGGCATGAGCGCACGGGCATCGGAGCAAGGACAGGTATCGCAGGCAGCACCGGTGTCGCAGGAACTCGTCGAGCGGGCGCTCGCCGCTTCGCGCAGCGACGACTGCATCGTCATCGCCGATGATGGCTCGACTGCCAACCTGCGGTGGGCGGGCAACTCGCTGACGACCAACGGAGTGTCCAGGTCGCGCCAGCTGACCGTCATCGCCATCAGCCGCAGCGGCGACGAGGCCAGGGCAGGTGTGGTGTCCAGGGCCGGAGTCCGCGCCGACCAGGTCGCCGAGCTCGTGGCCGAGGCGGAGCATGCAGCGACCGAGGCGTCGCCCGCCGAGGACGCAGAGCCGCTCGTCACGCCGTCAGGCACGACCGCTAGCTCGGCCGGCGGCTGGGAGGACCCGCCCGGCGCGACGCAGATCGGGGTATTCGCTGCTTTCGCCGAGGAGCTCGGGCATGCGTTCGCCACCGCCGCCAGCGGTGGCCGGAAGCTGTACGGCTTTGCCGAGCACCAGCTGACCTCGACCTACCTCGGCACGTCCACGGGCCTGCGGCTGCGCCACGACCAGCCGACCGGGCGGCTGGAGCTCAACGCCAAGTCCGCCGACTTGACGCGGTCCGCGTGGGCAGGCACGGGGACCAGGGACTTCTCGGACGTCGACGTCCGCGCGCTCGAAGCCGAGCTTGGCCAGCGCCTGGCCTGGGCGGAGCGGACGGTCGAGCTGCCAGCGGGTCGGTACGAGACCCTGCTGCCGCCCACTGCCCTAGCTGACCTGATGATCTACATGTACTGGTCAGCGGGCGCCAAGGACGCCCTGGACGGCCGGACCGTGTTCAGCAAGCCGGGCGGGGGCACCAGGATCGGCGACAAGCTCGCGGCCATGCGCCTGTCGCTCCGCAGCGACCCGGCGGCGCCCGGCCTGCAGTGCGCGCCGTTCGTGATCGCCCACGCCTCTAGCCGGGAATCGTCGGTCTTTGACGACGGCCTGCCCAAGGCCAGGACCGAATGGATAGCCGAGGGCACGCTGACCGCACTGACCCAGACTCGGCATACCGCGCAGCTCAGTGGCCAGCCGGTGACCCCCGCGATCGACAACCTGATCCTCGATGCACCCGGCGCCGGCGGTTCAATCACCGACCTGATCGGCCGGACCAGCCGGGGCCTGCTGCTGACGTGCCTGTGGTACATCCGCGAGGTCGACCCGCAGACCTTGCTGCTGACCGGACTCACCAGGGATGGCGTTTACCTAGTCGAGAATGGCGAGGTGACCGGCGCGGTGAACAATTTCCGGTTCAACGAAAGCCCCGTTGGCATGCTGAACCGGATCACCGAAGTCGGCGGCACCGTCCCGACGCTGCCACGCGAGTGGGCCGACTACTTCACCAGGGCCGCCATGCCCCCCGTCAGGGTCGACGGGTTCAACATGTCATCGGTGAGCCAGGCCAGCTAGCGAGGGGCTCAGGCGTCCTCGAGCCGGAAACCGACCTTGAGGCCGACCTGGTAGTGCGCCACCTGGCCGTCGACGATCTGACCGCGGACCTGGGTCACCTCGAACCAGTCCAGGTGTCGCAGGGTCTGCGCGGCCCGCTGCACTGCGCCCCTGATGGCGGGCTCGATTCCCTCCGGGGACGTGCCAACGAGCTCGGTCACGCGGTAGTTGCGTTCGGTCATGGTGTCCTCCGGGTCCGCGGCTGCGACTCGCTTCTCGATAGCTCCGGGCTAGCGCCGCCGCAGCCGGTACGCGGCCAGCCCGTAGACCGCCACTAGTACTACCCAGATCCAGATCAGCCGGCCGGCCCGGCCGGCTCCGTTGTTGAGTGCGCTGGCAGCGATCAAGGTCAGGGGCAGGCCGACGACGACAGAGCCAGCCACACCCCCGGCGAGGGCAAACCGCCACTTGCCCAGCCGGACGGGATCGACCGGCCGGCGGCGCCGCCTGGTGCGGCTAGCCAGTTGCTGATCCACCCGCGCCTCGATCTGCTTATCGATCTTGGCCAGGAAGGACTCGACCACTGCATCGCCGTAATCCGGCCCGAGCTCGCGGTGCACCTCGGCCGCGGCACGAACGTCCTGTGCGGACAGCGGTGACTCAGTCATGAACGGCACAGTAACGCCATGCGGGGGGTTCGCCCGGCAGGCGCGCCCGCGGCCCCCGGAGCACCCCGAATCCGTCGCCGAAGTTGTGCCGTGCCCCACGCTGGCGGCGGGGTTGACATCGGCATAACGTGGAGATGTGAAAGCCACCCGAGGGACCGGCCGTGACCAGGCCCACCTGGTCACTGAAGCGCGTCCGGGCCTGTCTGCGGACATCGCATATCGCGAGCGCCGCTACCTGATCATGATGGGCATCAGGACGGTCTGCTTTGCCGCGGCCATCCTGATGTTCGTCAACCATCTCGGCTGGCTCACCGCGATCCCGGTCGTG
This sequence comes from Streptosporangiaceae bacterium, assembly GCA_035484155.1. GTDB lineage: Bacteria > Actinomycetota > Actinomycetes > Streptosporangiales > Streptosporangiaceae > JAJYUU01. Next base: position 8,469 of record DATHPF010000223.1, read on the forward strand.
GGCGCGCTCGTTATCCCCTACTTCGCGGTGATCTTCGCCAACGGCGGGCGCGAGCCGACAGCTAACCGGTCCTTCCGGCAGTACGAGCCAAACTCCCCGGCCATCTACAGGCCGCCCACGCGCCCAGGCGGGCCGCATGTGCCGCCCGCGCCACCGCCTGGAAGCTAGCCGACGATCTTCGCAGACCCGACGTCTGGGGAGCGCCGCGGCATTTCGCCTGATCAGTTAGTCAACTCTAGGGCAAGTGCGACAAAACGGGCGGACGAGTTGGCAAGGATGGCGAGATTACCTCGTAATCCGGTCTTGACGCACTAGGGGGATGTTCGGTGTAACATTCTTACCGGTGCTCTGGTCCCCCGCTGGGGCACCAATTGCCGGCGTTCCGGGCCCCCGTCGGAGCGCCGATGAATGCGACGCCGGGTGGTTTGCCCCCGTAGCCACCCGGCGTCGCTTTATGTTCGGAGGCCTGCGGCCTCCTTCCCGGTGGCTCGCAGTACTGCCCGGGGGAGACCCCCCGGAGCCCCCCACCACGCTGCGCGGCTTCGCAGCACCTCGCGAAAACTCGGCCTTTGGCGTACTCCAACGACCGAGGTCTCGACCGCGGCCGCGTCCATGAAGGATCTTCATGGGTGGCGACTTGCTGTTGCTATAGCCGCAGTAAGTCGCCACCCATGCCAGGTCAGCGTTGCGAATGTGGTCTTTGTCCGGCTGGTCTACTGCGAGCGCAGGACTGCCGGGTGGCGGGCGGACCGTAACGCGCGAGTCCGGCCGCTATCCGGCAGCCCTGTGCGTCCTGAAAGGGGTCCGGCCGCGGCCGGAAAGGCGGCGGCGAATCGAGACGACCCCGTTCCGATTCTTATTCGGTTTTGCTGAACTCGGCAATGGCGATGCTGGTCATTCCCAGGCCCATCACGGCGACGATGCCGAGAGACAACCACAGTGGCACGACCCACCCGGCCCAGGTAATGCTGGGCGCCAGGTGAGTGTTGATGAGGGTGGCGATCTGGGGCGGCACGTTCAGGTGGCTGAAGACCACGTGTCGCATGGGGCCGACGATGTACGTCAGCGGGTCGAGTCGGGTCAGCACCGTCAGCCAGGCCGGCAGCCCGGTCAGCGGATAGAGCGCGCCGGACAGGAAAAACAGCGGCAGCACGAGCATCTGCGTCAGCGCCATGAACGCCTGGAATTGCTTGATCCTGGCCGCCATCATGACGCCGAAGGCAGTCAGGGTGAACGACAGCAGCAGCAGCATCCCGATGAGGCTCACGATCAGCACCGGGTTGTAGGGCACGTGCGCGAACCACGCCAGGCACAGGAAGATCAGGCCCTGGAACGTGGCGATGGTGGCACCGCCCAGGCACTTGCCGATGACGATCGCGGCGCGGCTGACGGGCGCCACCAGGATCTCCCGGAGGAAGCCGAACTCCCGGTCCCAGACGATCGAGCCCGCCGAGAAGATGGCCGTGAACAGCACCGACATCGCCAGCACGCCGGGGTAGATGAAGGTCTTGAAGTCGAAGTTGGCGGTGTGGGGCAGGCTGCCGCCGGCCAGGTTCGACAGCCCGGTACCGAGGATGAACAGGAACAGGAACGGCTGCACCAGCGCCGTGATAGCTCGCAGCCGGTCGGTACGGAACCTGATCAGCTCGCGCCGCCAGACGATGCCAACGGCGCGCAGGTCGTGCCGGAGGCCGCGATCGGGCACTGACACCCTGATCCTGTCGACGACGGTGGCGGCATCGCTGGCCGTTACCGGTTCGCTTGTCTGGGTCGCCATCGCTACCGCCTCCCGCCGGACCGCATCTTGGCCATATTGCGCATGAACTCGTTGCCGGCGCCACCTTCGGCGTCGCGGATGGTGGAGCCGGTGTAGGACATGAACACGTCGTCCAGCGACGGCCTGGATACGCTGACGGACTGGATCGGGACGCTGAACTCGGTGAACAGGCGCGGCACGAACTGCTCGCCTGAGGCCACCGAGAACGTCACGGCCCCGTCGTGGACCGCGGCCTCGATCTCGAACTTCGCCTTGAGCTCCGCGATGGCGCGCTGGTCGTCAGCGGTGTGGATCTGCACGCGGTCTTTGCCGATGCTGGCCTTGAGCGCCTCTGGTGTGTCGATCGCCACGATCTTGCCGTGGTCGATGATCGCGATCCGATCGCAGTGCTCGGCCTCGTCCATGTAGTGCGTGGTGAGGAAAATAGTGATGTCCTCACGCTTCTTGAGGTCGTTGATGTAGGCCCAGATCGACGATCTGGTCTGCGGGTCGAGGCCGACGGTGGGCTCGTCCAGGAACAGCACGTGCGGCGCGTGCAGCAGACCGCGCGCGATCTCCAGCCGTCGCTGCATGCCGCCCGAGTAGGTGCTCACCAGGCTGTCCTTGCGGTCCCACAGGCCCACCATCTCCAGCACCTGCCGCATCCGGGGCATGACCGCGGCCCTGGGCACGCCGTAGAGCTCAGCGTGGAAGCGGAGGTTCTGCTCGGCGGTCAGATAGGTGTCCAGGGTCGTGTCCTGGAACACCAGGCCGATGTTGCGCCGGACCGCGTCGCGCTCGGTCGCGGCATTGTGGCCCGCCACGATGGCCGTGCCGGCCGTCGCGTTCGCCAGCGTGCAGAGGATCTTGATCGTGGTGGACTTGCCGGCCCCGTTCGGGCCGAGGAAGCCGAAGGTCTCTCCCCTGGCGACCGTGAAGTCGATGCCGCGCACCGCCTCAACGTCGCCGTACCGCTTGACCAGGCCGGAGACCGTGATCACGGTCTCCGGCCCGGTGCCGTCATCGAACTGCGTCGCGTCCGGCCCCATGCCGGTCTGCGCCGTGCCGGTCTGGGCTGCCATCCCCGGTGCCTCCTGGCTCTGGCCGGATCTGCTAGGTGGGCCAGCTACGAGCGTAATCGCGTAGCTGGCCGCCATCGATGCGGCGTTACTCTCCATCGGCCGCGGGCTCGTCCTCGTCGGCGGCGAGGATCCGGTACAGGGCCTTGCGGGTGTCGGTCAGCACCTTGCGTGCCTGCGCTGCCTGGGCGTCGGTGCCAGCACTGATGACCTGGAAGGCCGCCATGGCGACCTGCCCGATCAGGCTGCGCATCTCGACTGCCGCGCCGCCGGCACTGCCGGCCACTACGTCCCAGGGGGCGTTGAGCTCGTCCGGGTGGGCGGCCGCGTACGTCCGGCCCTCGTCGGTCAGCTGATAGGCGCGCCTGCCGCCCTCGCCAGCCTCAGCCCTGATCAGGCCCTCGTCCTCGAGCTGCTGCAGTGCCGGGTAGATGGAGCCAGGGCTTGGCCGCCATACTCCCCCGCTGCGCTCGCCGATCTCCTGAATGATCTGGTAGCCGTTCATGGGCTGCTCGGCGAGCAGGGCGAGTGCCGCGGCCCGGACGTCACCGCGCCGGGCACGTGGCCCGCGCATACCGCGCTCGCGACCCCACGGGCCGAATCCGTGCATCTCGGGTCCGCCAGGGAAGCCCGGACCGCCAGGAAACCCCGCACCCGGGAACGGGCCGGCAAAGTGCCCCCGTCCGCGGCCACGGCCCCGGCCGCCATGCCGCTCCTCGCTGTCGCCGTGCCAGCGGCGTCGCCCGCCGTCATCGGCCGGCTCCCAGCTGCCTGGTCCGCGGCGATTGCCGCGCTCTTCGTCGTATCGCATTGATTTTGCTCCTTGTCTGGTGAGCTCCGGATTGTCTTCAGTGCGACTTCTTCGCCTATCACCGTAGCTCGTCGATAGGTCAACGATATATCGTTAACTTCTTGATGGCAAGCCGGCGCCGGCACGAGTTGTCTCGCGGGATGTCGGATTGGGGCGAGCCGCTAGAGCCTGCTGGATTCGCGGGGTACAAAGCCGCAGTGGCGACCTTCGACCCTGCCGGCCGTGGGCCAGATAGGAGTCTGGAGCTATCAGCCAGCTCGGTCGCCGGGCGGCCAGGCCTCGGCAAGTGCACTCAGGCGTGCCGCCGCCTGGTCAGCCGGCATCCCGCCGCCCACGGCCAGACCCAGCAGGAACGCGGTGACTGGTGCGGCAGGCCGGTCTACCTGGTGCGCGGCGTCACGCGCGAGATCGAGTATCTGCCGCACATCGACCACCGCGGGGTCGATGCCGAGCTCGGCGCATGCCGCGGCGGTCCAGTCATCGAGAGTGGTCATGGTGCGCCTCCGGAGTCCGCCGCGTTGGCCAGCCAGGCGCGCCGCGCCGCAGCCAGGTCATCCGGAGTATCACAGTCCAGCCATGGCGGCATCGCACCCGCCGCCGTCTCTAGCCTGGCCAACGCCGGGCCGAGCGGCGCCAGCAGGCCGTGCAGTGAGTCGCCGCCGTAGGCCGCGAGCGCCGACCGGAGCGAGCTCGTAGGCCAGCAGCTGGTCAGCCACTGCGGCTTGCCCTCGGCGTCTGTCAGGACCACCCCGGCGGCGGGCTCCGGGTCACCAGCCGTCAGCAGGGCAGTCAAGTGCGCGCCAGTGAGGAACGGCAGGTCCGCGGCGAGCACTGCCAGCCAGGGGGCGCTGACCTCGGCCAGACCACGCCGCAGGCCCGCGACCGGGCCACCACCAGCCGGCTCCTCGCGCACCCATGCCAGCCAGCCCGGCCGCCCGGCTGCTAGTGCCGACAGCGAGGCCGTGACGTCGCCAGGTCGCGGCGGGCCCACGATGATCAGGCGCGCGGCGCCCGCGGCCGCAGCGGCCTGCGCGACTGAGACCAGCAATGGCGTACCGCCGACGATGAGACCGGGCTTGTCCGCGCCGCCCATGCGGGCAGCACTGCCGCCAGCCAGGATGACGGCGTCGAATTCCGGCGCCGGGCGATCGCGGGTCACCGGCGACGGCCTGGTGTCAGCCGCCGATGGCCGACATCGGCCGGGCGGGCTGGAGGAACCCAGGATCGTTGATGCCGTGGCCCGGCAGCTTGGCCTGGATGCACCGCTGCCACTGCGCGATCAGCTCGTCGTCGGACGCGCCGGCCCGCAGCGGCCCGCGCAGGTCGTTCTCGGTCCGGGCAAACAGGCAGTTGCGCAGCTGACCATCGGCAGTGAGCCGGATCCGGTCGCATGCGCCGCAGAACGGCCTGGTCACCGACCCGATGATGCCGACAGTCTGCGGGCCGCCGTCCACCTGGAATGTCTCAGCGGGCGCCGAGCCGCGCAGCTCTGCGTCGTCCGGGATCAGGCTGAAGTCAGGCTTGAGCATCGCCAGGATCTCGTCGGCCGTGACCATCTCGTCGCGACTCCAGCCGTGCTGGGCGTCGAGCGGCATCTGCTCGATGAAACGAAGCTGGTAGCCGCGGTCGAGACAGAATCGCAGCAGCCCGGCGGCCTCGTGGTCGTTGACGCCGCGCATGAGCACCGCGTTGACCTTGATCGGTGCCAGCCCGGCCGCTGCCGCGGCAGCCAGGCCGGCCAGCACGTCAGCGAGCCGGTCCCGCTTGGCGAGCTTCACGAAGGTGGCAGCTGACACGGTGTCCAGCGACACGTTGATCCGGTTCAGGCCGGCCGCCCGCAGCGGGCCGGCCAGCCGGTCCAGCCCGATCCCGTTCGTCGTCAGCGACATTTCCGGCCGTGGCTGCATGGCCGCGACCCGCTCGACGATGCCGGGCAGGCCACGTCGCAGCAACGGCTCGCCGCCAGTGAACCGCACGTCGGTGATGCCCAGCCGGGTGACGGCGAGGCCGAGCAGCCGGACGAGCTCGTCATCGGTCAGCAGCTCGGGCTTGGGCAGCCAGTCCAGTCCCTCAGCTGGCATGCAGTAGGCGCAGCGCAGGTTGCACCGATCCGTCAGGGACACCCGAAGGTCGGTAGCGGTGCGCCCGTAGGAGTCAGTGAGCCGAGAGGAGTCAGTGAGCCCAGCGGAGTCAGTGACCACTGCACCACCTCCTCCGGCTGGGCCATCGGGCACGCCTTGCGCGCGATCTGCGCAATGGTTCCTTACCCTATGGCCGCGATCCCACGGGCGCACGGCGGCGCCCTACCCGAGGTGCAGCAACGACTGCCGGCAGATACTTCCCCAACCCGGCTGCAGGTTTCAGGCGACCTGGTCAGCCGATCCCGCCATGGCGGCCCAGCCCCTGGTCGCATAGTCGGTGAAGTCCGGCTGGAGCCGGTCATAACGCCGGATGAACAACGGGGACGAGATCATGTAATCGGCGCTAGCCCGATTGCACGCGACCGGGATATTCCACGCCACGGCGAGCCGTAGCAGGGCCTTGACGTCCGGGTCGTGCGGGTGCGGTTCCAGCGGGTCCCAGAAGAAGATGAGCATATCGACGTCACCTTCGGCGATCCTCGCGCCGATCTGCTGATCTCCGCCCAGCGGCCCGCTGCGCAGGCAGGTCACCGGCAGGCCGAGCTCGCTGCCGAGCAGCTGGCCGGTGGTGCCCGTGGCGCACAGCTCGTGGCGGGCGAGCAGAGCTCGGTTGAACCTGGCCCACTCGGCGAGGTCAGTCTTCTTGTTGTCGTGCGCGATCAGCGCGATCCTGCGCCGTATCTGCTGCTCAGGATGGATACCCATGGCTCCCAGACTGCCGCAGGCCAGTTTCCGGCTCGCGAACGCCACGTTGCCTGCACGTTTCGGCTCGGCCAGCGTTCCGCGCTACGGTGGGGCTGCCCGCAGACAGCCAGGGCAGGCCAACCATGTTGCCGGATCACCCAGGATGGGTCTCATGACCGTGAACGGCGCCATCTGGCGTGATCAGCTCACTGCCGGGGAACGCTCCGTGCTCGGCAGAGCTGACGACGGCGTTCGGCACGCCCGCCCGGATGTGCTGGTCATCGGTGGCGGCATCCTGGGTGTCAACATCGCCTCGGCGTGCGCTGAGGCGGGTCTGGGCGATGTCCTCCTGATCGAGACCGGCAGGCTGGGCGCAGGTGCCACTGGCGGCGCGACCGGCCTGCTGATCCCCGAACCGCATCAGTGGAGCGACCCCGAGCCCTTCGTCGACCTGGAGCGCGCTGGCCTCGAGCGGTGGCGTGACCTCGAGCAATCAGTACCGGGCGGCGTCGGCCTCATCGAACTGGACTGGCTTGGGCTCGCGCCGCACGACGGCGGCTACGCCGCCCACCAGCCCCGAGCCGTCGAATGGCTGAACCCGGGCCAGGTAGCCGAGCTCATCCCTGGCCTCGCCCGGCCAATGGAAGGTGCGCTCATCCACCGGCAGGCGCGGGTGAATCCGCTGCGCGCGGTAGCCCGGCTCGCGGCCGGCCTGCCGGCGGTAGCCACTGGGGTGGCCGCAACGTCGGTCGAGATCCGGGGCGACCGCATCGTGAGCGTTGGCACATCGGCTGGCGATATCAGCCCGGGCGCCGTCGTGTTCGCTACCGGGCGCCCGCCCGTGCTCGACGGACTGCCGTTGCACATCCCGTCCGATCGGATCAAGGGGCATCTGCTGGTGACCGAGCGGACCGACATCAAGCTGCCGGGCATCGTGGCGCCGCTCGCCACTCAGATCGAGGGCGGCCAGCTGCTGGCGGGCGGCACTTTCGACCTCGGCGACGAGAGCCCCGCCGTGCAGCCTGACGTGATCGACGGGATCGTCGAGGGGCTGGCCGCCGTGCTGCCTAGCCTGCGCGGCGTCGGCGTCGCCTACCAGTGGTGCTGCTTCCGGCCCCGGCACCCCGACCGCCGGCCGGTGATCGACATGGTGCCCGGCCTGGCCAACGCCTGGCTGACCTCTGGGCACTTCCGTACGGGCATTCTGAACGCGCCCGTTACGGCGGCGGTGCTGTCCCGGTGGATAGCGGCCGGCCTGCCGCCGGTCGAGGCGCGCACCTGGTCAGCTACGCGCTTCGCCGCGCACTAGCGGTTCCGCGGGCGCTAGCGGTTCCGCGGGCACTAGCGGTTCCGCGGGCACTGGCGGTTCCGCGGGCACTGGCGGCTCCGCGGGCACCTTCGGTTCCGCGGGCACTCGCGCGCGGCGCAGGACTCGGCGGTCGTCGGCCAGCCGTTCGGTCACTCCGGCCGCGTCCAGGTACTCCAGCAACGGGATCGCGGTCCGCCGGGTCGTGTCGAGGGCCTGGCGCGCTTGTGCCGCGGTGAACGGCTGCACAAGCCTGGCCAGCACAGCCGCGGCCGCTGTGTCCGCGCCTGGCGCGAGCACAACCTGCTCACTGATCCGCATGAGCTCGCCGGCCCGGACGGCGGCGGCGATGCCGCGTGCATCCAGCCCCAGCTTGCGCAGCCGGTCGGCGTCGGGTGAGGCAAAGGGCGCAGCCGCCAGATCGGAGCGCAGCACCCGCACGGCGGCCAGCACCGGCTCCGGCAGGTCCGGGCCGACTGCCTGCCCGGGCGGCTTCATGATCTGCAGAGCGCCGCACGACACCTGGAACGGCGGCTTAGCCAGTACCGTGACTAGCCGCCTGTCTGGCAGGCCGAGCGCGGCGCGCGCGGCCTCGATCGGCAGCCCGGCAGACAAAGGCTCGGCGGCCGAGTGACTGGCGAGCACCTCGCCGAGCTGATGGCTGAGCGAGCGCCAGTGATCCGGGTCGGCGAGCCACTCGCCAGCGACCGGTCGCGGATGGTCCCGGATGCCCATCGCGAGCAGCGCACTGGCACGCATGAGCCCATGCCGGGCTAGCAGGTCGGGAGCGCCCGGCAGGTCGGGCCAGGCGCCAAGCTGGCGCGCCGCGGCGGCCGCTGCACCCCGGCGCACCAGCGGTGGCGGCATGACGTCCAGCACGACTGCGCCAGCCAGTGAGGGCCAGGTGCCGCTACGGCGGCTGCCGGGATCGCGCAGCAGTATCCGGTCGCCCACATGCAGCGGCAGCGGGTCGGCGAGGCTCAGCCGGGCGATACCGGGACCGAGCGTGCGCACCCGGGCGATCACGCGCGCCGAACCGATATGCAGCGTGACCGAGCGCGGCATGGCACTGAGTCCGGCCGGGTCGGCGGACTGGTCCGCCGACCCGAGCCAGCTCGCAGCGGCCCGGCCGGTCGTGTCGGCGGCACTCCCGGCGCCAGCCGGGCTGCGGCCAGAAGGCCCGCCGGGCGTGCTGGTCGCGGTAATCCGGACGTCGATGAGGTCCGCCAGCGTCCACCGCCCCGCCTGCACCAAGGCCATCCCCCGGTGCAGGACATCCTTGCCGACGCCGCGCAGGTTCAGCGCGACGCGCGCGGTGCCCGACACGGCCTGCGCTGGCTCGCCAAGCGACTGCAGATCCCGGACCCGGACCGGCCGCATAGACGGCGTGAGCATCAGCTCGTCATCATGGTGCACGGTCCCGGCCGGGAGCGTGCCGGTGACGACGGTGCCGCTGCCGGTCATGCTGAAGGCGCGGTCGATCCAGATCCGCACGGGCGCGCCCGGATCGGATTCGGGCAGGCTCTGGCCAAGGTCGTCGAGCGCGCCGATCAGGTCCGGCAGGCCCGCCCCGGTGACTGAGCTGACGGCGACTGCCGGGATCTCGCCGACGCCGGTCTCCGCAATCCGCGCCCGCGCCTCCGCCATCGCGCTAGCCGGATCTGCCAGGTCGCTCTTGGTTACGGCCAGCACCCCGCGCTTGATGCCCAGCGCGCTGACGACGGCGAGATGCTCGGCCGATTGCGGCATCCAGCCCTCGTCCGCGGCCACCACGAACAGCACCGCGGGCACCGGGCCGGCGCCGGCCAGCATGTTGGTCACGAAGCGCTCATGACCAGGCACATCGACGAAGGCCAGCTGATCGCCGGATGGCAGCGTAAGCCAGGCGTAGCCGAGGTCGATCGTCATGCCCCGGCGCCGCTCCTCGGCCCACCGGTCCGGCTCCATGCCGGTGAGCGCGCGGATCAGGGCCGACTTCCCGTGATCGACGTGGCCGGCGGTCACTACGACGTGCATGGCGTTCACCCTGACTTATCCATGCTCAGCCGCAGCGGCCACGACGGCCGCGATGAGCAATTCGTCGTCGGCTGGTGCCACGGCCCGCAGGTCGAGCAGCAGCCGCCCGTCCTCGGTCCGGCCGACAACGGCCGGCCTGGCGCCGCGGCGTACGGCCGGACCGGCCCGCAGCGCCTCGGCGAGTGTTGTCGGGAGGCTGACGGCCGCGCTTGGCAGCGTGACGCCTGGCGCGCCGCCGCCGCCCACCGCCGCCACGGTCTGCTCGACGCGGGCCTCAATCTGGAAGCTGGCCAGGGCAGTGCAGATCCGGCCCGCCCGTTCGGTGAGGATGTCCGGATCGAGCGACAGCTGCTCGGCCACGGGCGGCCTTGGGCCAGCCAGCGTCGCCTCCAGCGCCGCGATTGTCAGCTTGTCCACCCGCAGGGCCCTCGCCAGCGGGTGCCGCGCCAGGGTGGCAACCAGGTCCGCCTGCCCGAGCAGCAGTCCAGCCTGCGGACCGCCGAGCAGCTTGTCGCCGCTCGCGGTCACTAGCGCCGCGCCTGCGGCCAGCCAGGAACTAGCGTCCGGCTCGGCCGGCAGCTGCGGATGCGGGACGAGCAGTCCCGAGCCGATGTCACCGACAACCGGCACGCTGAGGCCCGCCAGCTCCGCAACGGAGGCGCTCGCGGTGAAGCCTTCCACGCGGTAGTTGGACGGATGCACCTTGAGCACGAACGCCGTCTGCGGCCCGACGGCGGCCGCGTAGTCCGCCGCGGTGGTCCTATTGGTCGTGCCTACCTCGCGGATGCGCGCACCGGTTGACTCAAGCAGGTCAGGCAGCCGGAACCCGTCGCCGATCTCAATCAGCTCGCCGCGGCTGACGATGATCTCCCGGCCCGCGGCAAGCGCGGTAGCCGCCAGCACCAGCGCTGCCGCGTTGTTATTGACCACGTGCACGGCCTCAGCAGCGGGCACGGCGGCCGCGAGCGCGGCGAGCATGCCCCGGCCGCGCCTGCCCCGTTGCCCTGAGGCCAGGTCGAATTCCACGTCGGTGCTGCCCGCAGCCGCCTGGATCGCGGCGCGCGCCGCCCCCGACAGCGGCGCACGGCCGAGATTGGTGTGCAGCAGGACCCCGGTTGCGTTGATCACGGGCGTCAGCGTGGCAGCCAGGGGCGGCAAGCTCGCCGCGGCCGTGTCAGCGACGGCAGCCGGGTCAATGTCGCCGACGCGCGCTCGGTCCTGGGCGTGCCGCACCGCCGACAACACGATGGCACGGCCCAGCCGCTGCTCGGCCGCGACCAGCCGAGGGTCGGCCAGGACCGCGTCCGTGCGAGGGGTAAGCCTGCGGACATCCACGAGCGCGACCATACCGGCCGGGACGTAACTGGCGGCAGGACCCTGTACAGCTCTTCCTACCGATTTACCAGCCCTTTGCCGAAGGAACCCGCCGTCGAGCGGAGTGCATGTGCAAGTCTTTAACCAGCCGATTACGCAGAGAGTGAGCAGACATGAACCATCAGGGCCAGATTCCGCGCAGTCGTGGCGGTATCTGCGGAGCACTGCTGATCTTGCTCGGCCTCTGGGGCGGCCTCGGGCCGCTTGTCGGCCCGTATTTCCATTTCGGCTTCACGCCGGACGCGACCTGGCACTACGACTCCGGTCGACTGGACTACTCCATCATTCCCGGCGCGGCCGCGCTGCTGGGTGGCCTGCTGGTGGCGACTACCCGCAACCGCGCCATCGGGGTCGCTGGCGGCCTGCTCGCTGCGCTCGGAGGGGCCTGGTTCGTGGTCGGCGGCGGCGTTGTCACCTACGTGCTGAAGAAGGTGATCACCGCTGGCAGCCCGATCGTGACGGCTACCTCAGGCGCCCAGCCACTCGCGCTCCGGTCCTACCTCGAGACGATCTCCTTGTTCAGCGGGCTTGGCGTACTGATCATCGTCATCGGCGGTATCGCCATGGGCAGACTCTCGATGCTGGCCGCCAGCGACCTCGCCGCGGCCGCCGACGCCAGCACTTACTACGGCGACTTCCCATCGGAGCCAGGTGCGCAGGCCGTGCAGTCGTATCCCGCGTCTTACCCGGCGGCGCGGGCGAGTCAGCCCGACCTGAGCCAGTACCCGACCAGCGTCGGCCAGTTCGGGAGCGGGACTGACCCGGCCGCCACGACGACGAGCCCTGGTGCCCCTGGCGACCTGTTTCCGCCGGCCCAGTACCCGGACACCACGACGGCGCACTTCCCGCCATCGGAACCGCCCAGCTAACACGGCTGGCAGCACTGCCTGAATCCCACAGCGGTGCCCGTCCAGCGGCGCAGTCGCTGGGTTACGTCCCGGCTAGTACCGGGAATCATCTTCGCGAGTCGGTTGGTCGTGCGTTTTGTCCGACAGCCCGAAGCATCGCTGCGAGAGGGATCGACAACGTGGATATGAAGTTCGAGGTCGCGGTGCTACCAGTGGCGGACGTCGATCGCGCCAAGGCCTTCTACCAGGGCCTGGGGTGGCGCCTGGACGCCGACATATCCGTAGCCGAGGACTACCGGGTAGTGCAGTTCACGCCGCCGAGCTCGCCCGCGTCGATCCAGTTCGGCACTGGCGTGACGACGATGACGCCTGGCTCCGTGGAGCACCTGTACCTGATCGTGCCGGACATCGCCGCGGCCCGGGACGAGCTGATCAGCCACGGCGTAGACGTTAGCGACGTCTGGCATGGCGCAGGTCTGAAGGTCAGCCGGCACGTACCTGGTCCCGACCCAGAGCACGGTTCGTACCGTAACTTTGCGAGTTTCGCTGATCCTGACGGCAACAGTTGGCTGCTCCAGGAGATCACGGAGCGGCTCCCTGGCCGGGTCTGGCCCGCCGACGATGCGGCCCTGGCGGACCTCCTGCATGAGACAGCCGACCATCACGGCGCGTTCGAGAAGGTTGCCCCGCCGCATGACTGGTGGGACTGGTATGCGGCTTACATGGACGCTCGCCAGCGCGGAAGCACCCCGGAGGAGGCTTCCGCGGCCGCCGGGCGCTACATGGCGGACGTCAAGCACATCGTCGTGTGAGCTCCGCTCTGGTCGTCAGTGCGGCCGCCATGTCACCAGCATCCGACCGGAGGTAAAGATGAGCGCGGCCAGTGATTATGACGTCATCGTTTTCGGTGGGGGTGCGCCTGGCGAGCATTGCGCGGGGGCGCTGGCTGGCGGCGGGCTGCGGGTTGCTGTCGTCGAGCGGGAACTGGTCGGCGGCGAATGCTCGTACTGGGCATGCATTCCGTCCAAGTCGCTACTGCGGCCGGGTGAGGCGGTGCATGGCGCGCGGGAGGCCGCCGCTAGCGCGCAGGTTGACGTCCAGGCCGCGCTGGCCTGGCGGGACTTCATGGTGTCGGACTATTCCGATGCCGGGCAGCAGCGGTGGCTGACGAGCCGCGGCATCAGCCTGCTGCGCGGGACGGGCCGGCTGGCCGGCCCCGGTGTAGTGGACGTCGACGGCACCCGGTACACCGCCGCGCATATCGTGATCGCGACGGGCGCCGATCCGGTCGTGCCGCCGGTCCCCGGACTGCGCGAGCTCGAGGGCGTCTGGGGTACCCGCGAGGCGACCAGCATGAAGGCCGTCCCGCAGCGGCTGCTCGTCCTCGGCGGGGGCGCTGCGGGCGTCGAGCTCGCCCAGGTCGTCGCCCGTCTCGGCGGCGAGGCCGTCATCATCGAGGGCGCCGGCCGGGTACTGCCCCGTGAGCCGGAGCCGCTCGGCCAGGCACTCGGCGACGCGCTGCGCCGCGACGGCATCGAGCTGCGGCTCGGAGTCCACGCCACCGCAGCCCGCCGCGAGGGCAGCCAGTACATCCTGACCCTCGGCGATGGCACCGACGTTCGCGGCGACCGGCTCCTGGTCGCCACTGGTCGCCACCCCCGCGTCCACGACATCGGCCTGGAAACCGTCGGCATCCAGCCCGACCCCCATGGCGTCCCGGTTGACGACCACCTGCGCGCCGGCGAGCGGCTCTGGGCAATCGGCGACGTCAACGGCATCTGGCCACTCACCCACGTCGGCGAATACGAAGCCGACGTCGTCGCCGCCAACATCCTCGGCGACCCTAGGCCGGCGAACTACGAAGCCGTTCCCCGCGTCACCTACACCGACCCGCAGGCCGCTTCGGTCGGTGCCACCGAAGCCAGCTACAGCGCCACCGCGCCCCTGTCCGACGTCCCGAAGACCGCCACCTACACGCACGCCTACGCCCAAGCCGGCGGGTTCCTCACGCTTCTCAGCGATGGCGAGCGGCTCACCGGCGCCTACGCCCTCGGGCCCGAAGCCGGCGAATGGCTCCAGCAGGCCACCCTGGCCATCCGCGCGCACATCCCGCTCCAGGTGCTCACCGACACGATCCAGCCCTTCCCCAGCTTCTCCGGGATCTACGACGCGGTGCTGAAATCCCTCCGCATGCAGATCGCGGACATGCCACAGCCAGCCACACCGATAGCCACGCAGATGGCGACCCTCTCCGCATGAGCACCTCGGTTTCCGCTGGCCGCGTTCCGGAACTGGCCGGACAGACGCTCGTCGCGATCGGCGGCAGCGCCGGGATCGGGCTGGAGACCGCTCGGCGGGCCAGGGCGGAAGGTGCTGATGTCATCCTCACCGGCCGAGATCCGGCCCGGCTCAAGCAAGCGGCGCTGGACGTCGGCGCACAAGGCACCGCGGCCTTCGACGCCAACGACACCGCTTCGCTGAAGCGGTTCTTCCACGACCTGCCAGCGCCCATCGACCATGTGATGATCACAGCCGGCGGTCCGAGCTACAAACCCCTGCTCGAGATGGACTCAGCCCAGGTGAGCCAGGCGCTCAGTGACCACGCCGTGCTCGCACTCAAAGTCGCGCGCAACGCCGCTGGCAAGATGCGGCCCGGCGGGACGCTGCTTCTCATGGGCGGCACCGGCAGCCGGCGCGTCAGCCGCAGCCTCGGGATCGCCTCTGCCGCCAGCGCCGTGCTACCTCCGTTCACGGCAGCCCTGGCGCTTGAACTCGCGCCGGTTCGCGTCAACCTCATCGCCGCCGGGTTCGTCGACACCCCGTTGTCGGCGCGGCTACTCGGGGATCACCTCGAGGAACGCCGCGACGAACTGCGAGCGACGCTCCCGATCGGCCGCGTCGTCGAGCCCGCCGACGTGGCCGCGCTCGCCGTGCACATTATGAGCAACACCGCACTTACTGGCGCGACGTACGACATCGACGGCGGCCAGCAGTTTGTCTCCGCCTGACAAAAGACCTAGCCGCTGCTGTTATCGGTGCCAGCTCTCAGTGCCAGCTCTCAGGGTTCCGTTGAGCCAGCTAATGAGGGCTGTTGTGTAGTCGGGACTGATAGCCGCGATGTCCCGTCCGCCGCCGATTGTCGGGTAGTGAGTGGTCCCCGCCAGATCACGGATGGTGAGCTCGGCGGCATCGGGGAGACTGTGGCGCCAGACGCTGATGCTGTCCTGGACCGGGATCCACTCGTCCTGGCCGTAGAACGCCAGCACGGGGCATGCCAGGCGGCTGATCGCAGTAGCAGGGTCGAAATCCAAGTCGTCCCAGACCTGTCCATCTGGCAGCACCTCAGGAACCGAGCTGAGCGGGAACCAGGGACGGCCGCGATACCGATCAACGATCAGCTGAGCCTGGTCGCGGGAGGACTGACCGCGCTGGTGCTGTTCCCAGGCGCTACGGAGCTGATCCAGCTCGGCCACGTCCGCCGTGCCGAAGCCCGCGCGGCGTAGCTGCACGGCTGTGCCATAGCGCATCTGCCGCGCCGGGCTGACGGCGCTGCAGCCCAGCAGTACGAGGAAGTTAACCGACGGATCGGAGGCAGCGGCGTGCAATGCAGCCCAGGCACCCTGGCTGAATCCCCACAAGCCCACGGGCACTGGCCCAATCTCGCGGGCTAGCAAGTCACGGGCGCACCCTAGATCGTCGACCTGCAACTGGTACGGCACGTCCCGGCCGTCGTCCATCTGTCTCCGGTCGTATCGGAGCACCGCCAGACCGTGTGCCGGCAGAATCTGAGCCAGATGCTCGAACAGGAACTGGCGGCGCGAGCCGTCGTCGGCAGGATGCAACAGCACGATGCCTGCCCGCGCAGGACCCTCCGGGAGGGACAACAGAGCTGGTAGCTCAGCTCCGCGGCAAACGACTGAGACCTCGCGCGGCGTCATTCCTGGCATTTCAGCATCGCAGTTCCTCGACAGGGTGCATGAAAGGCGCATGGATTGGCCGATTAAGCGCATGGGGTCTGCAAGGATCGAAAGTTCTCCTTAGCTTACGGCGTTTGTGCCGAAAGCGGCTGACCATCGACGGCAGCCCTAGCAAGAAGGAGCAGGCAAGGAAATGCCTGGAATCGTTGTCAGCGTTGACGGCTCGGCTGCCTCGCAGCATGCGCTGGACTGGGCCGTGACGCACGCAGCCCTCGAGCACGCCCCGCTGACGGTCCTGGCCGTCCACCGTGTCGCGGCAAGCGCATGGACCGGCAATCCGATCATTTACCCCGCGGACCGGGCCGAGGCCGAGAAGGTCCTGAAAGTAGCCGAGAAGACTGTGAGCGAGAAGATCGGCGAGCTCCGCGATGACCTGCCCAGCGCAGTGACTGTGCGCGGGTCTATCGGCCAGCTGAGTGATGCACTCATCGAGGCATCGCACGACGCCGACATGGTGGTCATCGGGACAAGCGGCGGCGGCGTCGCTCGGCTGATGCCGGGCTCGGTGCGCGCCCAGGTCGTGAACCACGCGGCATGCCCGGTGGTCGTCATCTCGGACCAGCGGTAGCCGCTTCGCTGGACGCGTTCTGTTAGAGATGACAGAGAACAGTCGCGGGCCTACCGCTCGGAAGGCCCGCGGCTGCAACTTGGACGCTGCCTCACCACCATTTGTGTTCCAGAGCTCGGTCGGTGCCGCCGGTCTTGTCGAGCGCATCGAGCTCGGCCATGTCCTCGCTGGACAAGGCGAAGTCAAAGATCTGCGCGTTCTCGCTGATCCGCTCTCGGTGAGTCGATTTGGGGATGACCGGAAGATCGTGCTGAAGACACCAGCGCAATAGCACCTGGGCGGGCGTCCGACTCACGCGCTGCGCCACCTGACGCACCGTCTTGTTGGACAGGTTCCGGCCGGTCCCGAGCGGGCTGTAGGCCTCGAGCGCGATGTCCCGCCGTCGACAAGCGTCAAGCAGCCCGCGCCGGTACCCCAGGGCGCTGAAATTCACCTGGTTAACGGCCGGCGGGATCGTCCCTGCCGTCATGACCTCGTCAAGCTCGCCGACGCCGAAGTTGGAGACCCCGATGGAGCGGGCGAAGCCGAGCTCACGTGTCCGCTCCATCCCTGGCCACGCCCAGGTCGGTCCGCCCTGCGGCCAGTGGATCAGGTAGAGATCTACGTAGTCGACGCCGAGCCGCCGCAGGCTCCCCTCGGCTTCGGCAACCGGGTCCTTGCGGCCCGGGTAGAACTTGGTGGTGACGAACACTTCGTCGCGTGCTACGCCGCTGTCGGCTAGCGCCCGTCCGACGCTTGCCTCGTTGCCGTAGGCCTGCGCCGTGTCGATATGCCGGTATCCCAGCTCAAGCGCCCACCGAACGGCGTTGACGCATTCCGGCCCGTCGGGAACCTGCCAGACGCCAAGGCCGAGCATGGGCATCTGATGACCGTCCGGCAGCACTAGGGCGCGGCCGTCTGCTGTCACTTCGGTTGCTGCCATTGGTGGGCTACTCCTTGCTCCGGCGACGGCACCACGTAGATTATCCGCCAGCCGTCAGCTCGTCGCGGGCAGCACGTGTGACAGCTCCGGTCAGGCAGTATCCGGCTTAGGCGTGGGACCGCGGCCTGCGACCCGTTGTTTACGGCTTGCGCGCAAGTCCCGCGTACCCGGCCACTTGCTCGCCGTCATCGGGCACGGCCGAGCCTGGCTGCCACCTGTGGACCTGCACCAAGCCGGGATCCATGAGATCCAGGCCGTCGAAGAAGTGCGCAACCTCGGCTCGACTTCGCAGCGTGGTCGTGCCTGCCGAGCGGGCACTGACGCGGCGTGCCGCCTCCCCGATCTGATCTGCCAGTATGTCGCTGGCTGGGTGGAAGACCGCAAGCCAGCTGCCTGACGGGATTGCCTCCACGAGCCTGGCGACAATCTCGCGCGGATTGTCCTCGTCAGGGATGAGCTGCAAGATGCCGACGAGAAGTAGCGCGACCGGCTCGCGA
>DATHPF010000224.1:0-13140 GCA_035484155.1 Streptosporangiaceae bacterium
GACGACGCAGTCGCGGCGATCAAGGAGTGCCAGCGGCGCGGCTTCCGCGTCAACACCAACACGACGTTCTTCAACACCGATACCCCGCAGACGATCATCGACGTGCTGAACTTCCTCAACGACGATCTGAAGGTCAACGACATGCAGATCTCGCCGGCCTACGCGTACGAGAAGGCTCCCGACCAGGACCACTTCCTCGGCGTGACCGAGACGCGAGAACTGTTCCGCAAGGCCTTCGGCGACGGGAACCGCAAGCGGTGGCGACTCAATCACACCCCGCTCTTCCTGGACTTCCTCGAGGGCAAGAAGGAGTATTCCTGCACCGCGTGGGGCATTCCCTCGTACTCGCTGCTTGGCTGGCAGCGCCCGTGCTACCTGATGGCGGACGGCTACACCAAGACATACAAGGAACTGATCGAGACCACCGACTGGGACGCCTACGGCCGCGGCAAAGATCCGCGCTGCTCAAACTGCATGGCGCACTGCGGCTACGAGCCGTCCGCCGTCCTGGCCACGACGTCGTCCCTGCGCGAGTCCATCCGGGCGATCCGCGGCACCTGACGGCCGACCGGATGCGTAGCCGGCCTCGGTCTCCTTAGCCGGCGTGGCGCTGCAGGAAGTCCAGAGTGCGCCGGTTGAACTCCTCGGTGATCTCGTAGATCGGCGCATGCGCGCAGTCCGCGAACACGACGAGCTCCGAGCCCGCGATGCCTTCCGACAGCGGTCCGGCGAACCGCGTTGATGTCGGCATGTCGTGCTCGCCGAAGGTGATGAGGGTCGGTGCCTCGATGCGGCCTAGGGCGGCCGTCGCGTCGTGAGCGAGCACGGCGCCTGACTGGCGCAGGAAGGCGTCCACTGGCGGCATGGGCCGGCTGCGGACGAAATCGGCGAGCGAGTCGATGTACTCGGGCCGCGCGGCATAAAGCTCTGGAGTGAAGCACCACGGGAAGATGCCGGCGATCACCATCTCGGTCACGCTGCCCAGGCCGCCGGCCATGATCCGCCAGGTCTCCACAACCGAGCGCAGGAACGGGTCGGTTGCGTCCCACGCGCTGTGCAGCGACAGCGACTTCACCTGAGCGGGATGCCGGGCGGCCAGCCACATGCCAACGGCCGCGCCCAGCGAGAGGCCGGTGACGTGCGCGCTCTGGATCCCGGCCGCTTGCATGAATGCGGCTACGTCGTCGGCCAGCAGCTCGGTGGTGTACTCACCCTCAGGCTTACCGGACAGCCCGGCGCCGCGCAGGTCTACGGTGTAGCAGCTGAAATGCCGGGCGTAGTCGGGGACCTGGAAGGCGTAGCACGCCTGATCGGCTGCCAGGTACGGAAGGAGGACCAGCGGCTCGCCCTCGCCCTGCACCTCGTAGTACATGTCGATGCCGTTGGCCTGGACGACGGGCATGCTGACCCCTCTCGCGCCGATGGCCAGCGGGTCGCCGGCCTGACCTGTTCCGATGGTGCCCTGCCCCGCCTAATCCTGCTAGCACTTCCGGCCGGCGGTCTGTACCATCGCCGCGTGGCCGGCAGGGTGCTGATCTATGGTGTCACCGGGTCGGGCAAGACCACGCTGGCCCGGCAGCTGGCCGAGCGGACTGGGCTGCCCTGGCACTGCGTGGACGATCTCACCTGGGAGCCCGGCTGGGTCATAGTCGCGCCGGACGAGCAGCGGCGCAGGATCGCGGCCATCTGCGCGGGGGAGCAGCGGATACTCGACTCGGGCTACAGCTCGTGGCTCGATCTTGTGCTTCCACGGGCTGACCTGATCGTGGCGCTCGACTACGCGCGCTGGCGATCTCTCGCCCGGCTCGCCCGCCGGACCCTCATGCGAGCCATCGACCACCGCCTGATCTGCAACGGCAACACCGAGTCGTTTCGGCAGGCGTTCTCGCGCCAATCCATCATCGTCTGGCACTTCCGCTCCTTCGGCCCCAGGCGCAGCCGGCTGCGCGCCTTGGCGGCTGACCCGGCCGGCCCGCACATCGTCCGGCTCACCACGCCCGCCGCGACGAGACGCTGGCTCGCCAGCATGAACCGGCGCGAGGCGGCGACCACCGGCGAAGTGCCCGGATAGCGAGGCTGCGGTCCGCGTCTCAGCTACTGGCCGGCGGGGCGTCGAAGATCGAGCAGTCGCTCAGAAACATCATCATCATCATCAGTCCAGGCCTTGCGGCTCCGTGATGAGGGTCTGAGAGAAGCGTGCTACAGTCTGAGCAATCGCTCAAACTAATAAGTCAGTCTTGGCTCCAGGCAGGGGGATGGCGGACGTGGCGAAAGCAGGGCCGCGACCAAGCGGGAGCGCGAATCGCCGGGCGCAGTCCATGGAGGTAAGGGCGGCGCTCGTCACGGCCGCCATCGACGCGCTGCGGGAGGCCGGCTTCGCCGGGGCGAGCGCGCGGGAGATCGCCGCCCGCGCCGGGTACAGCCAGGCACTGGTCTTCTATCACTTCGGCTCGGTGAACGACCTGCTGCTGGCAGCGCTTGACGAGGTGAGCACGCGGCGGATGGAGGCATACCGCGGCGTGCTCGAGCACGCCACCTCGGTGGCCGCGCTGGCCGAGTCGGCACGCGCGATCTTCGTCGAGGACCTGGATGCCGGCTATGTCCGCGTCCTGATCGAGATGATCACCGGGGCGCAGGCAGTGCCCGGACTTGGCGACTTGGTCGCCGAGCGACTGCGGCCCTGGCGAGACCTGGCCGAGGATGCCGTCCGGCGCGCACTCGGCCGGTCGGCTGCGGCCCGGCTGCTGCCTCCGGCCGAGGCCGCGCACGCGCTGGTGGCCGGCTTCCTCGGCCTGGAACTGCTCGCCAGCCTCGACGGGGACCGGGCTGCCGCCGTCGCGGTGTTCGACCGGTTCCGCTCGCTGGCCCGGATGCTCGACGTGCTGGGCGGCCTGCGGCTGCCGGCCATCGGAAAGGACGAGAGATGACACAGCCAAGCGCCAGTCCACTTGACGTGGTGACCGGAGCCTTCAGCTACTCAGGCGCGGCGATCGCACGCGAGCTACTGCAGCGCGGGCGCCGCGTCCGGACACTGACGGCGCACCCGGAGCGCGCGCCCGCCGGGTCACCAATCGACAGACGGCCGCTGGACTTCGGCGCCCAGCCTGAGCTCGAAGCGTCGATGGCAGGCGCGCACACGCTGTACAACACGTACTGGGTGCGGTTCGCCCACGGCGCGGTGAACCATGAGCTGGCGGTCGCCAACAGCAAGGTCCTGTTCACAGCTGCGGCGAGGGCCGGCGTGCGACGGATCGTGCACATCTCGATCACGAACCCGAGCCTGACGTCGCCTGACTCGTACTTCCGCGGCAAGGCCGAGGTCGAACAGGCGCTGGCCGGCTGCGGCGTGGAGTATGCCATTGCCCGGCCGGCCGTCTTGTTCGGCGGCGACGGCGTGCTGGTCAACAACATCGCCTGGCTGCTGCGCAGACTGCCGGTGTTCGCCATCGGCGGCCGCGGGGACTACCGGCTGCGGCCCATCCACGTCGACGACCTCGCCACGCTGTGCGCCGATCTCGGGGCCGGCTCCAAGCACGCCGTGACCGTCGACGCAGTCGGGCCGCAGTCACTGACGTTCCGGCAGCTAGTGGAGGAGATCCGCGACGCGGTGGGCAGCCGGTCGCTGCTCCTGCCGGTGCCGGGCGCGGTCATCCCGGTCATGGCCAGCGCGCTCAACCTGGTGCTACGAGACACGCTGCTGACGGCCGCGGAGTACGCGTCGATGGCCGCCGGCCGGGCCGACTCCGCGGGCCCGGCCACGGGCTCCATCGTCTTCACCGGCTGGGTGCACGAGCACGGCGGCGAGCTCGGCCGGCGGTACGCCAACGAGCTGGACCGGCACTTCCGGCCGAGCTGAGTCAGCGGTCCGCTGGCCCGCGACGCCAGCAGATCGGCGTGCGGCCGTCGGCTACTGGTGGTAACCAGCCAGGAACGTGGCCAGCCGGCCGATCGCGTCGTCGAGCACGGGCACGCTGGCGAGGAAGACAAGCCGCAGATGATCGGTGGTCGGCAGGTTGAAGCCGCTGCCGTGCGACAGCAGCACGTGCTGCTGCTCCAGCAAGTCGATCATCATCTGCTCGTCATCGCGGATCGGGTAAACGTCGGGATCCAGCCGGGGGAACAGGTACAGCGCGCCGGCGGGCTGGTAGCAGGTCACGCCGGGGATCGCGGTCATCCGCTCCCACGCGTGATCTCGCTGATCGCGTAGCCGCCCGCCTGGCTCCAGCAGGTGCGTGATGTCCACCCGTCCGCCAAGGGCCGGCTCGATGGCGTGCTGCGCGGGCACGTTCGGGCACAACCGCATGTTCGCCAGCAGCTCCAGGCCGTCGAGGTAGTCGGCCGCGTGCTCGCGCGGTCCGCTGACCACCAGCCAGCCGGACCGGAAGCCGGCCAGACGGTAGGTCTTGGACAAGCCGCCAAGCGTCAGCACCAGCAGGTCAGGCGCGAGCGCCGCAGCGGAGTGGTGCACCGCGCCGTCGTAGAGGATCTGGTCGTAGATCTCGTCGGTCAGGACTAGCAGGCCGTGCGTGCGGGCTAGGTCGAGCAGGCCGAGCAGCGTCTGCCGGGAGTAGACCGCGCCGGTGGGATTGTTGGGGTTGATGATCACCAGCGCCTTGGTGCGCCCGGTGATCTGGCTCGCCACGTGCTCGATGTCGGGTTCCCAGTCGGCTTGCTCGTCGCAGCGGTAGTGGACGGCCCGGCCGCCGCACAGGTTGATGGCCCCGGTCCACAGCGGATAGTCCGGGCTGGGCACCAAGACCTCGTCCCCGGTGTCGAGCAGTGCCTGGAGTGACATGACGATCAGCTCGGAGACGCCGTTCCCGAGGAACACGTCGTCTGCGCTGATCCCGGCGACACCACGCCGGTCGAAGAACTGCGCGACGGCCTGCCGTGCGGGCTGGATGCCGCGGGCGTCGCTGTAGCCCTGGGAGTCGGTGATGTGCTTGACGACGTCGTTCAGCACGTCGTCGGGCGCGTCGAGGCCGAACGGGGCGGGGTTGCCCAGGTTGAGCTTGATGATCTCGTGTCCGGCAGCCTCGAGCTGGCGAGCTCGCCGCAGGACCGGCCCGCGTATGTCGTACCTGACGTTGCTGAGCCTGCCTGCCTGCGCAACCTGCACTGTGACGATCCCTCCGCTCCGCCGCCCGCCGGACTGCTGCCGGTCGTTAGCACAAGACGTCCCTGGTCGCCGGCCAGCAGGGTCGGCGCCAGGGGCGCTCGCTGTGCTGGCAAGATTACCGTGAAGTGGCCCAGATCACGCGGCGCGCCGGCCGGATGTGCTGCTAGCGAGCCGACAGCACCTCGGCGATCTTGGCCGCGGCGGCGGGCGGGTCACTCGCGTCGTGCAGGAGCTCGCCCCAGGACCAGCGGTAGTACCAGTGCAGGCGGCCCTCGTCATCAGTGCCCGGCACGCAGTCAATGCTCTCGGTGAGCATGGAGGCACCCGGCATGAACACGTGCAGCGCCGCCGGGTAGGAGGTCTTCACCGTGGCGTGGAAGCCCTCAGTGTCCAGGGCGGTAGCGAGCTTATGCAAGTGATAGCTACGCGCATGATCTCTGGCACCGGGCTGCATGTCACCTGCTTCGGGGGTCCGCACATTGTGGGCACCGACGGCAGGGTCTTGTCAATCCCGGCATGTGCGCCGCTGGCCGCTATCGCCCGGGCCGGTTAGCGCGTGCCAGTCCCGTAGCCGGGGTAGCCCTGATATCCGTCCTGGCCGTAGGCCGCGTCGGGCGCGTTATGGCCGCGCTGATCGTACTGAGGGGCGTACTGGCCCTGCGGCCCGTAGGCGCCCGGTGCGACCGGGCTGGGCTGGTAGCCCTGATAGCCGGCGTTCGGGTAATCAACAGCGGCATAGCCGTGACCGACCGCGGGGTTACCGCCGTTGTCGGCGTAGCCGTTGCCGCCATCTGCGCGGCTGTACTCGTTGCTGGTGTAGTCGCCGCCGGTGTAGCCGGAGGGCAGGTAACCGGTGGCCGCGGCGGGGTACCAGCTGCCATCGGCCTGCTGTGTGCCGGGATAACCGGATCCGTAGCTCGCGGCCTCGGGCTGAGACTGACCGAGGTCCTGGTAGGCCGGCAACGGCGCGCTGACGTAACTGCCGTACGGGTTCGCGACTGGTGGCGGCGCCGAGGGGACCGGAGCCGGGCGGACCGGAGCCGGGTCGTGAGCGTACGGCGAGGTCGGCTGCGGACCAGTGTGCGGGCCGCTCTGGGCGGCACCTGGCCGCCGGGTGCGATACGAGCGGCTGTCTGACGTGTTGATGGCGGGGAACGACGGGCTCGTCAGCGGGTCGTCGTCCAGTGGTACGGGCGTCCTCGGGTACCCGTTCGGCGGCGATGCCTGTGCCGCCGGAACGCCAGGCAGCGGAGATTGCCCTGACCGCTGGCCGGGACCGGGTCGGCCGCCAGCCAGCCGGGGATCTGGCGCAGGTCGCTGATTACCGACCGGGCGCTGTCCGCTGGCGGGGCGCTGTGGGCTGGCGGGGCGCTGGCCGCTTGCGGGCCGCGGCGCAGCGGCCGGCTGCTGGCCGGACAGACGCGCAAGCGCAGCCAGGCTCTGCGTAGTCGGCTCGCCGCCATAGGCACGCGCTGCACGGACAGGTAGCTGCTCAGTCCGGCCGATCTCGGCAGGCCGACCGGAAGTGGCAGCGGGCGCGGTGCGCGAGGGATGCGACCTCGACCGAACCGGCAGTTGTCCGATCGGCTGCGGGCCACTCGGCGGCGCGGCGGCGGGCATGGGGCCAGACTCGCCGCGCTGCGCAGCGCGACCGTCGGCTGCCGCCCGGACTGCGGGACTGGCGTCGCGTCCGCGCCGGGCGATGCCGTTCGGCCGCGTCGGGCCGGCGGCTGGCGGCGCGGGACTGACCTGCGGCTTGTCAGCGGCTAGCTCAGCCCAGTAGTCGACGTCGGACAGCGAGTCCCACGCAGCCGTCGCCGCATCAGCGGCGGCGACCTTGGCAGGCTTGGCCGTACGGGCGCTGGCCGCGACCGGACGCTGACCAGCGGTCTGCCCGTTGCGGCGCTCAGCAGGGGCAGGGCGCGGTCCGGTGTCGCGATCACGGTAGCCGGCGGGCCGGTCACCGGCAGTGCGGCCGGGCCGATCCTCGACCGCTCGCAGCGGGCGCTCGGCTGGCCGCTGCTCACGGTCCGGCTCCGGCCGCGATCTGCGTCGGTCGGCTGCCGCCGGTACCAGTTCGCGTGCTGGCTCTGCGGGGGAGCGGCGCGAGCGGCGCGAGTCCGCTGGCATCTCGTCGTGCTCGTCAAAGGTGTCGGAGTCGTCCGCACGCAGGAAGTGCAAGGCGAGGACAGCAATTATTACGATCAGCACGACCACGGCCACAAGGACAATCAAGATCGTAGTGATCATCACACCATCCCACTGATATGGCCTCGGGGTGGCGCCAGCCAGACTCGCGCGGCCATCTGCGCGAGCCTCCCCCGGAAGTGCAAGCACCCTAATTTCTTACTGCGGCAGATCTGCCTGAACAGTGATTGTGTCGGACGCTATACGCCTTGTCACGCAATTCGGGAACTTTCCCCAACCGCGTCGCGTGTTTCCTCCGTCAGCCAACTACCGAGAGTAGCCAGCAGCTGCGGCGCGGGCCGCTAAGTCCCGGCCGTCCGGCAGCTACTGAAATTCCGGGGTGGACAGGCCCTGGCGGTCAGCGTGCCGCGGGCGGTCACGTGTGGCGCGATCGCGGTCAGCACCTGGAGCAGCCCGGGATTCCTGGGCAGCGAACTCCCGAAGGACGTGTTGAGCGCGTAGACCGTGAACCGATAGTTATGCGGGGTGCCCTGCGGGCACGGCGCGTCGTACTTGGCGTGTCCGGCGCTGTTCATCGCCTCCCGCGCATGCGGCGGGAGCGTGCCGATCTGAAGGTCAGTCGTCGCCGGGCTGATGTCGAAGACGAACCAGTACACCCGCGGCGAGATCGGGGTCGCCGAGTCGTCGACGACCAGGGCCAGCGACTTGGTGCCGGGCGGCGGCGCGGACCAGAAAATCGGCGGGCTCACGCCCGTCCCGGAGCAAGTGAACCGGGCCGGGATGACGCTGTTGGAGAACTCCGGGCTGGTGACCGACATCGTCAGCGGGGCGTCGGCGACCAGCGCCGTCGTCTTGCCGAGCAGCCCGCAGCCGCCGAGCGCCAGGCTCATGGCCAGCACGCCGACCAGCGACCTCGTTACCTTGCTGCGGCGGCCAATTCCACCCCGGCGCACGCTGCCTCACCCTGCCCCGTATCTCGGTCCCGTATCTAGCTGCGGCGTCACCGCATCCGGCGGCCTGAATCCTACGCTGCGACAGCGCGTAACCCGCGCCCGTGCGACCCGCGGCGGGAGCGGTCGTCCTAGTCCTGCTGGCGAGATGTCCCGAACATGATCTCGTCCCAGGACGGCACCGAGGCGCGCCTGGACCTGCCGCCTGCCGCCTTCTTGGCTGACGCCGCTCGCAGTTCGGCCGCGTCGGCGGCCGCCCCTGTGCTGGCCGCGGGAGCGTCCGCCAGCTGCTCAGTAGCGCCGTCACCGTGAGCCGCAGGCGCCGCTGCGGGGCGGCCCGCGGCCGCTCCAGCGGACGCCGCGGGGATCGCGCGCGCGGAGTCGATGTCCCCGGACACGGCAAAATCGGCGTCCCTGGGCCGAGGCGGCGTTGCCGCGATCCTGCGCTCCTGCTCACGTCCCTGGTCTGCGTACGGGCTGTGCTGCCGCGACCCGATCGGCGTCACAGTCGCCGTCGCCCGGCTGCGCTCGGCGAACGTCACCGCGGCCCACTCTTCCTGTGGCAGGCACAGCCGGACCGCCTGATCGTCGTCCGGGATGACATGACGGCGTCGCGGATCGTAGATCCACTCGGCGGCGCTAGCCCGGCCGCCGATGCTGAACTGGAGCCGGACCTGCCAGTTGCCGTCTGGCCGCTTACGCGAGTCCCACTCAGCGCTGTCCGCGTGCGCGCCTACTCCGGTCAGTCGCTCGGCGACGATGTCACCCAGCCGAGGTCCGGGGCCGGAATCGCTCCGGCCGCGAATGGTCGCGCGCTGTGCTTCCTGTGCGCGGTACTGTCGCTCGGCCAGCACGGGACCTTCGAACCGGCGGACCCGATCCGGCGGTATCCCGGCCGCATCCGCGATCTCATCTGCCGTCTCGCCAGCCCGGATGCGGTCCTGGATCTCCTTGGGTCGCAACGGATTCTCCACTTCGATCTCGTACTGCGCGAGCCGGGAGAACTGACCCTTGGCCACCGTCCTCAGCCGCTCATCTATGGGCAACAGGAACCGACCGCTGCGTCCCGGCACCGCAAGGATGGCGTAGCTGCCGTCCTCGCTGACCGCGACGAGGCGCAGCTCCTGCATCGGTGTCCTTCCTGCGGCTGCCCGGCCGCGCGGAGGCGGAGCCCGGACCTGCCCTAGCCGAGTCTGGCGGCATTGCGGCTAACAGGCCAGCACCGCGCCCGGCATGTCCCTGACTATCCCTGCTCGGGCCTAGGTGCCGGTCCCTTGTCTGAGCTGATGACCAGCGCTAACGGCAGAGTATTCGGGATAGGGCCAAGATGACGCGCCAACGCCGGATATTAGGCACCGGCGAGCGCGGCGGCGCGACGGCCAGCGCCGTCGCGCTGGCTATGCTGAGGATCATGTCTCCCCAGCCCGCCGCGGCCGTCGAGCCGGATCCAGCAGGGCTGGCGCTCGCTGACGCCGTCTCCAGGCTGCGCCGCGCCATGCGGCGGGCCGCGCGCGCTTACGGGCCGGGCGGGACCCTTCCCGGCGGGTTGTCGGTGGCTCAGCTGGAGTTCCTGTCCTGCCTGGCGGAAAACCCAGCCGCCCGGCCCGGCCAGGTCGCCCGGCTGCTCCGGCTGGCGCCAAGCTCGGTTGCGACGCTCGCGAACGGGCTGGCCAGGGCCGCTCTGGTGGTCCGCACGGGCGGTGTCGC
Organism: Streptosporangiaceae bacterium; assembly: GCA_035484155.1. Classification (GTDB taxonomy): domain Bacteria; phylum Actinomycetota; class Actinomycetes; order Streptosporangiales; family Streptosporangiaceae; genus JAJYUU01. The sequence goes on from DATHPF010000224.1 coordinate 9,925, forward strand.
CGACCGGCGTACCGCCGTACTCGACCTGACCGCTGCGGGCCATGCCGTCGTCGCCGACTGGCAGCAGGTCAACTCGCGCATCCTGGCGGCCGCGCTCACGGCACTGCCAGCCGCCAGCAGGCGGAGCCTGGTGTCGTCGCTGCCGGCGCTGCGCGAGCTGACTGGCGCGGTGGACGCGCTCGCCGATGACGTCCAGCCCGACACGCAGCCGGCGCCCGCGGGTCCGGCGTCCGCGACCGGATAACTGGCCGGATCACCCGCGTGCACTGACCGATACGCGGGCACCGCCAGACGCGCTGCGGTGCCGCGAGTTCAGCCGGCGGTACGCGGCCCGACACCTGTCCATCGCGCCCGGTCCCGTAGGATTCGTGCTCATGAACGTCGATGCGATCTACGGGGCGATCGGCCGGTTTAGTGTTCGCTTTCGCTGGCTAGTGCTGCTGCTCTGGATCGCGGGGGCAGTTCTTGCGGCAACCCAGCTGCCGGCACTATCGAGCGTGACGCAGGGTAATAACCAGAAGTTCCTGCCGCCGAGTTCGCCAAGCTCGCAGGCCGCGACACTCGCGGCGCCGTTCGGCACCTCGAACAGGCAGCCGATCCCGGTCGTCGCGGCAACCACCGCTGGATCACTCACGTCCGCCGACGTCGCGGCGCTCGATCGCCTGGCGCACAACCTCGGGACCGTGCCCGGGATCGCCAAGGTCGTCAACGCCGGCCGGTCTGCCAACGGCCAGGCCGAGCAGCTGATCGCGCTGGCCAGCGTGGCCGGCAGTGGTAACCCCGATTATGCAAAAAACCTGGTCGACGGCATGCGCGCGCAGATCACCAGCGCCCACCTGCCGCCGAACCTGCACGCGCACGTCACAGGCGACCTCGCCGTCCAGGTCGACCAGCAGAAGGCCTCCGGTAATACAGGTAATAAGGTGCAGGGCCTGTCGGCGCTGTTTGTCGTCTTGCTGCTCGTGCTGATTTTCCGCTCCCTCAGTCTGGCGATCACCACGGTCCTCCCGCCGCTGCTGTCGGTATCAATCGCCGGTCCGCTGGTGGCCGAGGCCGCCAAGCACGGACTCCAGGTCTCGCCGATTGCCCAGCTGCTGCTCATCGTGCTGGTGATCGGCGCGGGCACTGACTACGGACTGTTCCTGGTGTTCCGTGTCCGGGAGGAGCTGCGCGGGTCGGGGCATGAGACCGGGGGAGAGCACTACCCCGGCAGGACCGGAACGGGGTCGAGTATCCTCGCGGACCTCGCCCATCCGCGGCCGTCGGCGCGGGACGCCATCGTTCGCGCGGTCACCAGGGTCGGCGAGTCCATCAGCGCGTCGGCAGCTACCGTAATCGCGGCCGTGCTGACCCTGCTGCTGGCCAGCTTCTCCTTCTACTCCGACCTCGCCTGGCCGTTCGCCATCGCCGTCGGCGTCATCCTGGTGGCCGGGCTGACCCTGCTGCCGGCCTTGCTGTCCATCCGGCTGTCGCTGCTGGCGGTGAAGCGCTCGCTGTTCACGGCCTTGTTCGGCAAGCCGAAGCTGATCCCGCTGAGCATCCAGGGCAGCGGCAAGCCCGGCGTCTGGGGCCGGGTCGCCGGCCGGATTGTCCAGCACCCCGGGGCGACGCTGGTGGCTGGCCTCGTGTTCTTCGGTGGCCTCTCGTTCGCCGTACTCGGCTACACCGCCGCGGGCTTCGGCGGCACCACGACGCCGCCCGCCGCCAGCGACTCGGCGGCTGGCGCCGCGCTGCTGGCCAAGTACTTCCCGCAGTCATCGGCTAACCCGACCACGATCATCTTCAAGTTCTCGCAGCCGATCTGGGACAACGCCGCGCCGCTGGCCAAGGCGACCAGTGAGCTGCGCGCCAGCGGTGACTTCACGCAGGTGACCGGCGCGCTGGATCCCGTCGGTGGGATCACGCTGACGCCGGCCCAGTACCAGGGCTTGTTTGGCGCGCTTGGTCCGCCGAACAAGCTCCCGGCCACGCCAGCCCCGGGCGCACTGCTCGGCGGCAGGATCCCCGCGCAGGCCTACCAGCTCTACCGGGTGACGGCGAACTTCGTCAGCCCCGACGGCCGGACAGTCCAGTTCTCGACCGGGCTGACAGCCGGTGATCCGGGCAGCACTAAGGCGCTGAACGCCGTGCCCGGAATCCGGGCCACCACGACCGGGATCCAGCATTCGGTGGGGGCGACAGCGTCGGGCGTCGCGGGGGAGGCGGCCGCGCTGCACGACATCAGCGTGATCTCGACGAGCGACCTGAAGCGCATCATCCCGATCGCCATCCTGGCGATCGGCATCCTGCTGGCACTGGTACTCCGCAGCCTCGTGGCCCCGCTGTACCTGATCGCCTCGGTTGGCGTCTCCTACCTCGCCGCGCTCGGCTTGTCCGTGCTGATCTTCATCAAGATCGGCCACAGCGGCGGCCTGGTGTTCTTCATGCCCTTCCTGATGTTCATCTTCCTGCTGGCGCTCGGCGAGGATTACAACATCCTGATGATGACCAGAATCAGGGAAGAAGCGCACAAGCTGCCGCTCCGGCAGGCGGTCGCCAAGGCGATCGCCGCCACTGGTACGACGATCACGTCGGCGGGACTGGTCCTGGCCGGCTCGTTCATCGTGCTGACGGTCGCGGCCGGGAGCGGCTCGGGCGCCAGCCAGGTCCGCGATATCGGCCTGGGCCTCGCGCTCGGCATCCTGATGGACACGTTCCTGGTCCGTACGCTGCTGGTTCCGTCGACCGTCGTGCTGCTCGGCAAGTGGAACTGGTGGCCGTCGAAGCTGCACCTGGACGAGCCCGGCGAGATCGACATCGCGCAGCCGAAGCCGCCGGCTCCGGCCACGGCGACAGGCGATGTCCGCTAGCGGGCGAGCGCGGCTGGCCCGCTAGCGGACGTTCAGCGGTCCGGCCAGCTGGCCGTCGTCGCGACGCCTTCGGCGACTGTGGCGGTGACGGCGGGACTCCCGTCCTGCGCCCAGATGGTGTATTCGCCCGGTGGCAGTCCCGGGTAGACGGCGGCGTACTGGGTCCCGCTGGCGACGTGCCGGGGCCGGACCATGGAGTGGGTGCGGTGGCCGTGCTGGCCAGCGTCGCCGGGTTGGCTGATCTGGATCTCGGTGCCGTTCATGTCCGCAGGGGCATGCAAGACCAGGGCCCCGGCGCCGGGGCCCAGTTCCAGCACGACAGTGCCGGAACCGGACGGCCCGGCGTTGGGTTCGGCGGGCGTGTGCA
>DATHPF010000225.1:0-2395 GCA_035484155.1 Streptosporangiaceae bacterium
GACGAGGTGCGCCGCGGCCTCCTGCCACCACTGCTCGAGCCAGTCGAGGCAGACCTGGTCGCCGGCGGCGGCCGCGATGGTGTCATGTCCGCGCAGCGATCCGCCGTAGGCGAGCAGGGAGTGGCCCCCGTTAAGCAGCCACAGCTTGCGTTGCTCGAACGGCGTGATGGTGTCGGTGAAGACGGCGCCGCCGTGCTCCCAGCCCGGCCGGCCGGCTGGGAACGACCCGCTGAGGATCCACTCGCTGAACGGCTCGGTCACCACGGGCGCCCGGTCGGCGCGGTGCGTTCGGGCGGCAACGACGGCGGGGTCGACGGCGCCGAGGCTCGGAGTTATGCGGTCGACGACGGTGCTGGGGAAGCTCACCGACGCGGCGATCCACGCGGCTAGCGCAGGGTCGATCAGCTCGGCGAACCGCTCCACTATCCGGGCGGTGACGCGGCCGTTGTCCGGCAGGTTGTCGCAGGACACGATGGTGATCGGTGCGCCGTCGGCCGCGTATCGGGCCGCGAGCCCGGCGGTCAGCCGGGCGGCGGCCGTGCCGACCGGCTCGGTCAGCCCGGCGCGCAGCGCCGTCAGGTCCGCCGCCACCGCGGGATGCCTGGTATCCAGGTCACCATCGCTGCCGCGATGGTAGCCAGCTTCGGTAATGGTGAGCGTCAGCACCCGCACCGACGGCGCGGCCAGGTAACGCAGGAAGCTGTCATGATCGGCGGCCGGATGGGCCGCCGACAGGCTGGCGATGACGGCGAACCGATCGCGCTCCGCCGACCGGGTGACGAGTGTATAGAGGCAGTCCTGGCTGGCCAGCGCATTGGCCAGGGCGCTGCTTCGCCCGCTGAAGGCGGCAATGCCCCACAGGTCGCGATCCGGGCTGTGCTCGGTGTACCAGGCTTGGTGGGCGCGGAAGAAGCTGCCCAGGCCGAGGTGGACATGACCAACTGGCGCGGCCGGGCGCCCGTCCCCGGCACGCCGGGCCAGGGCGTGCACGGCGGGTGAGATCGTAGCCATTAGCGTGGCGAGAGTATCCGCTCAGCCATCCGAGCGGCGGGGCGGCCGGTGTATCCCGCGGCAGGAACCGGTACTGCCGCGGCAGGAAGAGGACATGACGCACACCCATGGTCCCGGCACCGCAGCCGGACCCGCCGCATTCGTCGGCGGCGCGCACGAGGTGCTCACCGGTGCGGAGGTCACCGCGTTCATCGCCGAGTCGCTGGCAGCGCTCGACGTCGACGGGCGCAGTGTGTGCGTGATCGTGCCGGACGCCACTCGCAGCTGCCCCCTGCCGCTGCTTTTCGGCGCGGTCCATGCCGCCCTGCACGGGCGCGTCTCGGCACTGACGGCGCTGGTCGCCCTCGGCACTCACGCCGCGATGCCTGATGAGCAGCTGGCTGCCTGGCTCGGCTACCCGCCCGGCCGGCTTGCCGACCGCTATCCGGGGCTGCAGGTGCTCAATCACCGGTGGCAAGACCCTGATACCTTCGTCGATCTTGGCACGATCCCCGCCGACCGCATCGGCGAGCTGTCCGGCGGCCTGCTGCACGTCGCTGTCGATGTCAAGCTCAACCGGGCCGTTGCCGAGCACGACGTGGCGCTGGTTGTCGGGCCGGTGTTCCCGCACGAGGTGGTGGGGTTCTCTGGCGGCAACAAGTACTTCTTCCCCGGTGTCGCCGGGCAGGACATCATCGACCTGTCCCACTGGCTGGGCGCGCTGATCACCAGCGCCAGCATCATCGGCACCCGTGGCGTGACTCCGGTACGAGCCCTGATTGACGAGGCCGCCCGGCTGATCCCAAGCCAGCGCCTCGCGCTGTGCGTTGTGACGGCGGCGGCTGGCGGGCTGCACGCCGCGACGTTCGGCTCGCCCGAGCAGGCCTGGGCGGCGGCGGCCGACGTCGCGGCGCAGACCCACGTCCGTTACCTCGACAAGCCGGTCCGGCGGGTGCTGTCGGTCATGCCACGCAGGTACGAGGACATGTGGACCGCGGCCAAGGGCTTCTACAAGGTCGAGCCAGTCGTTGCCGACGGCGGTGAGGTCATCATCTATGCGCCGCACATCTCCGACGTCGCGCGCATGCATCCGGAGATCAACGAGATCGGCTACCACTGCCGTGATTATTTCGTAAAGCAATGGGACAAATTTCAGGCCCTGCACTGGAGCGTGCTGGCGCACTCCACGCACCTGCGAGGAGCGGGCAGCTGGGACGAGGCCACCGGCGAGCAGTGTCGCGTCACGGTCACGCTCGCCACCGGGATACCCGAGGATGTGGTCCGGTCGGTCAACCTGAACTACCTCGATCCTGCCCGGGTAGACGTCGCGGATTTCGAGGCTGATCCGGCCACGCTGGTGGTCCGCGAGGCTGGCGAGGTCTTGTACCGGCTCCGCTGACTAGCA
>DATHPF010000226.1:0-4220 GCA_035484155.1 Streptosporangiaceae bacterium
CGGACAAGCGCTGCGGCGCACTCGGCTTCTCCTGCGGCGTCGCCACCAACATCATCGCGTCCGGCGTACTCGTCGCGTTCGCGTCCTCGTTCCTGCTCTGGCGGCTGTTCGGATTGCAACGTAGCTACCGCGTCAAGGCACGCGAGGAATCCCGCGAGCTCGTGCCCACGGCGGGCGCGATCATCGATCAGGTCGTCGGCCGCGACGAGCTGTGCATGGCGGTGATGACGGACCTGCACGATCGCACCAGCCGCCCGCACGTCATCGTCGGCGGCGTCGGAACGGGCAAGACTGCCGTCCTCGTCCGGCTGACGGAATACCTGGCGGAGAAGCGAGCGATCCCCGTTCCCATCAAATTGCGGGACGCGACAACGGAGCTGGACTTCGAAGCCATGGCCCGCACCCGGTTCCTCAACGAGGTCAACCCCGGCCTGATCTCCGCCGCCGAGGGCGAGACCATCTGGCGGCGGCTGCGCAAGGACGGCAAGATCATCGTGCTCGCCGACGGGCTGGAGGAGGCCCTGGTCGGGCCGGGCGCCGAGCCGGAGCGGGACAACATCATCCGCGAGGCCATCCGGCGCGCGCACCAGCACCACCTGCCGCTCGTCATCGCCTCCCGTCCGCACGATCCGCTCCGCGCGACCGACGCGGCCATCCTCAACCTGGAGCCGCTCAGCTTCGAGGCGGCCCTGGCCTACATCGGCAGCGACGGCACCAGCGAGGACGAGCGCCGGCTGGCCTGGATCGTCGAGACCGCCGACGTCGTCGAGGCGCCGCTGTACCTCCAGATCACGCGCGAGCTGCACGTCAAGGGGCTGCTCGAGCCCACCTCGGCAGGGCAGCAGGGCGTTGTCGACACGCGTGGCGTTGATCGCTCCAAGCTGAGGCTGAGCCTTCTCGAAACCTGGGAACGCGCTCTGATCAATGGCCACCTCCGTGAAGAGATCCCGCTGAACCGTGCCGAGCGGCGGGCCGCCCTCGAGCAGATGTCGGCCCTCGCGTGCGCCGGGCTGAGCGCGGACAAGCTGGAGGTCAAGTTCGAGACCAAGCTCGGCCCGCACCTGGAGGCCGAGGTGACGCGACGGCTCGCCGAGATCGACGAGCAGACCGGTCAGGCGCCTGGCGTTGCCAACGTCGACGTGCGCCTCGCCGCGGCCTGGGCGGCGCAGCTGGAGCTGGTCGAAGTGCGCGGGCACGGCATCCGCTTCCCGCACAGCCTGATGCAGGCTTATCTCGGCTCCCGGCTGCTCGACGAGGCTGTCCGCGATCCCGAGTACCTGCGAGAGGCGCTGGAGTACCCACGGCCCGGCCGGGAGTTCGTCATCGCGCTCGTGCTGCGGTCCCGTGAGGCTGATTTGCCCGGCCGTACTCGCGACACCGCCGCTGGACCGGCGCGGCCCATCCGCCCCGTCCGCCGCGTGCGCCGCGCCGCCGCGCCTGACCCTGACAGCGGCCAGCCGGACTTCCTCGGGCCGCTGCGCGCCAGCGCCAGCGCCGCAACCAGGAAGGACAACAAGGTCCTGGACATGTACGCGGCCGTCTTGGAGATGGACTGCGTCAGTGACCAGCCCGCGCACGAAGCTATCGCGGCCGAGATCAGGGAACGCTGGTCCAACATCCACGCCCAGGATCCGCGCACGCTGGAGGAAGGCAAGCTGGGGCTCGTGCACCGCTTCGGCGACGCGGCGCGGATGATCGACGACAGGCAGCGGCGCGGGCACGATGTGCGGGACAGGCCGGCGTACGCGCAGCTGTTTGGGATCGGCTGCTCCGACCCGTCCTACCCGGTCCAGCTCGCGGCGGCGCAGGAGATCGGCGCCGGCGGTGAGACGGCTTACGAGGAGCTCCGGCGCATCGTCACCGCGCCCTGCCTGGCCTGCACAGAGGAACGTGCGGATAGAGCCGAGCGTGCTGATCGAGACAAGCGTGCTGACCGAGGCAAGCGGACTGAGTCGCCACCGGCGGATCCGCATGCCAAACGTCGCGCATCCCGGCACGACCCCATCACCCCGGAAGTCTCGCGAGCGGCCATCATCAGCGCCTGGCTGGCGCCGATGCTGGTCGGCTCGACGGGCGGCAGCGGCACCGCACCTGCCGAGCGGCTCGTCGCCGAACACGCCCGGGCAGACCTCGGACAGTGGCTCCGGCACGTCGGTCAGGATGGACGCGTCAACGGGGAGCAGGACCTGCCCATCGCGCAGGAGATCGCGCTGGCGCAGGGGTTCAAGTACGCCGCCAACCGCCGCGCCGGCCAGCCCGACCTGCTGCGTGAGTCGCGCATGTTCCTGGCCGAGCAGGCGCTGGAAATGCTCAAGAACTCACGGTACTGGTTCACGCAGCTGACCCTCATCCATGCGCTGACCCTGCTGAACCTGTCCGAAACCAAGCAGCCCTGGGACAAGTACGGCGCCCGGCCCGAGAAGATCGTGCAGCACTGGCTCGACGTCGCCGGCCGCGAACGGCCCGACCGCGACCGCGGCGACCGCGACCGCAAGCCGGGGACCCGGCACGAGCCGCACCCGTTCGTCAGCCAGGCGGCAACGCTCTGCGTCCTGGCGCTCAAAACCGAGCGGCCGCAGCGGTACCTGTGGATCGACGAAGGCGGCATCGTCGGTCAGGTCGGCTCCCGGAACCTCAGCAAGATGACGCAGCAGCGCCGCCACCGGCTGTGGATCCCGCCGTCCGCGGGCTGGAGCGCGCTCAACGGCCGCGCCCAGCAGCTCGTCGCCGACGTACTCTTGGCACGCAATCTCGCCGAGCGAGGCGACCTCCCGCACGAGCGCGAGCGTCGCCTGCGCCGCTCGAACCGCGACGACCTGCCGCCCTGCATCACGCGCTACCGCGAGGCGCTCGAGCCCGGCCTCACCGTTGGCACCGCCGTGACGATCGTTCCCGGCGTCAGCTGCGTCGACGGCTGCGTGTTCGAGCTGTGCCCGTACCCGCCGAAGGGCGGCCTGCCGCGCGTCGAGCTGAGCGAGGCGTTCTGCCGTCGCCAGCTCATCTTGCTGAAGCGCAGCCTCCGGCATCCGCTGACCCGCCAGGCGCCGTGGCAGCAGATGACGCCGGGACAGCTCAGAGGGTTCTGGACCGGGATGGCCGATCGTGCCCGCGGCCCCCGCCCGCAGACGCCGCGGACCGGCCCGACTCGTGCGCGCCGCTTACGTCGGCGACGACGACAACCGGCGGTTCGCTCAGGCGGCGCCTAATCTCGATATCCGCGACTCCAGCAGACAATAGCCTCACTGACGGCCCAGTCGCGCGAGCGAGCCGCGACAGCATGTCGATTGTGGGCATGCTGCCGCCGCCTTCAATCCGCGCGATCGACGACTGCGTGGTGCCCACTCGCCTTGCTAGCTCAGTTTGTGTCAGCCCGGCGCGAGTGGGCACGCCGTGTACGAGCGCAGCGAGTTCCCCGGCGAGAATTGCGGCCGCACGAGCCTGGTAAGCGTCCCGGTTCCCGGGCGGGTACTCCGCCTGGAGTGGCAGGAGTATGACCAGGCGCCCTCGCCCTTGACACAACGATTATCGTTATTTACGATCCTCGATAATAACGATAGTCGATAAGCGAGGCTCCCGATGTCCGCACCTAGCCTCAAGCCCCTCACGCCACGCAGCCGGCTGGGCCGACTCGTCACCCTTGACCGGCTCGCCACTGCGGTCACCTGGGTGTTCTGGCTCTTCACCGTCGCCACCGCACTCCAGGCGATCGTTGCCCTGACTCGCGCCGGGACCCTGTTCGCCCCAGCCCTGACATCTCAGCCCGACCAGCCGCTGCGCGTCTGGCTGACCACCGGGCCACCATTGCTTCAGCACGCTGGCAGCGTGTTCATCCATTCCGGCCTGGCCCCCGGCGTGCAAGCCACCTGGAACGGCGCCATTCTGGGCGTCGCGGCCCATCCCACCGCCGGGCAGGCCCTGGCTTTCACGCTCACCCTGCTGCCACCTGGCCTGCTCCGCGTCGGCGCGCTCTACCTGGCAATGCGGCTCGCCCGAACCGCCGCCCGCGACGGCATCTACACCGCCCAGGCCGCCCGGCTGGTGCTGATCCTCGGCTGGTGGCTGCTGGCCGGTGCTCTGGTGGCCTGCGTTGCCGAAGGGTTCGCCCGGCTGAACCTGCTAGGCCAGCTGGTCACCTGGCCCGTCGACTGGGTCCACTGGCCTCCGTCCTGGGGGATATCGTGGCCGGTCTTCTGGTTCGGCCTGGGCTTGATCATCTTCGC
>DATHPF010000227.1:0-43062 GCA_035484155.1 Streptosporangiaceae bacterium
CGCGCGGATGCTGATCGCGCTGGCGCCATTCGACCTCGAATACGCCGAGCAGCCGTGCGCCAGCCTTGCGGACATGGCCGCGCTGCGGCGCCGGGTCGACGTGCCGCTGGCCGCCGACGAGTCGATCCGCCGCGCCGAGGACCCGCTGAAGGTCCGCGCTGCGGGGGCCGCCGACATTGTCGTGCTCAAGGCCCAGCCGCTCGGCGGCGTCCGGGCCGGGCTTGAGATCGCCGCGGCCTGCGGGCTGCCTGTAGTCGTGTCCAGCGCGGTCGACACGTCGGTCGGCCTGGCCGCCGGCGTCGCGCTCGCGGCCGCGCTGCCGGAACTGCCGTACGCGTGCGGGCTGGCGACCATGAGCCTGCTGGCGGGTGACGTGACCGCGGAGCCGCTGACCGAGGCCGGGGGAGAGCTGCCGGTCCGGCCGGCCGTGGTCGACCAGGCCGAGCTAGCCCGCTGGGAGGTTGACGCACGGGACTGGCGGGCGCGACTGCTGGCGGCGGCCCAGTTCCTGCCGGCCCAGTTCCTGCCGGCCCAGTTCCCGGCGACTGAGTTCCGGCCGACAGAAATCCGGCCGCCAGAGTTGCAGCCGACAGAGTTGCGGCCCGAGGGGCTGTGAACAGCTCGACCGCGTTCGCCACTGTGCTCGTCGACGAGCTGATCCGGTGCGGATTGCGGGAAGCCGTGATCGCGCCCGGGTCACGCAGCGCGCCGCTCGCGATGGCGCTGCACGCGGCGTCGTCGTCGGCTCGTCCTGGATCCCCGCTGCGCCTGCACGTGCGCATCGACGAGCGGTCGGCGTCCTTCCTCGCGCTCGGCCTGGCTAAGGCCAGCGGCCGTCCCGTCGCCGTCGTATGCACGTCCGGGACCGCGGCCGCGCACTTCCACGCGGCCGTGATCGAGGCCGACGAGGCGGGCGTGCCGCTGCTCGTGCTGACCGCCGACCGGCCGCCCGAGCTGCGCGGCACCGGCGCCAATCAGACGATCGACCAGGTCAAGCTCTACGGCGACGCCGTTCGCTGGTTCAGCGAGGTCGGCGTGCCTGAGGACCGCCCAGGGCAGGTCGGGTACTGGCGTTCGCTGGCGAGCCGGGCGTACTGGATTGCAGATGGGAACGGGGCCGCCTACCCCGGTCCGGTGCATCTCAACGTGCCGCTGCGTGATCCCCTGGTACCCGACCGTATCGACGCGCCCGGCGAATCATCGTGGCGCGAACCGCTGGACGGCAGGCCGGATGGGCAGCCCTGGACCCGGGCGGCCGCAGCCGCCGATCGGGTCGCCGGGCTGCCGGAACTGGAGCTCGACTGGACCGAACGTGGCGTGGTCGTGGTCGGCGACGGCGCGCTGGATCCGGCCAGCGTCGTCCGGCTCGCGGCCGACGCAGGCTGGCCGCTGCTAGCGGAACCGTCGTCGGGCGCACGGCAGGGCCCGGTCGCGCTGAGCTCGTATCAGTTCCTGCTGGACAGTCCCGCGTTCACGAGCACGCATCAGCCTGAGGTGATCGTGTCGGCCGGGCGGCCCGGCCTGACCCGCGGTCAGCTTGCCCTGCTCCGCCGCGGCGCCGCCCGTCATGTCGTGCTGGCGCAGGGCGCCGGCCGCTGGTCAGACCCGGCGCGAACGGCCACCGACGTGGCCGGCCGGGTAACGGTGCGCGCAGTGCCTGCTGAGCCGGACCGGGGCGGCTGGCTCGGCTCCTGGCTGGCCGGCGACGCAGCGGCCCGCGCAGCCGCCGATGCCGTACTGGCGGAGACCTCCGTGCTCACCGACGGCTCCGACGCCGCGGACGGTACCGCGCTCAGTGAGCCGATGCTGGCCCGCGACCTGGCCGCCGCGCTGCCAGCTGGCGGGTTGCTGTGGGCGGCAGCCAGCATGCCGGCCAGGGACCTCGACCGGCACATGGCACCGCGCGCTGATGTGCGCGTACTGGCCAGCCGGGGAGCGAGCGGCATCGACGGCCTGGTCTCAGCTTCGATCGGCGCGGCGCTGGCGCATCAGGCGGCCGGTGGCGGGCCCGCCGTCGCGCTGCTCGGCGACCTGGCACTGCTGCATGACGCGCCGGGCCTCATGCTTGGTCCGCTCGAGCCGCGCCCCGACCTGTGCCTCGTCGTCGTCAACAACGATGGCGGCGGCATTTTCTCGACCCTCGAGCCGGCCGCGTTCCCCGACTCGTTCGAGCGCGTCTTTGGCACGCCGCACGGCGCGGACCTGGCCTCGCTCGCCGCGGCGGCGGGGCTCCCGTACGTGAGGCTCGAGCGCGCGGCCGACCTCCCAGATGCGCTGGCCGGGACTGGGCTCCGGCTGATCGAGGTCCGGACCGACCGGGCTGACGGCGCCAAACTCCGCGCGGCAATCACCCAAGCCTGCACGGCCGCCGTCGCTGCGACGCTCTGATCCTCGTCCCGCGGCACGCGGGCTTATGCTGCGAAAGTGAAGTCCGGTCGTTCGGAGCGGATCCATGCAGCCGGGAGTCTGCGCGGTGGGCAGATGCCGCGCGGGCAGTTGACCTACGGCGGGGTAGCCGACGAGGCCACGCCACCAGAGCTCGCCGACATTGGCCGCCTGGCCAGGAGGCTGGTAGCACGCACGGTCGCAGCGGCCCGCGCCGAGGATCAGTCAGTCGGCCGGATGCTCAGCGAGCACCTGGGCGGGCAGGGCGCCGACCTCCCAGTGGCCAAAGGGTCGTGGCCCGCCTATGACCGGGTCAATGTCCAGACTGGCCTGGACGCCTGGGTGGCGGCGCCCGGCCGGGAACACCGCCTCGTCGGGCTCACCCAGTACCGGCACCGCGACTTCGGCCTGTCTGACTTGCTGCACAACACCGAACAGCGGGGACCAGGCATCGGCAGCGTTGAGACGCAAGCGCTTCCGGCCGGGCCCGGCGGCCTGAGCCGGCCGTGCGTGCAATGTGCGATCTACCTGGCGAGCGACGCCGACGGGCAGGCTGCACTGCTGGTGCGCGGCCCCGAGCAACACGGCATGCACCGGGGTGTCAGCGTCGAGGTCGCTGCTACCAGCCCCGATCGCGCGACTGGCATTGTCGCGGCGATCCGCGAGCTCAGCATCGAGCACAACGTCTTTCGCGGCCACGTGATCGCATTCGGTGACGAGGTATTCGATCGCGACGAAACCGCGCTGCTGACCTTTGTCGACCGCCCGGACGTAGCCCGCGACCAGGTCGTCTTGCCGTCGGATGTCATCGACGGCATCGAACGGCAAGTGCTGGGCGTGGCCCGGCACGCGCCTCGGCTGCTGGCTAGCGGCCAGCATTTGCGGCGCGGGGTGCTGCTCTATGGCGTGCCGGGCACCGGCAAGACGCACACCGTGCGCTACCTCCTCGGCAGGCTGCCGGGGGTGACCGTCGTCCTCTTGTCGGGCCGGGCACTCCGAATGATCTCGCAGGCATGCTCGGTCGCCCGCACGTTGCAGCCTGCTGTCGTGGTGGTCGAGGACGTTGACCTGATCGCCGAGGAGCGCGGACACAACCTCGGCGAAAATCCGCTGTTGTTCGAGTTGCTGAACGAGATGGACGGCCTCGGCAGCGATATCGACGTGACCTTCCTACTCACCACCAACCGTGCGGATCTGCTCGAGGAAGCGCTGGCAGCCCGGCCGGGTCGGGTCGACCACGCGGCCGAGCTGCCGGTGCCCGACGCGGCCGCGCGGGCCAGGCTGCTCCGCCTGTATCAGGGCCGCCTGGACCTGGCCCTGGCAGATCGTGACACTGTCATCGCACGGACCGAGGGAGTTACAGCCTCATTCATCAAGGAGCTATTGCGCCGCGCCGCGCTCGTCGCCGCGGACGAGGACCCGGCCGACGCCAGCGCGGACACCCCGATCCGGGTCACAGATGCGCACCTGAATGCCGCGCTCGACCAGCTCCTTGACACCCGGAGCGCGCTCACGCTGACGCTGCTCGGCGGCGGCCCGGCCACTGCGCGTACGGCAAACGGCCCGGCGGGGTAGCCAGAGCTACCCCGCCGGGCCGCGGGCGAAAATCGGACCGCGGTCGGCCGGCGCTGCCGACCTAGAAGCCCGGCAGTGCGGTCGAGATGTCGAAGTGCGGGCCCCAGTACCACTGGGTCGCCATCGAGCCAGGTACCACGTGCGGCACGCCGGTCGGGTCGGCGATCCAGTACTGGACGCGTGACTGCATCGGCGCCGGGATGGTGGCGATCGCTGCCTTCACCGCTGGCCACTCCGAGATCATCGTGTAGATGCGGGCCACCCTGTTAGGGAACTCCGCCAGCCGTTGCGACGCCCAGGCCGCGGCGACCGCCGGGGTAGCGTCGCCTGGCTCGACATCCAGGGCCTGAGCGCCTGGATCCGTGCCGCGGGTGTCGATCCACAGGACCCGCTCGCGGTTGGCCACCACCGAAGCGGGTACCGCGTAGCCGCCCGTCGCGTACGTGGCCAGCACGTGGCCCCGCGGGATCGCCAGCGGCGTCACCGAGTCGTAGATCAGGTACGGCTGCGGTGCCGGGGCCGGTGCTGGGGCCGGCGCAGCCGCGGCCGGGGCGGGCGCGGGCGGAGCCGACGCCGTGCTTGCGGCGGGAGCGCTGGGCTGGCTCGCCGTGGCGCCGTTGCTGCTCGGCGCGCTCGCGACCTTCACGGCCGACGAATGCTGTGGCGTCTGATCCGGCGCCAGCGTGGCCAGCGGACCGGCTGGCGCGGACTGCCCGAGCGGCGCCGACGGACCGGCGTGCGCCACCGTTGCCAGCGGTGACCGCGCCGACGCGGCTACCTGGTCAAACGGCGATGCCGTCACGGCAGGACCGGAACTGAGACCGGCAGCGGGGCGTGTGGCGGCGAGCTGGTGCGCGCCAGTCTGGTGCGCCGTGAGGACGATGCCGGCCGGACTGGAGGCACTTGCGTGGCTGCCAGTTGCCGCCGCGGCGGGGCCAGCGGACATGCCTGCGGCCACGGCCGCGATGGCCGCCGCGGCGGCCACGGTCACCAGCCGCTTGGTCGTGCTAGTAGCGCGGTACTGGTCACCAATAGACGACTTAGCAGACTGGAATAGGGGGGACTTAGCATGCGGGGAGGTCAAGGCGTGCCTTTCGCAGGGCGTGGGGGACGCTCAGCGGGCACCCAGATTTGGCCGGCCGGAAGCAAGTGCACCGGTCTGCGGACAGGGGGTAACGCGGATGTGACGCGGGTCAGGGCTTCACGTTGCTTCGGGGGCAACCATCACGCGCCTGGGTGCAATCGGTTACTGACGGTTAACGCTCTGTTGGCGAGCTGTGCATCCCGGAAGTTCCAGATCACCGATATGACCTGTGTCACAGAGTGATATTCTGGACCAAATCGGTCACCGGCGGAGCAGCCGTGCGTCCGATTTGTTCACCCGGCCCGGTCAGCCTTGGCTCGGCACCGGCGTCCAGGTGATTGTCATGCTCCACTTCGTCGAGATGTCGCTGCTCGCTGACGGCCCGATCAGCTCGATTCCCTCGCTCTGCGAGGCGCCCTCGACTGCCCAGCATCTGCCCGCGGCGTCGAACTCGGTGTCACACCGTGGCGTCGTCGTGAGGCCAGCCGCCTGATCGTCGGCTGAGCTGAAGGTCTCGACCTGGTACTGGTCCGTGCCTGGCCGGCCGTCGTGCCCCGTGCACGCGACAGCTCCCTGGTGGCCACCGCCGCACAGGACCCACTCATTGCCGTCGTCGGCGGGATTGGCGCCAGTGCCGTTCACGTAGATATCGGAGGCAATCCCGGTGTTGGTGATCGTGATCGGGTAGATGCCGGGGCTGGCCAGGCCGACAAAGCACTTGCCGTTGGGGAATCCGAGCTTGCCCGCGGTCGACAGCGTGTTCCGGCTCGCCTGGCCGCCGCTGCAGGTGCCGAACGCCGCCTTGGCCGGAGATACCGTGACCGAGCGGATGGTTGGCACCGTCGTCAGCGACAGGCTGATGCTGGCAGACTGCCCGGCGCCTTGCGGCGCTGCACCGGTGATCCCGCAGCCCGCCACAGCGGTACCCGCGACCGCCAGGACGACCCAGGCCGCGCTACGCCTCATAGCCACCCCCGCTGCCGGCCACGCTGGCCGGCTCTCGTTCGATCCGGATCCGGATGCCTGACCTGCTCGCCAGCACCGCGCCCGCGGCCAGCACGACGATGGCCGCCGCGGCAGCCAGCACCCACGTCGGCATGCTGAACCATGGCTGCGCGACTGCGCCGGGCGCGACGCGGAACTCCAGGTCCGTCGCGGCAGCGACGCCAAGATTGGCGCCGCCCGCCGTCAGCGCAGCCGAGCCAGTGACGACGACGTCGCTGAAGTACTGCCCGGGCCTCGCGCCCGAAGGCACGACCAGGTCCAGCGGCACGCGCGCCGACTGGCCGTGGGCGAGCTGAGACGGCAGCGCCGGCACCCGGATCCAGGACGGCGGAACCGTGCGGCCGGTGCCGTGGGAGATGCGCTCGACTCGGATGGCAATCGACTCAGGCTCGGTCCCGGTGTTGATGACGTAGACCGAGGGCAGCGTGTACGTGCCGCCCGGATGCGCGGGCCCGGCCAGCCGGACCGGACCAGCCTGCACGCCAACGCCCACGCTGGCGTCGGCCGCGACCGGCGCGGCCAGCATGAGCAGGCCGCTGGCGACCGGCAGCCATAACCGCAGATGCATGACCTGGTCCTGGGCTCTTCCACGGGCGTTGTCGTGCTACAGCGGACATCTCACCATGCGCTGCACTCGACTGTAATGGATCATCACCGCGCGTCAAGGACAAAGGGCTCAGTGGCGCGCCAACGGCCGCAGGGCGGTCGTCGCGTTCCAGCGCAGCGCGCCCGCCAGGTCACGCGCGTGCTCGGCCGCGGAGTAGTCCGGCCTGGTACGTGCCTGCGCGAGCGCGCTGTCCAGATCGTGATCGCACTGGCTCAAGACCACCGAGAAGTCCCGCCGCACCGGCGCGAGCAGGTCGTACCCGAACGACCGCTGCATCCCGGCGAACAGCGGCCGGTACATCCGGGCCCGCTCATGCAGGCCGGATGAATGCGACATCGGGTTCTTCGGCCGCGCAGTGATGTAGTCCGGGAGCATGTCAGCAAACGCCTGCCGCACGATCCACTTCTCCTGGCCCGCGTGGACCTTGAGCCCGACCGGGAAGCGCATCGCGAGCTCGACCAGCGCGGGGTCGAGATAGGGGACCCGTGCCTCCACGCCCTGTCCCATGCTGACGCGGTCGACGCGCTGAAGCTCGGTGCGGTGCAGGTTGGCGATCATATGCTCGAACAGCCGGCGCGACGCCGCGGGCCCGATCCGGTCGTACATCGCGTACCCGCCGAATAGCTCGTCTGAGCCGTCGCCGGTCAGCACGACCTTCAGGCCAAGGGCGCGGGCCCGAGCGAATAGCGGCACGGACACGACGGCGTTAATGATGTCGCCGTACTCGGTGAGTTCAGAAAGGCGGATGGCCTCGCGGATGTCGGCGGTGCGGATATCGCCGGGACGCACGGTAATGACCTCGTGCGGCACGCCGAGCTCAGCGCACAGCCGGCGGGCGAAGACCAGGTCGTCGCTGTCAGGCGCGCCGATAGTCAGCGCCACGCAGTCCGGGTGCATCTCGCGGACATGGGCGAGGACGATCGAGCTGTCCAGGCCGCCCGACAGCACGACGCCCACGGTCAGGTCAGTGTCGACCCGGACCCGGATGCTGTCCTCGACCGCAAGCCGCAGGACTTTCGCCGCCTCGGCCGGGTCGTCGATTTGCGGGCGATCGTCGCGCAAGGTCGTCAGATCGATGTAGGGCACGAGCGCCGGCGCGGCGGACGGACGCGCCCAGCCGTGATGACCCGGCGGCACTTCCGACACCGGCGCTTCGACCGGAACGAGCGCCTTGACCTCGGACGCCACATGCAGACGGCCTGCGCGGCTCGACCAGTAAAGCGGCTTCACCCCGATCGGATCGCGGGCCAGGTACGTCCAGCCGGAGTCCCGGTCGGTGATGGCGAACGCGAACTCGCCCCGGAAGCGCGCGACTGCGTCCTCGCCCCAGTGCAGGAACGCCTCGAGCACAAGCTCGGTATCGCTTTCGCTGCGGAACTCGCGGCCCAGGCCGATGAGCTCGGCGCGCAGGTGCCGGTAGTTGAAGATCTCGCCGTTGTAGCACAGCAGCCAGCGGCCGTCGGGCGACAACCAGGGCTGCACAGCCCGTTCCCTGTCAACGATGCGAAGCCGCTGGGTGCCCGCCAGCAGTGCGCCGTCGCAATGGGTCTCCTCGACCTCGCCGCGCGGTGCGAGGGTGGCCAGCATCTGGCCGAACAGGGCGCGGTCCGCGCCGCGGCCCACGATCATGACGATGCCGCACATGACGGTCAGCCGAAGTCTGGCTGATCGGGGACCAGGCGGAGGGCGCGGCCGGCGCCCGGGGATACGCACAGGTGCCAGGCCTGGCCCTCGTCGATCACGTTGATGTCGCCCGTGTGCTGGCGGTCCAGCAGGAGGCGCCGCAGCAGGCCGTCGGCCTGGAACTGACGGAACCAGGTCATCTCGATGTCGGCCGCGTAGCCGATGCAGTGCGCGCTGGGCAGCAGCGCCGCGTAACCCAGCGAGCGCAGGTGGCGCTGGTGCGACACGCTGCGGGCAAGACTAGTGACCCACAGCGGGGGCGTGCCGGGCGGCGCGAGCTGGGCGAAGTCTGCGGCAATCTGGTTGAGGACGACGATCAGCTCCGCGCGGGCACAGGCGAACCGGAGCCCGGCCGTACGCGGCACGCGGAGCGGCACGGCGCGGCGCTCGGCCGAGCGCGCGGCGCGGCCGAGCATCGACGACGCCTGGCGTCGATACCGGAACAGCAGCATGCCATCGCGCCTCAGCGCATCGAGGTCCAGCAGTTCAGCGGCGTCCAGCACGTCGGCGTCGGACTGGTAGGCGGGCAGGTGCCCCCACCACAGCACGTCGATCTGCGCGAGCAGCGCGATCCCGACCATCGCGGCGAGGTTCCCGACGAGGCTCTGCGCGCCCTGCCGGTAGATCCTGATCTCGCGCAGCACGCGCTGGATGGCAGCGTCCGGCCCCGACGGCAGCGCCGACAGGACCACCGCGAACTCGGGCTCTGGGAGACGGCGCGCGAGTATTCGCTCGGCCATCGCGACGCCTGGCGACTCACCCAGGCTGGCCAGCTCGGTGAGTATGTCGCCCACGGCCTCGCGGTAGGCCGCGACGTCAGACTGACGCCGCGCATCGCCTGGGGACAGATAGTCGGTCCCGTTTACCCGGCCAGCCACCCAATTCGACACGAGCTCGCTCCTCCCGCGGCGCGAGCCGGTCCGCTCGCACGCGATGAGCACCGAGAGTAACAGTTCGACAACGTAGGGTGAGGTAGTTGAGACTCATGCGCCGTTCCCGCCGTACTGTCGGACATGGCCAGGCGAACTGGCTCACTCGTAGCGCACACTGATGGCGTGCACGACACGGCTGAAGCGCCGAGCGGGCCGCCGCGACCATGGACCATCTGCCTGGCTGGAGTTGTGGCGCTGGCCGCTTCAGTACTGCTGCTCGTCGCGGACGGACTGGCCGGGGTCATGGCCAGCTGGGACACTCCGGCGCCGGGCCGCGGCTGGCTCGTGGTGGCCGCGGTCGGCCACATCGTCCTGGCAGGCGGCAGCATCATCCTGCTCGCCACCGGGCTCGGCCGCCCGACGTGGCGGCGCGCCGCCGTAATCCTGGCCTGGGCGATTGTCCCGGTCGGTGCGGGCTGGTTCCTGCTCTTCGCCCGCCTGGCGAGCAGGGCCTAGCGCGGCTCGGGCTACGCGATCGGCGTGATGGTGAGGTCAAAGAACGAGGCCTCGAAGCCAGCCCCGTCCGGCGCGGCGCACAAGGCCCCGGCGAAGGCCGGCTTGCCGGGCGGCAGGTACGCGATGGCCGCCAGTTCGGCTGCGCCGCCGTCGATGCTGTACCGGACCTCGACCGCGTCCTTCCGCCTGGCCAGCTGCAACCCGAGCACGCCGATGCTGGGCGGCAGGTCTGCGACGGCCCAGCTGGAGTACGCCAGCGTCACCACGGTGCTGAACCGGATCCTGCCGTCGACGAACTCGATGCCGGTCTTGAGCCAGTGCTCCTTGTCGACCCGCACCATGGCCCCCGCCTGGTCGTACTGGTCGGCGTAGGCCCCGCGGACCCGGACTGACAAGTCGAAGTCGCCATCGACCTCGCGACCATAGACGTGTCCGTTGTCGCGTACGAACCCGTAGTGCGTGGTGCGCCAGAAGTCACTGCCCGCATCCGCGGTCACGGTCAGCACGCCGCCGGCCGCCGACCACTGGCCCGGCTCGTTGATCCATTCCACGCTCGCCTCCCGGGATTCACGACGGATCTCGCGGACGTGCGCCGCGGTTAATGGGGTGATCGATGCCGGGGCTCATAGATAGGCAGTTCTGAACCGTCCGGCAGCTGGATGGCGGCCAGCAGCCCCCAGCCCTGATCGGCGACATCCCGCACGACCGGGACTCCTCTGCCACGCAAGTCGGCCAGGGTCGCGTGAATGTCATCACACATCAGGTACAGCTCGTGGCGGCCGGCGCCGTCGGCCGGGTGGACAGCGATCTCGGCCGGGGGCATCGCGAAGATGAGCCAGCCTCCGCCTGCATCGACCGAAGGCAAGTCCAGCACGTCCCGGAAGAACTCCCGGACCTTCTCAGCCTCAGGGGAGAACACGATGGCATGCAGTCCGGTGATCACGCCGTGATCCTAGCCGCATCGGTGCCTGGGGGCACGGCAGCGACGAACAGTGACGCCTGATGTGCTCGTAGTTGCCCAGGTCGCGTACTATATGGCAGTTTCCTGCTTTACTAGCATTGTATGTCCAGGTCGCCGAAGCATGGAGGACGGATGCCGGCTGTCGAAGGTTACGGCCCTGACCGGCCGCCGAGTGCACCGCGGAGGACTCCTACCGTCCTCGGCGCGACCGCCATCGTCGGCGCGGCTACCGTCCTCGGCGCCGCTACAGCCGGGGCCGCGGCGGTGATCGCTTTGTCGTCCGGCGCCGGAGTCGCTGCTTCTGCGACCTGGTCGGGAAGTCAGGCCCGGGCGTACGCGGACGTGCAGCCTGGCCCGGTAGTCGCAGCCTCCACGGTCGCTCTCATCCTGCCCGCCGACGACTCGCCAGACCCCAGCCCTTCGCCGTCGGCCTCGTCAGCCGACCCCTCGCCGTCTGCTGACCCGACCACCACGTCGTCGCCGGATCCCTCGGCTACGCCGACCGCGACGTCGTCGCCTGATCCCTCGCCATCCGCCGACCCGACCGCGACGTCGTCGCCTGATCCCTCGCCATCTGCCGACCCGACCGCGACGTCGTCGCCCGATCCCTCGCCATCTGCCGACCCGACCGCCACGTCGTCGCCTGATCCCTCGGCCACGCCGACCGCGACGTCGTCACCGGCTAAGCGGGCTACGCCCAAGCCCAAGACCAAGGCCAAGGCCCCGGTGCTGACCGCGTCGCCAGTGCTGCCGCTGGCGGACCTGCTTCAGCCCCAGGCGCTGTCGACGCAGGCCTCGCTCGCGCCGACGCCGTCCGGCTCGGGCAGCCAGTCTCCGGTCCCCGTCCAGTCAGCGACGGCGTCGGCGGCCAGCGAGCCCCAGATCGCAGAGCCAGCGGTGCATGACGATGCCAGCGCGGCGCACGCGGGTGCCGGGCCATCGCCGACCACCTTCGCCGTTGTCGTTGCCGCGCTTGGTGCACTAGCTGGCTGCTCGTTCGCGGTCGTCCGGCGCCAGCGCGCTCATCCCCGGCGGGTTCCGAAGCATTCTGGTCGACACGCACGTAGCCGACGTTGACCTGGCCCTCGCCAGGCGGTTGCTAGCCTGACGGCCGTGCAGGATCGGTACTCGCAGGAGCAGCTCGACGAATTGCTGGCCTCGGTACGTGCGAGGCGCGGCTGGGACTTCGCCCGCATGAGCGTCCTGCGGCAGCCGGTGCCGTGGGAGTACTCCGACGTCGTCGCACGTTACCTGGACCCTGCCGACTACGTACTCGACATCGGCACAGGCGGCGGCGAGCGATTCTGTGATCTGGCCCGCTTGTTTGGTCATGGTCTCGGGATCGACGTAGATCCGCAGATGATCAGCCACGCCGAGCAGGCGTCGGCTGCGCCGAACATCGAGTTCAGGGTCTGCAGCCAGCACCTGGAAGCCATCACGCCTGCCGTCTTCGATGTGATCATCTGCAGGCACGCTCCGTTCGACCTGCGAGCGGTGGCCGACCACCTGCGACCGGGCGGCTACTTCATCACCCAGCAGGTAGGGGAGCGCAATATGGCGTCCGTCACGGCAGCTCTGCGGCAGTCGGCCGCCGAGCCGGTCATCGCTCCGAACCACTTCACAGAGGCAGGCCTGCGGCTGCTGGCGTTCGCTGAATATGACGTGGAGTACGTCGTCTGCGATGTCGAGTCACTGGTCTTCTGGCTCAGCGCGCTGGACCTCTGCCATGCCGGCGTGGACGGCGCTGCTGGACTGACAAGCGCGGCAGCGTTCAGCCAGGTCCTGGCCGGGAACGTCGATGACCGAGGCTTCGTCACCAATGAGCATCGCTATCTGGCGATAGGCCAGCGGAGCTGAGCTGGTCAGGCGCCCACGAGGCGCAGGATCGTCGTCACCACGTCAGCCAGCGGCGCTGTGGTCTGAACCTCGTGATCGGCCACCTTCCGCAGCAAGGGTTCAACGGCCTGTAGATCGTCAAGAACCCGGCGGAGGTCGCCTGGTGCCTTGCCGAACGGATTGTTAGTCCTCGTCGCCAAGCGGTCGACGAGCGTCTCAACCGGCGCGGTCAGCAAGATGATGGCGTCGAACTGCGGATGGAACCTGACCTGGTTCTCCTCGCAGCCGGCCACGAACAGAATGTCGGCATCGTCAGCGGCCAGCAGCGCCTGAATTGCATCCTCACGCCACAGCTGCCGGCCGCCGGGCAACAGCTGACACCAGCCGTCGTCGGTATCGATGGCCTTGTACCCGCGAGCTACCAGCGCGCGCACCACGGCGCTCTTCCCGGTCCCCGACATGCCGGTCAGCAGCACTCGCTTCACGCTCAGAGCCTAATCTGGGCGCATCCGCCAGGATGGCGGCGTTTAAGATGCCCGCATGCGCTTTAGTATCTGGCCGTCGCCGGCCCAGTCTTTCGATGACATCCATCAGACCGCGGCCCATTGCGAGCGAACGGGCTGGGATGGCGTGTACTTCGCCGATCACTTCATGCCGAACGGGCCCGGCCCGGAGCCACTGGACGGCAACACGCTGGAGTGCTGGTCGGTCATCGCGGCGCTGGCGGCGGTCGTGCCACGGGTGCGGCTGGCACCCCTGGTCACCAGCGTGACTTACCGGCACCCTGCGGTGCTGGCCAATATCGCGGCAGCAGTGGACCAGGTCAGCCAGGGGCGGCTCACGCTTGGCGTGGGAGCAGGCTGGCAGGAGAACGAACACGCCGCCTACGGCATCGCCCTCGGGACGGTACGCGAGCGGATGGACCGCTTCGAGGAAGCGGTCCAGATCCTGCTCTCACTGCTGCGCGAACCCCGCACCACGTTCTCTGGTGAGTACTTCCAGCTGCAGGATGCGCCCTGCCAGCCAGCGCCGGTGCAGGCGCGGCTGCCGCTGCTCGTCGGCGGCCGCGGCGAGCGGCGGACGCTGCGCATCGCAGCCCGGTATGCCGATCACTGGAACGCCTGGACCACGCCGGACCAGCTCGTGCACAAGATCTCGGTGCTGCGAGCGCACTGCGAGGACGTCGGCCGGGACCCGGCCGAGATCCACGTCTCGACGCAGGCGCTGCTGTACCTGTCGACCGACAAGTCCTGGCTCGATAAGAAGCGTCAGGCGGATCCGGGACAGCCAATGATCGTCGGTACGCCCGCCGAGGTCGCCGACATCGTCGCGCAGTACCGGGAGGCCGGCGCTGACGAGCTCATCGTCCCCGACTTCACGCTCGGGCCGATGGCCCGCAAGCAGGACACCTGCGACCTGTTCATGCAGGAGGTAGCGCCAGCCTTCCACTGACCGCAGGCCGCGGGTCTCTGGCAGGATCGGGGACGGCGGCCAGCCCGGCCGTCACGCAGCGACAGAAAGGCCACCGGTGGACCTTCAGCTGGCGGGCAAGCGGGCCGTGGTGACGGGCGCGAGCCGGGGGATCGGGTACGCCGTCGCTGACGCGCTCGCCGCTGAAGGGGCTGACGTCGCGCTCGTCGCCAGGGATCCGGCGGCCCTGGATATCGCGGCCGGGCTGATCAGCCGGCATGGTCACCGGGTCCTGGCCCTGCCCGCGGACACGACGGACGACGAAGCAGTGCGCGCCATGATCGCCGCCACCGTAGCAGGCCTCGGCGGCGTCGACATCCTGGTAAACGCGGCCGCGCAGCCGGCCCGGCCGGACGCTGCCCGCGCACTATCCGAGCTGGCCGACGATGATCTGCGCGCCGAGATCGAGACCAAAGTGCTCGGATATCTACGTACGGCCAGGGCAGCCGCTCCCTACATGATTGAGCAGGGGTGGGGGCGGATCATCAACATCAGCGGACTGGCCGCCCGGCAGGCAAGCAGCGTGGTCGGCTCCATCCGCAACGTGGCCGTCGCTGCCATGACCAAGAACCTCGCCGACGAGCTAGGACCAGCAGGCATCAACGTGACGGTGGTCCATCCCGGCCTGACCGTCACGGAGCGCACGCCGGCGCTGATCAGCGCGTACGCTGCGGCCCGCGGCGTCTCCGAGGCCGAGGCAGAGCGGGCGATGGCGGCTGGCATCAGCATCCGTCGCATGGTCACCGCCGCCGAGATCGGCGACGTCGTGGCGTTCCTGGCCTCGCCGCGGAGTGTGGCGATCAACGGAGACGCGATCGCGGCAGGCGGCGGCGCGCGCGGCGCCATCCACTACTGACCGGACAGGCCGGCAGCCGTCGCGCCGGCCCGCGCCGACCGCCACGCCGCCAGGTCGCCCGCCGCGAACGCGAGCGCGAGCAGCGCTGCGCCGATGGCGTCGCGCTTCCCGATCGAGCGGAAGCTTGCCAGGCTGGCCGCGACGTCCAGCGCGTCGCTAGCCCCAGTCGCCGCTAGCCAGGGGCCGATGTCGCTATCTCGGGCCGACCGTCCCGCGGCGGCGGTGCCCAGACCCAGCACGAGGTCCCTGATGCCGATCGTGCGCATCAGCAGCACACTGGCTGCGGTCGGATCCTCCCGCCCCGGCAACCGCAGCGGTACCTCGGGCGCCACGATGAGCGCCACACCCACGGCCGCTCGCAGCCACCCCATCGTCTCAGCACTGGTGACCGGCACAAGCGCAGCGTAGTTGACGCGTGTGCCCGGAGTCAGCCTTCGAGCGCCCGGCGCATGGGCCGGAACTTGGTCTCCGTTTCGGCGAGTTCGGCTTGGGGCTGCGAGCCTGCCACGATCCCGCAGCCGGCGAATAGCCTGGCCCGGCTGCCTTCGATCTCGCCGCAACGCAGAGCGATTCCCCATTCGCCGTTCCCGCGGGCGTCGACCCAGCCGACCGGACCCGAGTAGCGGCCGCGGTCCATGCGCTCCAGCTCCCTGATCAGCTCTAGCGCGGCCTCCGTCGGAGTGCCGCAGATGGCGGCCGTGGGATGCAGCGACGCCGCCAGCGCAAGCGCCGACGCGTCCCTGGCCAGGACGCCCGACACCGACGTCGCCAGGTGCTGGTAGTCAGCCATCTGGAGCAAGTACGGCTTGGGATCGACGGCCAGCTCCGCGCACAACGGAGCCAGCAGGTCGTGTACTGACTCGACCGAGTAGCGGTGCTCCTCGGCGTTCTTGGCCGAGCCCAGCAGCGCTGCGCTGAGCGCCTCGTCGTCGGCCTGGCTGCCGCCGCGTGCCATGGTGCCCGCCAGCACGAGCGATCTGATGTCCCGGCCCTCGCGCTGGATCAGGAGCTCCGGAGTAGCGCCGATCAGGCCAGCGCAGGCGAACGTGTAGCAGCCGGGGGACCGGGCCGCGAGCCGCGACAGCAGCACGCGCACGTCGATGTCGGCGGAGGCGTAGGCCTGCAGATCGCGAGCGAGAACCACCTTGCGCAGCTCGCCGTCCTTGATCCGCGCCACTGCGGCCGCGACGACCTGCTCCCACTGTGGTGCCGTCAGGCTGCCGTCGCTCCAGCGCATCTCGGCCGGGCTCGCACCCAGCCTGCTGGGCGACGGCTCCGGCAGAGCGCCGTCCGCGGTGATCGTCGTCTGCCAGGTCACTCCAGACCTGCGGCCCGTGATCAGCGCAGGCACGATGAGGACGGAGCCGTCTGAGGCCGGATCGAAGGTGAAACTGCCGAACGCGACCGGACCAGTGCCCGGCACGCCGACCTCGTCGGTGACGCGGGCCGCCTCGAAGAGCTCGGTCAGCCACTTCTCGCCGGCGGCGAAGCGGTCCTCACCGGCGGGAATCGTCAGTCTCGCCGCCTCGCCCCAGCCGACCAGGCCGTCGCCCTGGTGGATCCAGGCCGATACGGCCTGGCTGGGCAGCCCGGACAGGAGATCACCGGGATCGGCCACGCTGACTGTGCTGACAGTCAGGCCGTCCGGCAGGCGACGTTCCCGGCTGCTATGCGCTGCTCCCACGGCAATCAACTCTACGTGCGCGGGTCAGCCGCACCGACCGAGGGGACCAGGGGCCGCGCGGCGGGATAACTGGATCCGGACAGCACAGCGACCGGATAACAGGGACACCGCGAGCCGGAAGCCGAGCCAGGCCACCAGCACGGCAACGACCAGGCTGCCCAGTACGTTGAGGCCGGCCTCGCCGATAGCACCGTCTTCGACGAGGCGCACCGTCTCATAGCCAAACGTCGAGAACGTCGTCAGCCCGCCGCAGAAGCCGGTGCCGAGCAAGGCAAACGCCGCCGAAGGCAGGCCCAGGTGCGCCTCCGCGCCGAGCAGGAAACCGAGTACGGCCGACCCGGCGACGTTGACTGCGAAAGTACCCCACGGAAAGACGCTGTCGTGCCTGGCCTGGATCACGCGATCGGCGAGGTACCGGGCGGGTGCGCCGAGCATGCCGCCTGCCAGCACTGCCAGCACGATCACTGCGTGCTGCCGCCGGTGTAGGTGTGCACGTACACGTCCTCGACGATGATGAGGCCCCCGCTGACCAGGTCGGCTACCTCATCGAGGAACGCGTCGGTCCGCTCTGCGGTGTCGACGATGATGATGGCGAGCGGCAGGTCCTCGCTAAGCGACAGCAGCCTGCTGGTGTGGATCCGGGATGCGGCGCCGAATCCCTCGATGCCGCGGAACACGCTCGCGCCCGCCAGGCCACGCTGGTGGGCCCGGTGCACGATCTCGGTGTACAGCGGCTTGTGGTGGTACCGGTCCGACTCGCCGATGAAGATGGTGATCCGCCGGGCTGGGCCTTGAAGCCTCACTCGCCACCTCCGCTGCGCCGGCCCCGGATGCGCGCGGGCAGGCTGGCCGTTGCCCTGGCCGCCCGCATGCCACACCATACGGCGACCAGGGCGGCGGCGATGCTGCTCAGCGCGTAAGCGGCCGCGAGAGTCGGCGCGTGCCCCATCAACAGCGTGACCACGCCCCCGGCGTAGGTGGAGAACGTCGTGTACCCGCCGATCAGCCCGATCGCCAGGAAGGGCCGCAGGAACCGGCGCGGCGGCCACACCTCCAGCATGTAGACCAGCAGCAGCCCGAGGCAGAAGCAGCCGGACACGTTGATGGCGAAGACAGCCCACGGGAACCCGTGACCGGCCGGGAAGGCCGCCGAGAGCAGGTACCTGGCGACGCTGCCGATCCCGCCGCCAACGGCGACAGCGGCAAGGTCGGCCGTGCCCGGCCCCGAGCGCTGGTGCTGCCGGGCAGCCGGCTTCCTCGCAAGTCGCGCGTCCCCGCCCGGCACGCACTCCTCCTCTGTCGTTCATCCGCCGCTGGCTTCGGACCAGAGTAGACGCCGGCGGCCAGCGCAACGACTCCCGGCGTGCTACCGTGAGCGAAACCCGATTAAGTCGATTGGATTCATAGGATGGTATCAGCGCCCAGTCTGCAGCAGGTCACGCCGATCCCGACTCCGTTCCCGGTTCCTGATTTCGCTGGTATCCCCGGCCGCAACGATGGTGCGGGCCGTGCCCTCAGCCCGGCGGAGCTTGGCCAGCTCGTGCGCGCGACGGCGCGGAAGGGCGACGCGTGGCTGCCGGTCGTGCGGTTCACGCCTGACAGGCGCTGGTTTCACCGGCTGGCGCTCACCGCCGACTACGAGATCTGGCTGCTGACGTGGCTGCCGGGCCAGCACACCGGGTTCCATGATCACGGCAACGCGGCCGGCGCGTTCGCGGTCGCGCAAGGTGAGCTGCGCGAGACGCTGGCTGCGCCGGGAAGCAGTCGGATCCGGCGGCGCACGGCCGCGGCGGCCTCGGTGACCAGGTTCGGCGGGCGGCATCTGCACGACGTCGGCAACGTAACGGCCGCTCCGGCCGTCAGCGTGCACGCGTACTCGCCACCGCTGTCGGCGATGCGCCGGTACGAGATGACCAGCGCCGGACTCACATTGGTGCGCACCGAGCGGGCGGAGCTCGACTGGTGAGCCGGCCACTCGCAGCCCTCACGATCGACGAGATCCTCGCCACGGCCCGCTCCCGCCTGACGCGGCTCAGCCCCGGTCAGGCACAGCAGGCCGTCGCTCACGGCGCCGTGCTCGTTGACATCAGGCCAGCGGCACAGCGCCTGGCCGAGGGCGGGATCCCCGGCGCGATGATCGTGGAGCGCAACGTGCTGGAGTGGCGGTTCGACCCGGCCTCGACGGCCCGGCTGCCCGACGCCAGCTACGACCTGTACGTCATCGTCTTCTGCTCGGAGGGCTACACCTCGAGCCTGGCCGCTGCCTCGCTCCAGGACCTGGGCGTCTGGCGCGCCGCGGACCTGGACGGCGGCTTCCGCGCCTGGCGCGCAGCGGGCCTGCCGGTGACGGCCGGCCTGCCGGAGCAAGCGGCGGCGCCGTCAGATCAGTGACAGCTGCACGTCAGCTGGCGGGGTACTGCCTGCTGCGGCACTGTGCGATGCGGCACTGCCTGCTGCGGTACTGCCTGCTGCGGCACTGCCTGATGTGGTGGCCGCGGGCACGCGGCGAGCCGCAGCGGGGGTCGCCTGGCCTACGCAATACTTGCGTGCAAGCGCCGCCACCTGCTCGGAGATCTTGCGCTGGTAGCTGGCGGGCGCGTAGGCGCGATTGCCGTACAGCCCGCGATAGGCCTCGATCAGCTCCGGGTGCTCGCGCGACAGCCAGCCCAGGAACCACTCCCTTGCGCCGGTCCGCAGGTGCAAGACGATAGGGCTGACGTGGACCGCTCCCGCGCTGGCGATCTTGCGGACGGCCGCCTCGAGTTGCTCGGGGGAGTCCGACAGGAACGGGATGACCGGCCCCATCAGCACGCCGCAGCGCAGGCCACGCTCACTGAGGGCGGCGCAGACCGCCAGGCGCCGCTCCGGGCCAGGCGCCCCCGGCTCGATAGATCGAGATAGCGACTTGTCGACAATACCGACCGACACGTTCATGCCGACGTCGGTGACATCGGCAGCCTGCGCCAGCAGGTCAAGGTCCCGCAGTACCAGGGTCCCCTTCGTCAGGATGGAGAAGGGGTTCGCCGCCTCCGTCAGCGCGGTGATGATGCCCGGCATGAGCTGGTACTTGCCTTCGGCGCGCTGGTAGCAGTCGACGTTCGTCCCCATCGCGATGTGCTCACCGGCCCAGCGGGCCGCCGTCAGCTCCTTGCGCAGCAAGTCTGGCGCGTTGACCTTGACCACGATCTGCGAGTCGAAGTCATGCCCATAATCCAGGTCCAGGTAGGTGTGGGTATTGCGGGCGAAGCAGTACACGCAGGCGTGGCTGCAGCCCCGATAGGGATTGATCGTCCAGCGGAACGGGACACGAGACGCCTCCGGCACCTTGCTGATCAGGCTGCGGGCGTGGATCTCGTGGAACGTCATGCCGCGAAAGCCGGGCGTGTCGAAGGTGCGGGTGACAGTCGCAGCCCGGCTGAACAGTTCCTGCTGGCCGCCGCCAGCCGAGGTCGGGTCGCCCATGCTCCCGTTGCCCGTGCTCCCGTTACCTGTGAGCCGCAGTGAATCCCAGCGCATGACGACTGACTATAGAATAAATATTCGATTTACTCAAATACACTTTCGAGGCCCGGCCTGCCCTGGCTGCGCCGCACGCGCCCTGGCCGAGAGCAGGAGTGGCGCTTCTGGCCCGTTTGCGCAAATGTCTGCCGGCACCTCGCGACTTTCCTCTTGCCGGGCGCAAAGGCCTGGTAAAGAATCGTGGGATACGGTCGCCTAATAGTGACCGTCCGTGCAGCACTGGTGTCCGGCCGGAGGTGGCGCTGTGGCGTTGTCGATGGAAGAGCAGCGCATGCTCGATGAGATGGAGCGGGCGCTGGCCGCGGCCGATCCGCGGCTTGCCTCGCGGCTGAACGCGTTCGGCGAGCAGCGGATGCCGGGCGTCTTCTCCTCACCGCGGGCCAAAACCATCAGCGGCCTGCTCGCGCTCGCGCTCATCGCAGCGGTCACCATCATGATGTTTGTGCTCAGTCCCTACGCCAGCCATCACGGCTTGCCAGCGCGGACGACACCGTCCGCCGCACCGAAGGCGCCCGCAGCGAAAGCGTCCATCGGGAAGGCAGCGGGAGCGAAGGGAACCAGCGCTAAATCATCCGACACGAAGTCGAGCGCCGGCGGCTAGCCGGGCCAGCCCACCTCAGGATTCGCGCCAGAGCTGAAGCAGGTACTGCTCCATCCCCTCGAGCTGCTTGCGCGCCTGCTGGAAATCGTCGCTCAGCGGGTCAGGGAACTGCTGGTAAAGCTCGTTGTAGCTCTGCACGGCCGCCGCGCGATTCCTGGTGTAGATGCGCACGCCGTAGTCGCCGACGCCGCCAGACAGCCGGAGCGCTTCGACCGCCCGGCCCGCGGCTCCCATGTCGACGCTGAGCTTGCCGCGCAGGTAGAGCACGCACTTAGCCTCGTCCTCGTAGCCGTCGCTGAACGGCGGCGGCGCGTCGTCCCACTCTTCGACGGTTAGCTGCACACCGAGGTGCTCCTGCGCGCAGCTGACGACGAGCTGATCGCGGCTTGTGCTGATGAGCGAGTCGAGCGGCGCGGCCGGAGCGCCCGGCGCGTCGAGCTCTGCGACCGGGTCGTGGACCCGGAACATCAGCCGCTCGGGGACGACCGGAATCTCCAGCCGAAGCAGCCTGCGGCTCACACTGGCCCCCCTCTGGGCGTACTTACGCTGGCCGGCAGAATCTGGTGCGGACAGCGTTCCTGACTACAGGATGCTCCGAACTGCGGCTACTTGCGTACCCAATCGGCCAGAAAGACTGGTATGGCAGCCATCTAATCGCCCTGCTGCCGGCGTTCCCGGCTATCCTCCGGCCATGACGCAACCGGCTGCCGGCGTTCCCGAAGTGACCCACCGCCGCGTCCAGGCTGGCGGCCTGAGCATGCATATCGCCGAGGCCGGCGAGGGCCCGCTAGTGATCCTGCTGCACGGTTTCCCCGAGAGCTGGTACTCGTGGCGGCATCAGCTGACGGCGCTCGCCGCGGCCGGGTATCACGCGGTGGCACCCGACCAGCGCGGCTACTGCGAGACCGGCCCGCCGGGCGCACCCGGGCGCACCGCCGACGTCAGCGAGTACACGATCATGCACCTGACGGGCGACGTGATCGCGCTGATGGACGCCCTGGGCGCGGCGCAGGCGGTGGTCGCCGGGCACGACTGGGGCGCGCCTGTTGCCTGGCACACGGCGCTGTTCCGCCCGGACCGGATCCGCGGCGTCATCGGGCTGAGCGTGCCGTACCGGCCGCGGGGGAGCGCAGCACCGATCGCGACGCTGCGCCAGGCACTTGGCGAGAGCTTCTACATGGTCTATTTCCAGCAGCCGGGCGTCGCCGAGGCGGAGCTGAGCGCGGACCCGCAGGCGACGTTCCGCAAGGTGCTGACGAGCCTGGCCGGCGAGGGACCGCCGATGACGCTGATCCCGGCTGGGGGCGGCTTCCTGGACGCGGCGCCGGAGCCCGCCGAGCTGCCGGCCTGGCTGACGCAGCAGGACATCGACGCCTACGTGCGCCAGTACGCGGTGTCCGGCTTCACCGGGCCGCTCAACTGGTACCGGAACATGGACCGCAACTGGGAGCTGACTGGCGCCTGGCAGCACGCGCCCATCGTGGTCCCGGCGCTCTTCGTCGCTGGTGATCGGGATCCGGTGCTCAGCTTCGTCAAGGCTGACGGGCTTAGCGACGTCCTGCCGAACCTGACCAGGTCCGTGATCTTGCCCGGCTGCGGTCACTGGACACAGCAGGAGCGGCCAGCCGAGGTCAACGACGCGATGCTCGCGTTCCTGCGCGAGCTCGGCTAGCAGCGCGGCTAGCTGGCTCCGGCTACGACGGCGCGAACGCTTCCGGCGGCGGCTGCGGCGAGTGCTGGGCAGTGGCGTCGGTGATAGGCCTGGCGCCCGCGATGAACCTGTCGAGGTCGTCGCCGTGCATCAGCCGCGCCGGGAACGGATCCGCGGCCACGCGCCTGGTCAGGCCAGCGACCGGCAGCTCGCCGTCGGAGGCGGCCAGCACCAGGTTGCCGAAGCGGCGGCCGCGCAGCACGGGAGCGTCTGCCATCAGGCACGTATCGGCGAACACTGCACGAGCCGACGCCGCCCTGGCCCGCGCGTGCGCCAGCGGCGGGCCGTCGCCGATGTTCACGGCGAATATGCCGGCCGGGGCCAGCACGGCGCGCACCGCGGCGACGAACTCCACGGACGTCAGGTGCGCGGGCGTGCGGGCTCCGGCGAACACGTCGGCGATCACGACGTCATAGGAGCCGCCACGCAGCTCCGACAGGATGGCGCGCGCGTCGCCGACCCGCACTGTGACCCGGCCCGCCCTGGCGCTGGCGCCGCCAGCCCTGGCCGCGCTGCGCCGCGGTTGCTGGCGCAGCGGCAGCCGCTCGCGCACCAGGTCGACCACGGCCGCGTCGGAGTCGACCGCCAGCTGGCTGGACCCCGGCCGGGTCGCCGCCACGTACCGGGCCAGGCTCAGCGCGCCGCCGCCCAGATGTAGCACTCGCAGTGGCGCGCCTTCGGGCGCCGCGAGATCGAGCACGTGCCCGAGTCGCTGCACGTACTCGAAGTCCAGGTAGCGCGGATCATCGAGATCCACATACGACTGCGGCGTGCTGCCCACCAGCAGAGTCCAGGCCCGCGGCCGGTCAGGGTCAGCGAGCAGCTCGACGGCGTCCGGCTCGCCAAGCCGGCGGACGGCAGGAGCGTCCCGCCCCGGCCGGCGGCGGGCTCCCTCAGCCACGTGCCCAGTTAGTCATGCGCAGTCAGTCAATGGAGATCTCGGCCGAGTCCGCGAGCCGTAGCTTGCGCCGGGCGCGCTCGTAGAACGTGGTGTGCCCGAGCCGCACTACGTGCGCGGCGCCGGGCCGTGGCTGCAGCTCGATCTGGTCGCCGGGACCCACCTCCGCGGCTAGCTGGCCGTCGACCTCCACGGCGAGCGTGCCGCTGTCGGCCAGCACTTCCAGGGCGAGGCTGTCGTTCAGCGACAGCACCAGGCCGCGGTTGTAAGCGGAGTGCGGCGACGCCGGCGTGACGAGCAGTGCGTCGACCGCCGGGCTGACGATCGGGCCGCCGGCCGAGAAGCTGTAGGCGGTGGAGCCGGCTGGCGTCGCGACGACGATCGCATCGGCGGCGTAGCTCACGAACGGGTGGCCGCTTGCCCGCACGGCTACCCGCGCGGTCTGCTGGCCGGGAAAACGGACGACCGCCACGTCGTTGAACGCAGTAAAGATCCGGTCGCCGACGATCGCATCGACGGCCAGCCGGGGCTCGACGGTGTATTCCCGTGCGTCCACGGCCGACAGCGCGCCGGGCAGATCAGGCACGTCGACCTCGGCCAGGAAGCCGAGCTTGCCGAGATTCACTCCGAGCACCGGTGCGCGCTGCCGGTCAGCCAGCCGCATGGCCCGCAGCATCGTGCCGTCGCCGCCGAGGCTGACCACCAGGTCCGCGCGCTGCCCAAGCTCGACGTCAGTGACACCGATCGCGGCGCAGTTAAGCCGCTGGATCTCGGTGTCGATGCCGATGACCTGGATGTTGCGTCGGCTGGCCCAGTCCAGCACCGCCCCGACGGCCTCGGCCGAGTCGCGCCGCGGGTGCAGCACCATGCCAACTACATGCATCTGGCCTCCCTCAGGCGCGGCGCCGCGCCGCACACGTCCGTGGTGCAATAGTCCAGCGTTCCACGTCTGCGCAAGGCGCCGCGCGCCGGAGGCCGTCTCGCGGCATAAGAAGCAGCACCCGTCGGTTGAGCCGTGCTGGGAGCGGGCAAAGCGGCAGACGGTTGTTCCGAGATGAAAGCAGGGGTTCCGCGGTGAAGGCAGTGCGGTTCGAGCACTACGGCAGTGTCGACGTCCTGAACGTCGTGGACGTGCCAGTGCCGGTGCCGGGACCACGGCAGGTGCTGGTGCAGGTCAGCGCGGCTGGTATCAATCCCGGCGAGGCAAAGATCCGCGACGGACTGCTGCACAAGCGATTTCCCGCCACGTTCCCGTCCGGCCAGGGCAGCGACCTGGCCGGAGTCGTGACGGCCCTGGGGCCAGGCGCGGTCGGCGTCACGGTGGGCGAGAACGTCATTGCCTACACCGACAACCGGGCGAGCCAGGCTGAGTACGTGCTGGTCGAGGCCGCGAACCTGGCGCCGAAGCCGGACGCGGTGCCGTG
Organism: Streptosporangiaceae bacterium; assembly: GCA_035484155.1. Taxonomy (GTDB): domain Bacteria; phylum Actinomycetota; class Actinomycetes; order Streptosporangiales; family Streptosporangiaceae; genus JAJYUU01. The sequence continues at coordinate 24,688 of DATHPF010000227.1, forward strand.
GGACGTGGCGGGCGCGCTGTACGTGGTTGGCGCTACGGCCTACGCGGCGGTGCGGGCGGTCGCGACTGCGGCCGGCGAGACGGTCGTGGTCGCAGGCGCCGCTGGCGGCGTCGGGTCGGTCGCGGTCCAGCTCGCCAGGCTGGCCGGCGCGACGGTGATCGGGCTCGCCAGTCCGGCTAACCACGAGTGGCTGGCGGGCAAGGGCGTCATCCCGGTCACTTACGGCGACGGCGTCGCCGACCGGATCCGCCATGCTGCGCCGACGGTCGACGCGTTCATCGACACCCAGGGCGGCGACTACGTGCAGCTCGCACTCGAGCTGGGCGTCAGCCCGGCTCGGATCGATACGATCGCGAACTTCAGCGCAGTCGCGGAGTACGGAGTGAAAGGGGATGGCAACTCGGCTGGGGCGAGCGCAGGCACCCTCGCCCAGCTTGCGGGCCTCATCGCGGCCGGCCAGCTGGAGGTGCCGATCGCGGCAACGTTCCCGCTCACAGACGTCCGGGACGCCTACCGGCTCCTCGCCGGCGGCCACATCCGGGGCAAGATCGTTCTCATCCCGTAGGCCCGGCGGCCGACAGCCGTCAGCCGGCAGTCCGGCACTCCAGGCCGGCCCGGTCGCGCGCCTCCCGCCAGAGATCGCGGTACTGCGCGGCCGCCTGGCTGCGAGCCGCGAACGCGGTCACTGGCGCCCGGTGCACAGACATCTGCTCGATCACCGAGACCGCCGGGATCACGGCCCCGGCGAAGTCGGTCCGCCCGGCTGGCAGCTCGGCGGCGATCTGGGTATGCAGCCGCTTGCGCCGGTCGAGCATCGAAAAGAAGGCCAGGATGTCCGGCTTGTGTCCGTTGAATCCGCTCACGAAGTCGGTGAGCTGATCCAGCGTCCGGACCGACAGCGTCGTCGGGATCAGCGGCACGAGCAGCAGGTCCGCCGCGTGCAGCACGCTCTCTGACAACAGCGAGATGCTGGGCGGGCAGTCCAGGAAGACGACGTCGTACTCTTTCCGTAGCGGCGCCAGCAGCCCGGCCAGGCGCCGGGCCGGCTGCTTGGCCGAGTCCAGCATCAGATCAAGGTTGCGGTAAGTGAAGTCCGCCGGGATCAGGTCGAGGCCGCCAAAGTCAGTGCCCTTGATTGCGTCGTCCATCGAGCGGCGGCCCTGGATCAGGGCCTTGCCGCCGCCCTTGACCCGCGGCTTGACCCGGAACAGGAAGCTCGCCGCCCCCTGCGGATCCAGGTCCCAGAGGAGAACCCGGTAGCCGTCCATGGCCGCGAGGTAGCTCAGGTTCACGGCCGTGGCCGTCTTGCCGACGCCGCCCTTGATGTTGTACGTCGCGAAAGTCTTCACGAGGCCGACGTCCGGGCGAGCTCTGCCAGGCGCGCCTGGCTCGCCGGGCTGGCGAAGTCGGCGTACTTGCCGTCGAACCTGGCGCGTGCCTCACGCTGGCGGACCGCCAGCGCGGCAGCGATCTCGCCCATGGCCAGGAGAGTCTCGGCGGGAGCGCTGCGATCGGCCAGCATCTGTCCGGCGAAGGCGCGGATCTCGGCCCGCTGCACCTCGGCGTCCTGGAACTCGCCAAGACAATCCTGCAGCGCCTTGAGCTCCCGGACGGCCTGCCATCGTTGCGCCGGATCGTGCAAGGACCCGAACATCTCGACCACGTAGCGCAGTTCCTTGCAGCGCTTGCGCAAGTCGTGCAGGCTCTGGGCCGGGGACGACGCCGTGATCAGCTCGCCAGCGCGCAGCGCCTTGCGGTGTGCGGCGGCGATCCTTGCATCGGCGAGCTGCGCAACAGTAGGACGCTTGCGGGCCGCGCGCACGCCGGCCAGCGCAGCGCGCCAGTCTGCGGTCAGCCGGACGAACCGCGCCGACCTGAGGCCCCTGGTGAGCTGGCGATAGGCGACGGCGCGCGATTTGAGCAAATAGGAACGGAACGGGGCCAGCTCCAGCTCCGTCCCTCCGACCAGCCCCGCCGCCATGCCGGCGAAACCGAGCACGTAGACATCCAGGTCCCTGGTCGGTGTCGTCAGGTCACCAAGCCAGCGGAACTCCGGCTGGAAGCTGGCGGCCAGTCCGTCGGGCAGCGCGCTTCCGCAAAGCTTCAGTGCTGACCTGGTCCACCGGATCGCGATGCGCAAGTCATGCAGAAACTCAGTGTCGGTGTCCCGCAGGGTGCCCGGCACGTTCGCCTCGAGCGAGTCGAGCAGCGCCGTGAGGGTCGCTGCCATCGCGGTCGCGGCCGGCGTCACCGGGCTCAGCGGGATCGCGGCCGCCTTGCCTGCGAGCTCGCCGGGGCGGCAGCCAGCCGCGGCCAGCGCGGTGTCCAGGGCCGAGGCACGGCCCGCGCTGACGCCCGGCAGGCCGGCCAGCAGGCGGGCGGCCTTGTCGGCCTGGCTCTGGTACCCGCGCACCGGCGAGAGGGAGAGCCGCACCGGTGCGATGCCGTGCGCCGGGAAGGTCACCGACATCCGGTCGACGGCAAGCCTGGCGATCGTCTTGGCGTCGTCATTGAGTGCCCGCAGCTCGGCCACTTTGCTGGCGGCCCTGGCGACGGGGGACAGGGCGCGGATCCCGGCGACGGGCTCGAGCTGCTCACGCAGCGGGCCTGGCGGCAGGGCCGTGAGCAAGCTGGGCCAGCTGACCTTGGCATCCCCGGCCAGCCGCTCGGACGCCAGCACCTCGCCATCGCGCCCCGTAAGGGTGAGCTCGACCTGACCCCGTGCCGTCACCTGCTCGAGCGTCAGCCCGGCCCGGTAGAGCCGCCAGTCGAAGGTATCGAGCCAGGTACGTCGGTAAGAGCCGACCGGTCCGCCGTTGGCCCAGGTAACGCTCTCGCTTGCCGTGCCCGCCACCGCGTGCAGGACGTCCGGTCCGGCGCCCGCGCCGTCGTGCAGCACAAACTCGCGCGAGCCATTGAGCACTACAGAACCTCGTTAAAACCATGAAGCACGGATTTGTGCTGATTAACAATAAACAGACATTCAGCGTTCAGGAAGCGTTTACCTAGGCTACCAGCGGGACATCCGTGCAGTTGCCAGCTCAGCGGCTCGCCGCGCCGCCCGCAGCGGCTCCGATAACGTGGGGAAGATCGTGACGATCAGCCGCACCGTGGCAGGTGCTGGCAGCTCGAAGGGAGGTCGCCCGTTGGCAAACCTGGCCGATGTGGCCTCGCTGGCGACTGGCGCCGGCACGCTGGTACTGGCGGTCGCCACGTTCGCGTCCGTCCGGTCCTCCAACCGGTCGGCGCGCGTCGCCGAGCGCGCGCTCATGGTGGGCCTGCGCCCGCTGCTCGTCCCCTCGCGCCTCGATGACCCCCCGCAGAAGATCTTCTTCCAGGAAGGCAAGCCCGTCATGCTCCAGGGTGGCCGGGGTGATGCGGAGGTGGACGGCGAGGTCGTATACCTGGCGATCTCGGTCCGCAACGCTGGCCCGGGCATCGCGGTACTGCATGGCTGGCTATTCCGGCCAGGCCGTGACCTCAACCCGATACGGCCGGATCCGGACAACTTCCGCCACCAGGGCCGCGACATCCTCATCGCGCCGGGCGACATCGGCTTCTGGCAGGGGGCGTTCCGTGATACTTCTGACCCTCAGTTTGACGCGGCCGTGGCCGCGGTCAAGTCGAACGAGGTGCTCACCATCGACCTGCTGTACGGCGACCAGCAGGGCGGCCAGCGGGCGATGAGCCGGATGATGCTGCAGCGCAGCTCCGATGACGGGCCCTGGCTGACCTCAGTTGTCCGGCACTGGAACGTCGACATGCCAGATCCACGCTGACTTCCGCTGGCCCGCCGTGGCCGCCCGGGCGATGATGGTCGCATGCTTCAGCTCTTCGGATTCGACCGGATCGGCGTCGTCGTCGGCGACATCTACTCCATCGACCCCGCGCCACTCAAGGGCCAGGAGGGTCCCGAGCGCGGAGTCCGCCTCGAGGTCCGGATGCTCGAGCCCGGCGAGCTCGTCGGCTCCATCTACTCGGCCCGGCCGATCAGCATCGCTGAGCCGATCTGGCGTGCGGATCTCCTGGAGAGCGCGGACGGCGTACCCGGCAGCCTGAACCGGGTACACCACCATCCGAACATGCGCGACTGGGAGCCCCGCAAGCGCGTATTCGACCGTGACTTGTCGAGCGACCCCGTCGGGTTCGTCGGCGCCATGCTGTCCGACCTCGAGGGACTGCTGACGCGGGCCGGCGTCGACGTCGACGCCACCCTCGAAGCTGACGCCCGCAGCCTGCGCGGCGCTGTGCCCGAGGTGCTGCGCGCGGTGTCGAGCATGCTCGATCAGGTGAAGGCCGGCCAGCTCGGCACGGCGCCGGACGGCGACGATCTCACGAGCGCCCGGATCAGCTGGCTCTGACAGCAACCGCCGGCGGTCGTTAGCCTTCCTCGTCCACGTCGAGGCCGTGCTCGCGCAGTACCGCGCGCAGAGCCTCGATGTCCGCACGCAGCTGCGCAACCTGCGCGGCCAATGACGGGCGCTCGGTCCACTCCGATGCCCGCCGGTCCCGGTCGACGAGCAGGGCAGTCTCGGCATCGCTGAGCGTCTCGGCCAGCTGGAAGTCCTTCGCATCGATTGCCGATTCCTTCTCTCGCCGTAGCCGGGCGAGCTGGTCGTCGACATCCGCCGCGTTCGGCGTCATGCCAGCGAAGCGCTCGACGGCCGCGAGGCGCGTCAGCAGCGAGTCGATCCGGACAGTGCCTTCCGCCCCGCGTCGCGCCCGCGCCGACGCAACGCGAGGCTCGCTGGCCGGCCGCAGCTCGATGACCCGCTCGCGGACCGCGGCCTGGTCCGCGCCGAGCGCGAACAGGATCGACGCGCCGCGGCAGGCCGGGTCGCGGACGAGACCCAGCAGGATGTGGCCGGTGCCGATGTAGTCGTGCCCGAGCTGCAGGGCCTCTCGCAGCGCCAGCTCAAGTGTCCGCTTGGCCTGCGGAGTGAACGGAATGTGAGCCAGCGCCACCTGTCGCGGCGCCGAGCCGCCCTGCGCCTGCGCGGCAGCAGCGGCGACCCGGTCGCGCGCCGCGGCGAGGCCTATGCCCAGTGAGGTCAGCGCGCTCGCCCCGGCGCCGTCAGTCTCACGCAGCAGCCCTAGCAGGAGATGCTCGGTGCCAATGTGATCATGCCTGAGCGCCCTGGCTTCCTCCTGCGCGAGGATGACCGTGTTTCTGGCCTTGTCGGTAAACCGCTCGAACATGTTCCGCCCGCTTCCGTCGCACTCCAGCATCGGCGCGACCACGCGGACGGGTCAAGGTGACCAGCCCGAGTCAACGCCGGGCAGCAGCACCGATTGCAGCAGCACCGACTCAAGTCCCGAGGCCCAGTGCAGGAGGAGTTCGTCAGCGCCCGCGGCGCCGACGACCTGGATGCTGACCGGCAGCCCGGCCGCCAGGCCTGCGGGCAGCGCCACGGCTGGCAGGCCGGCCAGGCTCCACGGCACGGACATGGCCGGATCGCCCGTGCTGGCCAGGCCAGACGGCGCTGGACCGGTCGCGGCTGGCGTCAGCCACGCGTCGATGCCAGCGCTGGCCGCGGCTGCGGCCAGGCGCCGGGCGAACGCGGCAGCGCCGGCTTTCGCACGCTCGTAGTCGCTGGCCGTGATGCCCTGGCCCTGGCGGATCAGCGCGGCCGTGCCTGCCTGGTATAGCTCGCCGTATTCGGCGAACCAGCTGGCATGGACCTGCGCCGCCTCGTAGCGCGAGATGACGACGAGCTGCCGCTCCACCCCGGCCACGTCGTCGAGCACCGGCGCCTCCCGCACGACGTATCCGGCCGCCGACAGCACCGCGACGTGTCCCGCGAATGCGGACAGAGCCACGGGGCTCGCGCGGTCCAGATAACGCCCGGCCGGGATGCCAAGGACGGGCCGGCCGGGATTTGCGGCTGGCCGCCAGTCGTCGCAGAGCACGGCGGCAGCACGAGTTAGCCGCGCCGCGTCGGCCGCGAAGCAGCCGACGACATCCAGGCTGGGCGCGAACGGGATGACCCCATCCGGCGGTATGCGTCCGCGCGTCGGCCGGAAGCCGGGCACGCCGCAGTACGCGGCTGGCCTGATCACGGACGCGATCGTCTGCGTGCCGAGCGCGAGTGGCACCAGGCCGGCGGCGACGGCAGCAGCCGAGCCGCTGCTCGAGCCGCCAGGCGTGTGGCCTGGGGCACGCGGGTTGCCGGTCGGGCCCGGCGAGAACATCGCGAACTCCGTCGTGGCGGTCTTGCCCGCGATCAGCGCGCCCGCCGCCTTGAGCCTGCGCACAGCCTCGGCTTCAGCGCCAGCCAGCACACGCGGTGGCAGCGCCGAGCCAGCGGTCGTCGGCAGGCCGTCGACCCGGATGACGTCCTTGACGCCGACCGGGATGCCGTACAGCGACGGCCGTCCCGGCGCGGCCGGCCAGCGGGCGGCGAGCTCGCGTGCCTGGGCGATGAGCCGGGCACGCCGGCCCTGCTCGGGCACGAACGCGCACAGGTCGGCGTCGGCAGCCTCGATCCGGTCGCAGGTGGCGGCCGCTGTCGCGATGGGGCCACCAGCGGGCTCGCCAGCCATGGTCAGATCCGTCGTGGTCGGACCGGGCATGGTCAAAACGGCGTGCCGGCGAGCCAGCCGGTGAGCAGCGCGTCGTCGCCGGTCACTGTGATGGCCGGATCGTCGGCCGGCCACCTGCGCAGCAGTACGAGCAGGAGCCGGTCGGCTGGACCCGACACGCTCACGTCGGCGACCCCAGCGCCACGCTGCACGCTCGGGCCGTCTGGCGTACCGCTGATCACCCAGTCGTCAGTCTCGTCGGGTCCCGCCGCTGCCAGGTGCAGCGCAGCGCCGACGGGCAGCGCTGCAGCTCCGTCCCGGCTCCGCCGGGGGCCTGTCGCCATGGCCAGCCACTCATCGATGCCGTCGGCCGCAAGCCCGGCATCCAGTACAACGTCAGCACCGACAGCCAGCTCGGCGTCGGCCCGGTGCACCATCGTCTCGTGGCACTGCCGTCGCGCCCAGAAGCTCGCGGGTGCCAGCCGGCCGAACGCCCAGACGGGCTCGTCACCAGCGGCCGCGATCGCCGCGATCACGCGATCCGCGCCCGCGATGAGCCAGGCGGCTCGCTCAGCCGTGGCAGCCGGATACTTGCCATCAGGCGGTGAGTCGAAGGGGACGCGCTCGGTGGCCCTGGTGCCGACGATCTCGGCTGCCCACCGGTGCACCCTGCCGACGTGGGTGGCGAGCTGGCGCAGCGTCCAGTCCGGGCAGGCGGGCACGGGGAGGTCCGGATCATGTGCGCTGCCGATGTCCGCGAGCCTTGCCGCGCTCGCCCGGATCTCGGCGAAAAACTGATCACGACCTGGCTGCTGCATCTGAGGGTCCTCCAGCGTCCGGGTCAGCCCAGCTTAGAGCCCGCCGGCCGGAGGACTTCCGCGCCGCGCCTGCCGCGGTCAGACTGGACGCTGTGTACGACTTCGACGTGCTCGTCATCGGTTCGGGCCCCGGCGGCCAGAAGGCCGCCATCGCAGCGGCCAAGCTTGATCGGCGCGTCGCGGTCGTCGAGCGGCCGGACATGCTCGGCGGCGTGTGCCTGAACACCGGCACCATACCGTCCAAGACCTTGCGCGAGGCGGTGCTGTACCTGACCGGGCTCGACCAGCGCGAGATGTACGGGCAGAGCTACCGGGTCAAGGAAGACATCACGATCGGCGACCTCACGGCACGTACGCACCACGTCGTCAGCCGCGAGAACGACGTGGTCCGCAACCAGCTGAACCGCAACCGGGTCACCATGCTGACCGGCAGCGCGCGCTTCACCGGGCCGACGGTCGTCGAGATCGCGACTGGCACGGGGCGCAGCCGTGAGGTGAGCGCCAAGAAGATCATCATCGCGACCGGCACCCGGCCGGCCCGGCCGGACAGCGTCGAATTCGACGACCGGACGATCATCGACTCCGACGGCATCCTGCACCTGGACCGGGTACCGAGGTCGATGGTCGTGGCCGGCGCCGGCGTGATCGGCATCGAGTACGCGTCCATGTTCGCGGCGCTCGGGACCAAGGTCACGGTGGTCGAGCAGCGGGACCGGATGCTGGAATTCTGCGACCTTGAGGTGGTCGAGGCGCTGAAGTATCACCTGCGGGACCTGGCCGTGACGTTCCGGTTCGGCGAGACGGTGTCAGCGGTGGAGCGGCGGCCCGAGGGCGCGATGGCGGCCCTGGCGAGCGGCAAGCGCATCCCGGCCGACACCGTCATGTACTCAGCCGGACGACAAGGCATGACCGCCGACCTCGGTCTGGAGGCGGCCGGCCTGTCGGCGGACGGCCGCGGCCGGATCAAGGTCGGTGAGTTCTTCCAGACGGCTGTCCCGTCGATCTACGCAGTCGGGGATGTCATCGGGTTCCCGGCCCTCGCCGCCACGTCGATGGAGCAGGGCCGGCTGGCGGCACATCACGCCTGCGGTGAGCCGATCCACGAGGTCAGCACGCTCCAGCCGATCGGGATCTACAGCCTCCCGGAGATCAGCTTCATCGGCCAGACCGAGGATCAGCTCACTCGCGACTGCGTGCCGTTCGAGGTCGGCGTGTCCCGCTACCGCGAGCTGGCCCGCGGCCAGATCATCGGCGATTCCTACGGAGTGCTCAAGCTGCTCGTGTCACCCGTCGATCGGACGCTGCTCGGCGTGCACGTGTTCGGGACCGGCGCGACCGAGCTCGTGCATATTGGCCAGGCCGTCATGGGCTGTGGCGGGACTGTCGACTACCTGGTCGACGCGGTCTTCAACTATCCGACGCTGGCCGAGTCCTACAAGGTCGCCGCGCTGGACGCGACGAACAAGATGCGTCAGGTGGAGCGCTTCTCCGCCTGACGCGGCCCAGTCTCAGCTAACCGCAGCCGCAGGCGCCACCGCAGCAGCCGCCCCCGCCACCCCCGGACCTGGGCGCGGCCGCGCCACCAGCCCGGCCGCCTACTGCCACGGTGGACAGCAGCTTGACGGTGTCGTGGTGGCCGTGCGGGCACACCGCGGGGTCCGCCGACTCGCTCATGGGGCGGGTCTGCTCGAAGGTGTCACCGCAGGCGCGGCAGCGGTACTCATATCGTGGCACGGCAGCAGTCTACCCGGCAGCGGGATCAGCGGCAGGCTGCAGCGTCGCCGGGCCAGTGCCAGCCGAGGCCGCAGCAGGGGCTGTTCCGGACTCGCCGTAATAGAACTGGCGGCCGCGCATCAGGGAGATGACCGCGCCGATGACCGACATCGCGATCGCCGCGCTGAACACGATGACCAGCCCGTGGTGGAACGGCCCGGAGATCAGGTGCGGGAAGAACTCCTTGCCGGTCAGGACCGCGGCGTTGTGCGGCGGGAGCTTAGACAGCACGCCGGACGGCGTGAGCAGGCTCTTGACCGGGTTGTAGCCGAGCAGCGCCGAAAAGAGCGTGCTCACCGGCGGCAGGTTCGCGATATGCGTGGCGACCGCCGCGGGCACGCCCTGGGCCCGCAGCCCGCTGCTGAGGGTGCGGGGGAGCGTGGCGGCAAGGCCGGCGATCATCAGCGAGAAAAAGAACCCGATGGACAGGGACATACCCGAGTTCATGAACACCGACCGCATGCCCGACGCCGCGCCGCGGTGCTCGGCCGGCACGCTGCTCATGATCGAAGAGGTGTTCGGGGACGCGAACAGGCCCGAGCCGATCCCGTTACAGAAGATGATCGCGGCGAAGAGCGGGTACGGGAAGTCGATCGGCAGCAGCAGCAGCCCGGTGAACCCGCAGGCGGCCACTAGCAGGCCGGCGGTCGCAAACAGGCGCGAGCCGTACCGGTCCGACAGGTAGCCCGAGATCGGCCCCGCGATGAGGAAGCCGCCCGTGAGCGGCAGCATGTAGATGCCTGCCCACAAGGGCGTGACGGTGAAGTCGTAGCCGTGCAGCGGCAGCCAGATGCCAGCCAGCCAGATGACCAGCATGAACTGGAGTCCGCCGCGTGCCATTGAACTCATGAGACTGGCCGCGTTCCCGGCGGCAAATGCTCTTATCTTGAACAGTCCCATCCGGAACATCGGCTCTGCGATCTTGGTCTCGACGATGCAGAACACCACCAGGAAGACGACGCCGCCGATCAGCCCGGTGTCCACTAGCGGGCTGGTCCAGCCGGTGGCGTGCCCGCCGTAGGGCTGGATGCCATAGGTGATCGCCGCCAGCAGGCTGGTCGCGCCGATTGCGAACAGGACGTTGCCCGCCCAGTCGATCTTCGCGCGCCTGGTGGCTGAGATCTCCCGCAGGCTGCGGTAGGCCCAGACGGTGCCCCAGATGCCGATCGGGACGTTGACCCAGAACACCGCGCGCCAGTCCCAGGCGGCCAGCAGCCCGCCGAGTAGCAGGCCGACGAACTGGCCCGAGATGCCGGCGATCTGGTTGACGCCAAGCGCCATGCCGCGCTGGTTGGCCGGGAACGCGTCGGTCAGGATTGCGGCCGAGTTGGCCATCAGCATGGCGCCGCCGAAGGCCTGCGCCACTCGCCAGCCGATCAGCCACAGCGCGCCGTGACCGCCGGTCAGGGGGTCGAGCGAGAGCGCGATCGAGGCGAGCGTGAAGACCACGAAGCCGAGGTTGTAGATCTTGACCCGGCCGTACATGTCGCCGAGCCGGCCCAGGGTGACCACGAGCACGGCCTGCACCAGCAGGTAGCCCATGATCATCCAGAGGACGTACGTGATGTTGCCGGGGGCGAGCGGGCTCAGGTGGATCCCCCGGAAGATGGCAGGCATCGCGATGATCACGATGGAGCCGTCGATGGTGGCCATCGTCATGCTCAGGGTGGTGTTAGACAGGGCAATCCACTTGTACTTGTCAGGTTGCCCGTCAGCTGCCGGAAGCTGCATCGGCTCGCGCCGCGATATCACGCCCACAGATCACAAGCCTACCGCGAAAAGGTTGCTTGTTGGCAACTACCTAACGGACGACCGCTGCGGCCCCGCCCAGACGAGCCGTGCATAACTCGTGGAAATCATCATCAGACTGGCTGATCGGCGCCGCCGATGTCGCCGGGATAAAGGCAATTTCGGCTCACCAGCCCGGATTAAGCCGACTCTGCTGACCTGGGACTCTGCCGTGCATAGGCCATCTCTGGCGAGAGCGGCTAAATGCGGTGACAGGGGTGATGGTTATTAGCAGGCATAAAAGCGCTGGCGATAGACGCGAGCCGGACCGATCTGCGATTATCGCGATGCGCCGCCAGGCGGCGCGCCCTGCGCGCAGTGCCGGCGCAGGTGTGTCTCCGCGATGAAGGACCGCGACCGTGCAGCAAGGTATCCACGTACTAGACAGGCCACCCGGCCGCCTCCGGGCGCCGTCGGCAGTCGGCTGGATGGTGCTCGCTCTCGTCGTGGCAGCCGCGGTCGTGGCCACCGCGAGCCTCATCGCGGTCAACAGGTCCAGCCCGCCCGCGGTTCGCGCCGCGGTCCGCGGGCGGGAGCCGGCGACACCCGCCACGGTCCTGACCGGGTCACCGGTTGTCGCCAGCGCCGACGAAGCCCGCGCCCTGCTGACGGTGGCGCCGTCCGCCGTCGTCACCGGTACTAGCAGCTACGCCGACATCGTCAGGGCGGCCGGCCTCGCCCGGCGGGCGCACGCCCCGCTGCTGCTCATGCCTGCTGCTAGCACCGGCACGACAGCCGCTCAGCTGGCCGCGCAGGTCGCTGTCTTGCGGGGTGCGATCAGAGCGCTCCATTCCACCGCCGTGCTTGCGGTCGGCGTGTCCCGGTCCGCCCTGACGGCCGACCTGCCAGGGGTCCGCCTGGTCACCGCGGCCAGCGAGCTGCCCGCGACGACCGCAGCCGCGCCGATGCAGAGCGTCGAGGTGCTCGTATATACCGGCCCATCACCGGCGGCATCGGCAGCACCCGCGGCACCCGCGGCATCGGCGACTTCGGCGCTGGCCATCGCCGCTGCCACAACGGCCGAGACGGCCGGTGCCCGGGTGATCGACCTGCCTGGCTACGATCCGCGCGCCGACCCGGCCGTGATCAGGGCGCTCGCGGCAGCCAGGCCGCAGCACGTCATGGCTATCGGCGCCGGCTTCGGCTCGGCTTCGCTGCTCGCGGCCAGGGTGGCCGTCGCCGAGACGGGCGTGCAGCTGCCCGGTGGCGGCCAGGTCCTGTTCCCGGGCCGCCGGATCGTCGCCCTCTACGGGACGCCCGGCACCCCGGCACTTGGCGCCCTCGGCCAGCAGGGCCTGACAGCGAGCCTCGCCAGGGCCAAGGCGGTGGCGGGCCAGTACACGGCTCTGAGCAACGTGCCCGTGATTCCGTCCTTCGAGATCATCGCGACCGTCGCGCAGGCGTCAGCCGGCCGGTCGGGCATGTACTCCTACGAATCGAGCGTCGCCTCGCTGCGGCCGTGGGTCCAAGCCGCGACCAGAGCCGGGCTGTACGTGACGCTCGACTTGCAGCCCGGCCGCGCGAGCCTGCTCGCGCAGGCCAAGAAGTACCGGTCGCTGCTGATGCTGCCCAATGTCGGGCTCGCACTGGACCCGGAGTGGGCACTCCAGCCGGGGCAGCTGCCGCTCCACCAGATCGGCAGCGTCAGCGTCAGCGAGGTCAACTCGGTCGTCAGCTGGCTGGCCCGGCTGACCGCCCAGTACCACCTGCCGCAAAAACTCCTGGAACTGCACGAGTTCCGGCTGACCATGATCCAGAACATCCAGCGGCTCGACACTCACCAGGACGACCTGGCCATCGTCATCAACATGGACGGCCAGGGCGCGCCGAGCGTTAAGCAGCAGACGTGGCAGGCAGTCGTCGCCAACGCGCCCAAGGGCGTGTTCTTCGGCTGGAAGGACTTCTACGTCAAGGACAAGCCGATGCTGGGCCCGAGGCAGACGGTCCGCCACCACCCGGGCCCGGTGCTGATCTCGTATCAGTGATCCTTGGCCGCCGAGGCCGCAGAGCTCACCACTCCATGGTGGCGACCGTAGCGCAGTCGTCGGCGAACGCGATCCGGACGTCTACGTGCTCCCCGGCCAGCACGCGCGGCAGCCAGTACTTGGCGTCATCCCACATCAGCGACAGCGGCAGCGCGTCCTCGGCGAACCAGCGGGGCGCGACCTCGTCAGACTCGGTCGCCTCGCCCTGATAGACCGACGTGACAAAGACGTCGGCGGTCTGATCCCATGACGGCCGCGCCGGGAACCTGAACTCGATGCTGGCCATGTGCTGGAGCGCGTCGGCCGCCACGACGAGGCTCGATTCCTCAGCCACCTCGCGGACGGCAGCGGCATCCGGCTTCTCGCCCGGCTCGATGTGACCCCCGAGCCCGACCCACTTGCCGACCCCGAAACCGGACTTCTTCAGCCCGAGCAGGACCTCGGGGCCGCCGTCGGCACGGCGCCTGATCAGGCAGAGGCAGGTCCGCATCATCGGGCTAGCCTAACTGCTGACCGTCAGCAGGCTGGTGACACCTCAGGCCGTGTCCCTCGCGAGCGCGATCAGCCGGTCGAGCACCCGCCCTTCGCTCGTGCGCAGGCCGTCGTGCTCGAATTCGTTGGTGATCCAGTAGCGCAGGCCGCCGATCCCGGCCGCGGTGTCCAGCGAGAGGTCCCTGGGCACGTACATATCGTCGAAGTAGATCGCGGCGGCCACCGGGACGTCGGTCCTGGCGAGCTGGCCGGGGTCATAGAGCGCGGGCCAGTCAGCCCGGTCCGCCAGCAGTTCGGCCGCCTCAGCCAGCGGCTGGAGCGCCGGATCCTGCTCGAACACGAAGGGGTACACCATTTCGCCGGTGAACAGCAGCGGCGCGTCACCGTCGACCGCGGCCTCGGCCGCGAACTCGCCGAACTCGGCCCGCACCCGCTGGGCTGACCACCTGGTCGCGGCGCCCTGCGCATAGCAGGCCTCGTGGACCAGGGCGTACAGCGGCGCGGAGGCGTACGACAGGTGCGCCTGCGCCTGAGCCAGGAAGTCATCGCTGAGCTCAGCCCCGGCGAAGGGGTCCTCGAGCAGGTAGTGCAGCGAATGCGAGCCGGTGCTGGACCCCAGCAGCTGGCCGAGCGTCTGGAACCGCGCCACGGTCAGGATCCCGCCGCCGGGGAGCGTCGCCGGCCGCGCGGCGAGCGTCCTTGCGACCTTGCGCGCGACGTCGACGTCGGCGGGGTAGCGGCGGTAGTGCGCCCGGTTCTTCGCGGCGACGACCTGATAGGTGCGCCGGTAGACGTCATCAGCGGTCGTGGTCAGGCCCGGCAGCCCGCCGGTGATGAAGGCCTCGCGCAGTCCTTGCGGCGCTGCGGACAGATAGGTCACCGTGCAGAAGCCGCCGAAGCTCTGGCCGAGCACGCTCCACGGGGCACCGCCGGTGACCTGCGGCCTGATCAGCTCGGCGTCGGCGACGATGGAGTCGGCCCTGAAGTAGCCGAGGTAACGAGCCTGCGCCGCGGCACTCGGGAACCTGGCCAGCGTCTGCCGGGTCGCCGGGGTCGACCGCCCGGTGCCGCGCTGGTCGAGCAGCAGTACGCGGAAGTCGCGCAGCGCACGGTCCAGCCAGTCGGCGCGGCCCACCGGCCGGGGGGAGCCGAAGCCAGGACCGCCCTGCAGGTAGACCAGCCACGGCAGGTCGTCCGACTCGCGCCCGGTCGCGACGACCTCGCGGGCGAACACGGTGATCTGGTCGCGGTCCGGCTGCGCGTGATCCAGCGGGACCTCGAACGTGCGGTCGGTGAGCACGATGGCGGGCTGCCGGTAAGTGGCCATGATCAGCACAGTAACGCCCGCAGGCGCCGCGATCGGTCATACGATGACCCGAAGTGGTGTTCCGACTCTCCTACCTAACTGGAGCGCGCCGCATGCTGGGACTGCCGTCGTCTGACGAGCAGGGTCGCGAGATCCCGCGCGGGCCAGCCGCCGCGATGTTCGCCGCCGACCAGGCGTCACGCGGTCTTGGCATGGAGCTGCTGCACGTCGGCCGCGGCACGGCAGTGGTGCAGATGCGGATCGCGATGCAGATGCTGAACGGCCACTCGATCGGCCACGGCGGCTACGTCTTCATGCTTGCCGACACCGCATTCGCCTGCGCGTGCAACAGCGAGGGTCCGGTGACCGTGGCGGCTGGCGCTGACATCAGCTTCATTGCCCCGGTGCGCGAAGGCGACATCCTGATGGCCACGGCCATCGAGCGCACGCGCTTCGGCCGCAGCGGCATCTACGACGTGACGGTCCGGCGGGGTGACGACATCGTGGCCGAGTTTCGCGGCCGCAGCCACACGCTGGGGTAGCCCGCAAATCTTCGTGCCGCAGTCGCCGGGCTCGCCCCACGTCGTAACGGCGAGCAGCCGGCTCGGCTCAGTGACCGTGACTGGGTAGCCGTCAACTCATGATCACGAAGAGAAACGTATCGCCGGCGAAACATTGTTTACGAGATCATGGACTTATGGCGATGACTGCCAGCGTCCACGCGGCGCTGCATCCGCTGCCGGCTGGCTACCACCGACTCTGCGCGCAGGTTCTCGCGGCCGCCGAGCGCGACGACCGTATCCGGGTTGTGTGGCTGGGCGGCTCGCTCGGCCGCGGTGTAGCTGACGCCGGATCCGACCTCGACATCATCGTGGCGATCGCGCCGGACTCCGTCGCGGAGTTCGCGGCCGACTGGCGCGAGTGGCTAGCCGAGATCACGCCCACTGTGCTGGCCCGGCCGCTGCCCCGGATGCCGGGCAGCTTCTACAGCGTGACGACGGAGTGCCTCCGGCTGGACGTGGTTGCCGAGCAGGGCGGCGCGGCCGATGCTGAGACGCTCGCGCGACGGCTGCTGGTCCTGGATAAGGACGGCGCCGCTGGCGACAGCGCTCGGCGGGCCGAGACCGGGCAGCCGGCCGAGGCCAGGCCCAACCCGGTCAGGCTGGCGGATCTGACGGCGGAGTTCTTCCGGCAGATGACGATCTTCCCGGCGGCCGTCGTCGCACGCGGGGACTGGCTCCTGGGCGTCGTCGGCGTGCAAGGCGCTCAGCTGCTGCTGTACGAGCTCTTTGTCGAGGCCAACCAGCCGCTGCCGCCAATGGGCGTCAAGCAGTGGTCGGCCAAACTGACGCCCGCCCAGCGAGAGGTCTGCGCGGGACTGCCCGCGCCGGCCGCGACCAGGGATAGCGTGTTCGCCGCGATGCGTGCGACCGCGGTCACCTACCGGACTGCGGCCAGCCAGATCCTGGCGGCGAACGACGTTGCGTGGCCAGCCGAGTTCGAGCACGCGGTCCAGCGATTCTGGGCGGACGAACTCGGCTGGACGTGGTGATGTAGACCTTGGTCGCGGGCACCCGCTAGATTCGGCGGCGTGCCGCTCCGCAAACTCCTCGTCCGCCTGTACCGGTGGCGGCTGCGCCGGCAAGTGGCCGGGGGACCGCTGCCCAGGCACCTCGGGCTGATCATCGACGGCAACCGGCGGTGGGCTAAGCAGGCCGGGCTGGCGAGCCCGAGCGACGGCCACCGGCACGGAGCCGAGCACATCTGGGACGCGCTGTCCTGGTGCCAGACGGTGGGCATCCGGCACGTCACCGTCTTCATCTGCTCGGCGGAGAACCTGGCCAGGCGGGACGACACCGAGGTCGCGGCGCTGATGGACATCATCGAGCAGATCGTCGTGACCAGGATCGCCACGGCCGATCCGGCCTGGCAGGTCCACATCGCAGGCCTGGTGGACATGCTGCCAGCCAGGACGGCCCGCTCGCTGAAGGACGCGGCCGAGACGAGCCGGGATTGCGCGACCGGGTCGCACGTCACCTTGTGCGTCGGGTACGGCGGCCGGCAGGAAATCGCCGAAGCCGTCCGCTCGCTGCTGCTCGAGCGGGCCGCAGTCGGGATCGCGCTGGCCGACCTGGCCGCCACGGTGACCGAGGACGATATCGCCCGGCACCTGGCCGGCGACGGTCAGCCCGAACCGGACCTGATCATCAGGACCAGCGGCGAGCAGCGCATGTCTAACTTCCTGCTCTGGCAGGGCACCGGCGCCTACTTGCACTTCTGTGATGCCTACTGGCCAGCGTTCGGCGAGATCGACTTCCTCCGGGCGCTGCGGGACTTCGCCGCCAGGGCGTCGGCGCCGGATCTCTGGTAATGCGCGTCGCCGTCTTCCTTGGCAGCTCGGCCGGCCGCCAGCCCGAGTACGTCCTCGCGGCGGCCGACTTCGGCCGCCGGCTGGCCAGGGCCGGCGTCGGCATCGTCTACGGCGGCGCGAGCGTGGGAATGATGGGCGCGCTGGCCGACGCCGCCCTCGCTGAAGGCGGTGAGGTCATCGGCGTCATCCCTGGCGGCCTGTTCGCGGCCGAGGTAGCGCACCCCGGTCTGACCCGGCTCGAGGTCGTCGGCACGATGCACGAGCGCAAGGCGCTGATGGCCGGGCTCGCCGACGGCTTCGCCGCGCTGCCGGGCGGCCTAGGCACCCTGGACGAGCTGTTCGAGATCTTGACCTGGCAGCAGATCGGGCTGCACGCTAAGCCGGTGGTCCTGGTCGACATCGGCGGCTTCTGGAACCCGCTCACGCGGCTGATCGACGCGCTGACTGAGGCCGGGTTCGTGCCGCGCGCGACCAGGGAGTCCCTGGTCCAGGTACGCGACGCCGCGGAGTTCCTCGCCCTGCTGCCCTGAGCTCAAAGGAGCCGATCATGACACCAGCACATGACTACCTGGACAATTCAGGCCGCGAGGACGAGCTGAGCGGGGGATCGCGGCTGATCCCCATTGACACGCCCGCGGGGAAGTTCCGGGTGTGGGTGAAGCGCACCGGTAACAATCCGCGGCTGAAAGTCCTGCTGCTGCACGGGGGCCCCGGCGCCACCCACGAGTACCTGGAGGCATGCGACAGCTTCCTGCCGGCCGCCGGTATCGAGTACTACTACTACGACCAGCTTGGCTCGGGCTTCAGCGACCAGCCGGCCGAGCCGTCGCTCTGGGAGGCTGACCGGTTCGTCGAGGAGGTCGAGCAGGTCCGGGTGGCGCTGGGCTTCGGGCCGGACAACTTCGTGCTGTACGGCCACTCCTGGGGCGGCATCCTCGCCATCGAGTACGCACTGAAGTACCAGCAGCACCTGCGCGGCCTGGTGATCTCCAACATGATGTCCAGCGTCCCGGCCTATAACGCCTACGCCGAGGAGGTCCTCATGCCGGCCATGGACCAGCCGGCGCTCGCGGAGATCAAGGCGCTGGAGGCGGCGGGCCAGATCGAGGATCCGCGGTACATGGAGCTCCTTATCCAGCAGCACTACGTTCATCACGTGCTGCGGATGGCGCCCGAGGACTGGCCGGACCCGGCCAATCGCGGCTTCGCCCACATCAATCCGGCGATCTACGTGTCCATGCAGGGCCCGAGCGAGCTCGGCATCAGCGCCGACGCGAGCCTGGCCGGCTGGGACCGGACCGAGGAGCTGAGCTCCATCAC
>DATHPF010000228.1:0-29140 GCA_035484155.1 Streptosporangiaceae bacterium
CGCGCTGGTCAACGCGTTCGAGAAGAAGACCGGCATCACGGTCAACATCCGCAGCGATGACGAGGACACGCTGGCCGACCAGATCGTGACCGAGGGCTCGCACTCCCCCGCTGACGTGATCTACACCGAGAACTCACCGCCGCTGGAGAGCCTGCAGGCCAAGGGCCTGCTGGCCCCGGTGACGCCCGCCACGCTCGCCAGCACGCCGAGCACGTTCAACTCGCCGCAGGGCGACTGGGTGGGCGTGTCAGCCCGGGTCAGCGTGCTCATCTACAACCCGAGCCTGATCCCGGCCAGCCAGCTACCGACGCATGTCAGCCAGCTGGCCGATCCGCAGTACAAGGGGAAGCTGGCGATTGCGCCCGGCGAGACCGACTTCCAGCCGATCGTCACCGCCTACCAGCGCGCCTATGGCACGCCTGCGACACTGACCTGGCTGAAGAAGATAGGCGCTAACGCCGCCGGGCACATTTATCCCGACAACGAGACAATCGCCGATGAGGTAAACCGTGGCGCGGCCGCATTCGGGATTGTCAACCAGTACTACTGGTACCGGATGCGCGCCGAAATCGGGGCCGGCAACATGCACTCGAAGATCACGCACTTCGCCGCGGGCGATCCTGGCTACGTACTCGACGTCTCCGGCGCCGCAGTGCTGAAGTCGAGCAAGCACCAGGCCGCCGCGCAGAAGTTCGTCGCGTTCCTGGTGAGCACGGAGGGGCAGGAAATCCTCGCGACGCCAGGCACCGGCCCCAATCAGTCACTCAGCTTCGAGTACCCCATCGCGTCAGGCGTCACCACAAAGGCGGGCGAGACCCCGTTCAGCCAGCTCCAGCCGTACGCGATCACGGTGGGCGAACTCGGCGACGGCAGCACGGCGATCGCGCTGATCCGCCAGGCAGGCCTGCTGTGACCACCGCGCGCCTGAGGCTGGGGACGTTCCGCTTGATGATTGCACTGTCCGTCCGGTGAAGACGATGCCGGTGCCCGTCGCCTCGGTCGCTACGGCCGCCGTGCCGGCCAGGCGCGCCCGGCGGCCCGCCGGGCTGCTGGCGATCAGCAGCGCCATCGCAGCGTTGCTTGCCGTCCCGCTCCTCTTCCTGCTCATCGAGTCGCATCGAGCCGGGTTCGGCACGGTCACCAGCCAGATCTTCCGGTCACTCACCGGATCGCTGCTGTGGAACACGGTCCGGCTCACGGTCGTAGTCACGGTACTGTGCGCCATCATCGGCACGGCGACAGCTTGGCTAGTCGAACGGACCGACCTGCCCGGCCGCCGCATCTGGGCGGTCCTTCTCATCGTGCCGCTGGCCATCCCTGACTTCGTGGTGAGCTTCGGCTGGAGCTCGGTATTCATCTGGGTACAGGGCTTCCGCGGCGCGGTGATCGTGATGACGCTCGCGGTATACCCGCTGGTGTACCTGCCGGTCGCGGCCAGCTTGCGGGCGGCCGACCCCGGCCAGGAGGAAGTGGCCCGCAGCCTGGGCGTCAGCCGGATGCGCACATTCCTGCGGATCACCCTGGGTCAGGCCAGGGGCGCCATCCTTGGCGGCTGCCTGCTGGTGACGCTGGTGCTCCTCGCTGAGTATGGCGCCTTCGAGATCCTCAGCTACCGGACCTTCACGACCGAGATCTTCACCAACCTCCAGCTGCCGACGGAGGTGCCGACCGCCTGCGCGCTTTCCCTCGTGCTGGTCGCGATCAGCCTGGTCGTGCTGGCCGGAGAAGGCTGGCTGCGCGGCGGCGGCCGGGTGGCCCGCTCCGGTCCGATGACCCAGCGTGTCATGCCCCCGCAGCGGCTAGGCCTCGGCGCCAAGGTAGCGGCGCTGGGCGGCACCAGCTTGCTCGTGGCGCTGGCTCTGGGCGTGCCGGTCGGTGTCAGCATCTACTGGATCGTCCGGGGCGGCGTGCCGTCGGTGTCCGACTCGGTCAGCGTGTCCATGCTGAGCGCCGCCTGGCATACGGCCGCCTACGGTATCGGCGCCGCAGCTGTCGACACGCTCCTGGCGCTGCCGGTCGCGGTGCTGGCCATCCGGCATACCGGCGCAGCGCGGCACTTCCTGGAACGGAGCACCTATCTGGTGCTCGCCATGCCTGGTGTTGTGATCGCGCTTGCGCTGACGTACTTCACCGAGCAGTACGCCAACAGCTTCGGCTATCAAACCGCCCCGCTGCTGGTCCTGTGCTACGTGATCATGTTCTTCCCGCTGGCGCTGGTCGGGGTGAAGGCCGCCATCGCCCGCGCGCCCGCCAGCCTGGACGAAGTCGCCCAGTCACTCGGCCAGCGCAAGCTGGCCGCGTTCAGTCGGGTCACCCTGCGGCTCGCGGCGCCTGGCCTCGTGGCCGCGTTCTGCCTGGTGTTCCTCGAAGTCGTCACCGAGCTCACGGCCACGCTCATCCTGGTGCCAACCGGCGTGCAGACCCTGGCCACCCAGTTCTGGCAGTACCAGACCAGTCTCTCCTACGGTCAGGCCGCGCCATTCGCGCTCGTGATGATCGGCGTGGCCGCCCTGCCAGCCATCGTGCTAGGCCGTTTTTTCAATCGCTCGGCGCAGGCGCGAGGATAGGAACATGAGGCAGCTGACGGTCACCGGCCTGCATAAGGCGTTCGGCTCGCATCCGGTCCTTACCGGGCTGGACCTGGACGTGCCGGCCGGGTCGTTCACTGCCATTCTCGGGCCATCGGGCAGCGGCAAGACGACGCTGCTGCGGCTGCTCGCGGGATTCGACCGGCCCGACGCCGGCTCAATTGTGATCGGCGACCGGGTGGTGGACGGGCCAGGCACGGGCCACGTCCCGCCCGACCGCCGGCAGATCGGCTACGTGCCGCAGGAAGGCGCGCTCTTTCCGCACCTGAGCGTGGCCGCCAACGTGGGCTTCGGCTTGCCGGCCCGGGAGCGGCGCGGCCCGCGCACCGACGAGCTGCTCGCCGCAGTGGGCCTGACCGGGATGGGCGGCCGGTACCCGCATCAGCTGTCCGGTGGCCAGCAGCAGCGCGTCGCGCTGGCGAGGGCACTGGCGATCAAGCCCGAAGTGGTATTGCTGGATGAGCCGTTCGCCTCGCTCGACGCGCACATGCGCGCCAGCGTCCGGGCTGATGTACAGCGCATCTGCCGCGCGGCAGGCACGACAGCAATCCTGGTCACGCACGACCAGGACGAGGCGCTGTCGATGGCCGACCGAATCGCCGTCCTCCGGGACGGCAGGATCGTCCAGTACGCGGCACCGCAGGACCTCTACACCCGGCCGGCTGATCCAGCCCTGGCCCGATTCGTCGGCGACGCGAATCTGCTGGACGGGCAGCTGGCCGACGCATCGGCGGCGGGCGCGGACCGAGCTCGCGCGGTCGACACGCTCCTCGGCAGGCTGCTGCTCGAGCAGGCCAGCCCGCTCGCCGACAGTGCGGGTCCTGTCACGGTACTGGTCCGTCCCGAGCAGCTGGAGATCCTCCCTGGCGACCCGGCCGGCACTAACGGGGCGGCGCTTGACTGCCTGGCCGGGCACGTCGTCGCCTGCGAGTACTACGGCCACGACGCTGTCGTCCGGGTGCAGCCAGACGCCGAGCCTGACGGCAAGGAGATCATCGTCCGCACCGCGGGCGGCCCGCAGCTGCCCGCAGGCGCGCCTGTCTACGTCCGCGCTCGCGGCGCCGTGATCGCGTGGACCCGCTAGTCTTGCCGCGCTCCTGCGCGATCAGCTAGTTGCTGTACACCCGCGTCGGAGTCACCAGTACGACGGCCCGCCGCTGCTCGGCCATCACCCGGTCGTACTCGTCCCAGTCGTCGTGCGTGCCGCCCGCCGCCGTGAAGACCTGCCGCCGCAGCAGCCGGAGGCCCTCCTCGTCGACGCCGGGCGCCGGATCATCGGGGCCGATGATCCGCGCCCGGCCCTCGACGGCGGCCCACTGCCAGCCCGCCCTGAACGTGACCGTGATCTGCGGCCTGGCGCGCAGGTTGCCCAGCTTGGCCTTGCCATAGGTCACGAACCCCACCATGTCCTGGCCAGACTCTGGGTCAGCGAGGACGCCGGCATTGACCAGCGAGGACTGGATGGTTCCGTCGGCACGGACGGTGGAGATTATCGCGAGGTACCGATCCCGGCTGCCGATCTCCGCCGCATCTGACAATGTCGCCATGGCCCCATACTCGCGCATGCGCCTGCGCCCGCACGGCCGGCGGCCCGGTTGCCTGGCGCACGGCCTGGCACAATGCCGCAGTGACGATCTCGATCACGGACCTGGAGCTGGCGGCGGCGCCCAGCTGGCGAGCGCCCGACGAGGCCAGGCTCGGCGACTGGCTGCTGCGCGCCGCCGGCGGCTTCACCGGCCGCGCCAATAGCGCGCTCGCCGCTGATGATCCCGGTCTGCCGCTTGCCGGTGCGATCGAGGCGGTGACCCGCTGGTACGCCGCGCGCGGCCTGCCGCCGACGATCGCGGTGCCCTATCCCATCGCCCAGCCGGAGCGCACCGAGCTGGACCAGATCCTC
The DNA here is from genome assembly GCA_035484155.1 of Streptosporangiaceae bacterium. Classification (GTDB taxonomy): domain Bacteria; phylum Actinomycetota; class Actinomycetes; order Streptosporangiales; family Streptosporangiaceae; genus JAJYUU01. The sequence continues at coordinate 4,486 of DATHPF010000228.1, forward strand.
GCGGGGCTCGGCTGGACGGTTCGGGCCGACGCCGCCACCGTGATGACGGCAAGTACCGTAGACGTTGCCGGCTACGTCCGCCCTGGCGCTGCTGTGGCGATCGACCCGGTCCCCGATGCGGGCTGGCTGGGGCAGTACCACTACCGCGGTCAGCCACTCCCCCCGATCGCAGTCCGCCTGCTCACCTCCGCGTCGTGGCAGGCCTTCGCCTCGATCCGCGAGGGGGGCGAGACGATCGCCATCGGCCGGGTAGCGGGGAGCGGCGACTGGGCCGGCCTGACAGCCATCGAGGTGGATCCGGACCACTACCGCCGCGGCCTAGGCACCGCGGTGACCGCGGCTCTGGCTGCCCATGCCGCTGACCGCGGCTTTCGAAACCTCTACCTTCAGGTCACCGACGGCAACTTCGGCGCGAGATCCCTCTACCGCCAGCTGGGGTTCACCGACCATCACGGCTATCACTACCGTGTCTCGCCGGCCTGACCACATATACAAGGACAGGTGTCAGCGATATACTGACGTGGCAGGTATCTGGATACAAGAATCGGATGCGATTATGTCCACTACTCAGATCGATTTGGATCAGGGCCTGCTGGCGAAGGCTGCCAAAGTGCTGGGCACCAGAACCAAGAAAGACACGGTCAACGAGGCACTTCGCAGGGTCGTACAAGAGGAGATCCGCCGTCGGCACGTCGACGAGCTGGCCGACGGCGCGTTGCCTGACCTTGCAGACCCCGAGATCATGAGCTCGGCATGGCGGTAGCCCGCTACTTGCCGGACACAAGCGTGTGGGCTCGTCTGAGCCACGGTTCTGTTCGGTCGGCGCTCGCGCCGTACGTAGATCGAGGGCTAGTTGGCACCTGCCCGATCATTGATCTTGAGATCCTCTACAGTGCCCGGACGGGCGCCGAGCACATCCACTTTCGCGCCCAGCGCGAAGCCTTCGAGTATTTCGCCATGACCGACGAGATCGCGCAGCGAGCGGTTGAAGTCCAGGGCTTGCTCGCGCAGCAGGCGCAGCACAGATCCGTATCCATCCCGGACCTGCTCGTAGCCGCTACCGCCGAGCGTTACCGGCTAACAGTTCTCCACTACGACGGCGACTACGATCGCATCGCAGCGCTGACCGGCCAGCCGGCCGAATGGGTCGTGCCACGCGGCACCGCGGATTAAGTCCGCAGCGACCTGAGCACGATCGCCGTCTCCAGCGCCGCCACGACCGCGTCCCAGCCCTTGTCCTCGGCGCTGTCGTCCGCGCCGCTTCGGTCACGCGCCTGCTCGAACGTGTCGCAGGTCAGCACGCCGTTGCCGATAGGCGTCCTGGCATCCAGCGCGACCCTGGTCAGGCCGTACGTCACCGCGTCGCACACGTACTCGAAGTGCGGGGTACCGCCCCTGACCACAGCGCCCAGGCAGGCGACCGCGTCGTGCCGGCCGGCCAGCTCCGCCGCCACGACCGGCAGTTCCACGGCACCAGGAACGCGCACCACCAGCGGCGCCGTCACCCCGCACGCTCGGGCCGCGGCGACCGCCCGAGCCACGAGCTGATCGGTGATCTCGGCATGCCAGCGGGTGGCGGCAATGGCGAGGCTGAGCCCGGCGGCATCAATTACCTGGCCGTCCGGCCGCCCCGTGCCGCTCACCGCATGCCCGCGACCGTGGCGGACGGCCCGGTACTGATCTCGGCGACCACCGGCAGGTTGTCGATCTGGTGACCCAGGCGGTCTCGCTTAGCAGTCAGGTAGCGCAGGTTGTGGGCGGTCGGCAGCGACGGCAGTCCCACCCGGCCCGTGATCTCAAGGCCGTAGCCGGCCAGCCCGTCGACCTTCGCCGGGTTGTTGGTCAGCAGCCGCAGCGAGTGCACGCCGAGGTCAGTCAGCATCTGGGCACCCGTGGAGTACTCACGGGCGTCGACCGGCAGCCCTAGCTCGGTGTTCGCGTCGACAGTGTCGGCACCGCTGTCCTGCAGCTTGTAAGCCCGCAGTTTGGACAGCAGGCCGATCCCCCGGCCCTCGTGCCCGCGCAGGTACAGCACGACCCCGCGGCCTTCGGCCGCGATAGCCGCCATCGCCGCCTCCAGCTGAGTCCCGCAGTCGCACCGATGGGACCCGAACACGTCGCCGGTCAGGCACTCGGAGTGCATCCGGACGAGCACGTCCGGGCCGGGTGCAGTCAGGTCACCGAGCACCAGCGCGAGGTGCTCGGTGCTGTCGACGGAGTTGAGGTAGCCGACCGCCCGCCAGTCACCGAATTCGTTCGGAATCCGCGTCTCGACCATGCGGGAGACAACGCGCTCGTGCTGGCGCCGGTAGGAGATCAGCTGCTCGATCGAGATCAGGGCCAGGTCATGCTCGTCTGCGAATTCGCGCAGCCGCGGCAGCCTGGCCATGGTGCCGTCGTCGTTGACGATCTCAGCTAGCACGCCCGCCGGGGTCAGCCCGGCGAGCCTCGCGAGGTCGACCGCGGCTTCGGTATGACCGCGACGGCGCAGCACGCCGCCTGGCGCGTACCGGAGCGGGAACACGTGCCCGGGCCGCACGATCTCGTATGGCTCGGTCGCCGAGTCGACCAGCGTCCGGATGGTCTTCGCCCGGTCGGCGGCCGAGATGCCAGTGGTCACGCCATCGCGGGCATCCACGCTGATGGTGTACGCGGTCCGCATCCGCTCGGCGTTCTGGCTCGTCATCAGCGGGAGCTGGAGGCGGTCCAGCATCTCGCCTGGCATCGGGACGCAGATCACGCCGCTGGTGTGCCTGATCATAAAGGTCAGCAAGGCCGGAGTGGCCTTGCTCGCGGCGAAGATGATGTCGCCCTCGTTCTCCCGGTCGGCATCGTCGACGACCACGACGGGCCGCCCGGCCGCGATGTCCGCGACGGCGCGGGCGACGTCGTCCAGGCGCGTACTGTCCTGCATGCCGCCAGGCTGCTGAGTCACTGGTTCCTCCCGGCGAGCAGCCGCTCCACGTACTTAGCGATCATGTCGACCTCGATGTTGACGACTTCGCCAGGCCGCTTGCGGCCTAGCGTGGTACGGGCCAGGGTCTCCGGAATCAGGCTCACCTCGAACCAGGATCCGTCCGCGTCGTCGCCGAGCCCCGAGACCGTCAGGCTGATGCCATCGACAGCCACCGATCCCTTGCGGACCACGTAGCGCGCCAGCGGCGCGGGAATGGAGATCCGCACGGTCTCCCAGTCTCCAGCGGGCTGCCGGGCGACAATCGTGCCCGTCCCGTCGACGTGGCCCTGGACGATGTGGCCGCCGAGCCGCCCGTCCAGGCGCATCGGCCGCTCCAGGTTGACGCTGGCTCCGGGCCGCAGCGCGCCCAGGCTGGAGTGATCCAGGGTCTCCCCCATCACATCCGCGCTGAACTCGCCATCCTGCGTGCCGGTGACCGTGAGGCACACGCCGTTGATCGCGATCGAGTCACCGCGAGCGGCATGGCCCGTAACGAGCGGCCCGCGGACCCTTATCCTGGCCGAGTCGTCAGCCAGGTCGATGCCGACGACCTCGCCGAGTTCTTCTACTATCCCGGTAAACACCGTGTCCTCCTCCGGAGCCGCTGCCCTGCACGGGCTCCGGGGAATGCGCTAAGGGCGCATACGCGGCCCAGCTACCGGGACCTGGCTGTGACGCCAGCGCCAGCTACTACCGCGCACGTGCTGCCTCCCATCCGGACTTTAACCGTCGGTCCCGGAATTCCACCGGATCAGCCGGCCGATGGCTTCGGCCGGGTCGCGGACTATCACCGCCGGCTCGGATTTTCACCGACCCCGGAGCACGCGTACCTGCGACAACTAGTGTGCCATGCCGGGTATTCCGCAGCGAACTATAGCCAGTTCGCCGACATCACCGGGCTCCCGCTTGAAATCCGGCCGGCGCGCCTCGGCGCGAGAGGACATCGACGGTCGCCGCCGCGAGCAGCACCGCGGCAACCACGACATCGATCCACTGGCTCTGCAAGCCCAGCAGGTAGAGGCCGTTGTAGATGCCACCGATGACGAGGCCGCCCAGCACGCCGTGGATGGTCTTCCCGCGGCCACCGAACAGGCTGGTGCCACCGATGACCGCCGCGGCGATCGCCAGCAGCACGTAACTGTTGGCGGACTTGATGATGTTGCTGGTCAGCGAGACCTGCCACGAGGCGAAGAGCACGCCGGCGATGCCGGAGATCAGGGCGGCAAGCACGAAGGCACGGATTTGGATGACAGGTACCCGGACGCCGGCCCTCCGCGCTGCCTCGGCGTTGCCGCCGATGGCGTACACGTAACGGCCGAAGCGGGTCCGCTGGAGCAGGAGCGTCGACGCGCCGAGCACGACAAGGACGATCGGAATGATGTAGGGAACCCCGTCGATCGTCCCGAAGTGGGCTCGGTTGACGTTGCAGATGGCGACGACCGCGATTCCCGCCGCCGCCATGAGGACCATCTTCATCACTGTGAGGCTGCGCGGAGGTGTCTCCAGGCCGCTGCGGCGCTTGCTGACGTCGCGCAGCAATAGCCCTGTGGCAGCGGCTCCGAGCAGCACTGCCAGCAAAATCCAGCCGACCACCGGGCTGAAGTGCCCATAGAAAATGTCGTAGAGCACGCGCTCGTTGTGCAACCGGGAGTTGCCGATACCGTACAAACCGTTTTTGCCGAGGACGATGATCGCGATGCCTTCGAGAATCAGCAGTCCGCCGAGGGTGACGATGAACGACGGCAACCTCAGCCGGGCCACGAGCCAGCCCTGGAGGGCGCCAAATGCGGAGCAGGCGAGCAGCGCCACGATGATCGCCGCCCACCACGGGAAAGCCGCGCCAGGAGCCGGCTGCACGAGCTCGGCGACCACGACGCTGCTCAGCCCCATGACCAGGCCGACGGAGAAGTCGATCTCCCCGAGGAGCAGGACGAAGATCTCTGCCATCGCCAGCAGCATGTAGATGGTGCTCTGCTCGAAGAGATTGACCAGATTCTGCGCCGACAGGAACTTGGAGTTCGCGATCTGGAAGGCGACAGCGACTACCACGATGGCCAGGACCACCGGCAGCACACCGCTGTCGCCGCTACGGACCCGGAGCCACCAGACCCGCAGGTACTCGCCCAGCGACTGAGCCAGCAGCTCGGGCCGGACGTCGGCGGCGTCCACCTCATGGGCCGCAGTCAAGTCGACCGTCGGCCCGGCGGCCGCGGCTGCGGTCGGTGTCTCGCCGGGGTCGGCGGTCAGGGGGATGTCAGACACGGGTCACGCCTCCGCTCCCGCGCCGTGACAAGACGTCGACAAGCACTGCGCCGATAAGCACGACGCCCGGCAGCATGTATTGCAGCGGCGTGGACAGTTGACCGAGGTTGAGAAGGGACACACCGTAGGCGATACCACCGATGAGCAGGCCGCCGAGAATTCCGTGGACCGCCTTGCCCCGGCCGCCGAAGAGGCTGACCCCGCCGATGACGGCGGCGGCGACCGAATAGAGGACGAGCTGGCCCGGGTCTGCCGTATTGGTGCTGTACTCACCGAAGAAGAAAGAACCGAGCAGGATGCCGCCGAGACCGGCGGTCGCCGAGCACAGCGCGAAGGACCACGTGCGGATGCCCGCGAGGCTGACACCCGCGCGGCGGGCCGCCTCGGGATTGCCGCCGATGGCATAGATGTAGCGGCCGAAGCGGGTCCGCTGCAGCACCAGAGTCCACACGCCGAGGACGCCGAGCACGATCGGGATCACCCACGGAACGCCCTGCACTGAGATAATGCGGCTGCCGCGGTTGATGGTGCAGATCGCCACCACGGCGGCCCCGACCACCGCTACCACGGCGATCTTGATTGCTGTGAGGCCGACCGGGGGCGTCACCAGGCCCTGGCGGCGCCTCGCGCCGGCGCGTAGCCAGAGGGCTGCGCCTGCGGCCACGACCACCACCGCCAGCACTATCCAGCCGACGACGGGGGTGAGCAGCCCCTGGACCATGTTATAGATCACGCGCTGGTTGGCCGACGACGAGCTGAGGTCCACATTGCCGTCAGCCCCGCCGAGAACGACGACGAGGATCCCCGAGAACAACAGGAACCCGCCCAGGGTCACGACGAACGACGGGATCTTGAGCCGGGCGGTCAGCGTCCCCTGCAGGGCGCCGATTATCCCGCAGCCGGCGAGCGCAGCGAGTACCGCCGCCCACCACGGCCAGTCCGGCCCCGGCTGCTGGACCAGCTTGAAGGCGATCACCCCGCCCATCATCGCGACCGCGCCAACCGACAGGTCGATCTCACCGAGGAGCAGCACCAGTGTCTCAGCCATCGCCAGGACCATGTAGACGGTGCTCAGCCCGAAGATATAGACGAGGTTGCTCGGCCGCAGGAATGCGTGCTCAGGAGTGACGATCTCAAAGACTATGGCGACGAGCACCATGGCCAGGACCACCGGCAGGACGCCGCTGTTGCCAGTGCGGACTTGAACCCACCAGGCCCGCAGGTACTGGCGCAGCGAATGAGCCAGCAGCTCGGGTGGGACGTCGGCCGTAGCGGCCGCGTCGGCGGCGGTGAGGTCGTCCGCCGTCCCGGTCGGGATCTCGCCGGCGTCCGCCGTCACGAGACGGATCCGGCAGGCTCAAGCGGCCGCCCGTTGGAGGCACCCGTCGTCATGTACTCCACCACGCTCTGCCGGTCGAAGCCCGCAGCCGGTCCGTCGGCCACCATCCGTCCCAGGTACAGCACGGCAATCCGGTCCGCGACCTCGAAGACGTCGTTGAGGTTGTGAGAAATCACCATCACCGCCAGCCCGCGGTCCCTGAGCCGTTCGATCAGGTCCAGTACCGTCCGGGTCTGCACCACCCCGAGGGCGGCGGTGGGCTCGTCGAGCAGCACCAGCTTGGAGTTCCACATGACCGCCTTGGCCACCGCCACCGCCTGCCGCTGGCCGCCGGAGAGCGAGGCCACTGGCTGACGGATCGACCGCACCGTGGTGACCCGGAGGGTGCTCAGGGTCTCGGCGGCCCGCTTTTCCATCGCGTCCTCGTCGAGCAGGCCGCGGCGCAGCCGCTCCCGGCCGAGGAACATGTTCTGCACGATGTCCAGGTTGTCGGCCAGCGCCAGATCCTGATACACGGTCTCGATCCCCAGCGCGGAGGCGTCCCGGGTGCTGCGGATATGGACCTGGTGTCCACCGAAGTAGATCTCGCCATGGTCCGGCTGGTGCGCGCCGGCTATGCAGCGGGTGAGCACTGACTTCCCGGCGCCGTTGTCCCCGCACAGGCCGGTCACCTGGCCCGCATACAGGTCCAGGTCCACCCCGTAGAGCGCTTGCACTGGTCCGAAGTGCTTGTCGATGCCCCGCAGCCTCAGCAGGGGCTCCGCCCCGTCCCCGCTGGGGTCCGTCCCGTTCGGAGCCTCGTTCATCTCAGTCATCGTGACGACCCGTCTATAGCCTTGCCTAGGATGGGCCCCCGCCGCTGCGGGTCAGCCCACCCCCAACTACGTTCCGGCCGACGCTGGCAGACCCGCCCTGCTGGGGCGGGTCCGCCAGACCGGCTTGGGATGAGCACTCGACGAGAATCCTCGCCGGGGCTCCCCCGGTCAGATAATTACTTGATCCCGTCCGTCGCGCACAGGGTCGCGCCGGCGATCGCGCAGATCGCGGTGGCGGTGTCGAAGCCGTCCGCCACCACGGTCGACTCCATGTTGGACTTGGTCACCCACGTGGCGCTCAGCAGCGACGCCGGCTCGGTGACGCTCGAGTCGGCCGGGTCGGTGGTCGTCCCGTTCAGCAGGGCCGGAGGCACCTTGTCGCCGGCCAGCAGGATCGTGGCCACGGACACGGCGTCCTCGGCCTCCTTGTAGACCGGCTTGTACACAGAGCCGCACTGGTAGCCCTGCAGGATGTACGCCATGCCCTGAGCCGTAGCGTCCTGGCCGGTGACCGGGATCTTGCCGGCCTTGACTCCGTCCGCGATCATGTCGGTGATTATCGCGTTGGCCATCCCGTCATTGGCCACGATCGTGGCGTTGATCTTCGGGTTAGCAGTGAAAGCCTGCTGGAAGATCGTGCCGGCCTGAGTGTTGTTCCAGCCGGGGGCGAAGTTCTCCTGAACCAGTGTGGCGCCGCCGGACGTGCTCTTCGCGCCCGCGCTGACGGTCTTGGCGGCCTGGCCCCAGACCACCTTGTTGTAACCCGTGGCGAAGGCGATCGCGTTGGGGTCGGTGTCCTCGCCGCCGTTCATCACGTAGACCTGCGGGTTGCTGACGTTCTCGGACGTCAGGCAGGACAGGAAGCCCGTGCCGATCAGCTCGCCGACCTTCTCGCCGTCAAAGCTGACGTAGTAGGTGTTCTTGCCCTGGAAGATGGCGCGGTCGTAGGCGATCAGCGTCACGCCCTTGGACTGCGCTTCCTTGGCGATCGCCACGCCGGTCGGGCCGTCGAGCGGCGTCACGATGAGGACCTTGGCGCCCAGGTTGATGTCCGCGGTGGCGTCGTTCAGCTGGGTCGCGTCGCTGCCCTGCGCGTTGTCGATCCGGAACTGTGACTGGGTGTAGCCGGCGTCCGCGAAAGCGTCGGTCAGGTACGGCGCGTCGAAGTCAACCCAGCGAGTCGACGACGTGGTATCGGGCAGGATCACGCCCACCTGCAGCGTGTTTGATCCCTTGGTCGCGTACTCCGTCAGCGGCTTGAACCCTGACATCACCGACGCGACGTCAGTGCTGAAGGAGCTAATGCTCAGCCCCTTGGGAACCGTGTTCGAGCCGCTTGACGCTCCCGACGACGATGGCGACGAGCTGCAGGCCGCAGCCGCCAAGGTGACCACCGCCGCCAGACTCACCCAGGCCACTGGGCGAAGCGAGCGAGAGCGCCGACCTCCCTTGCTTTTATGCATACCCCAAACCCCTTTTCACCTATCCAGAAACACACCCGAAACAACGGATGCGGGGAACCATACAGCACACATGTCCACCCGAAAGTCTCATCCTGATAACGGAAAGTGGCCCGCAGCTTGCCTTGACCGCCCGGCCCCTGCGGACATAGCGGTGTGGTCAGCCAGTTACTAGGACGTGCGACGCCGCACTACTGCAGCGCACCTATTGCAGCGGAACTACTGCAGCGGAACTACTGCAGCGGAGATGCGAGCAGCGTGGCTGGGTCGGACAACACGGCATCCATGGCGTGGAGGGCTGCACCCCGCGCAGCGGCGGTGAATCCGAGGCCCGACACACCCAGGTCGGGCGGTGCGTCCCGGCGTCCCAGCATGCCATTCATGAGCTCGCGTCGGGCCCGCGGCAGGATCCAGTCTTCGAGCGCCACGAAGTAGCCGCCGAGAATGATCACGCTCGGATCGAAAACGTTGCCGAGCATCGCGGCACCCACGCCGACATCCTTGCCCAGACGGTCAAGCGCGTCGAGCGCGTGCTGATTGCCCGCTCGACTTTCGCTAACGAGGGCTTCGAGCATCGTGCGAGGATGCGTTCCAGCAGGAGTGCTGATGCCCGCGGACCGGAGCACCGCCGATAGTCCGATGAGCGCCTCCCAGCATCCACGCCGACCGCAGTGGCATCGCGGACCGGCCGGGTCAACGCGCATGTGGCCAATCTCACCGCCGAAGCCCCGACTGCCCAGCAGCGGTCGGCCCCCGGCAATGATCCCGCCGCCGATGCCGACCTCGCCGGTGACATAAATGAGGTCCGCGGTACCGGCCCAAGCGCCGGTTCGGAACTCGGCCAGCGCAGCGAAGTTCGCATCGTTGCCAACGAGCACCGGGGCACCGTTCAAGCGGAGACCGTGATGCAGCGCCGCGCCGAACGAGTAATCTCGCCACTCAAGGTTCGGCGCCTCGATAACGATTCCTTCGCGAACGTCCACCAGTCCGGCGATTGCGGCACCAACCCCGACAATGACTGGCTGGCGATCGTGTCGGCGATTACGGACGCGCCGGATTGCGCGATGGCAGAGGTCGATCGCGGCGCGAACGCTCCCGTCCGGGCCGGCGCTCACAGAGTCAAAGGCGCATTCATCCCGGTGGACCTCACGCCCGCCAAGATCTCTCACCAAGATCGCGATATAGTCGACGTTCACTTCGAGACCGATCGCAAGAACGTGACGGCCGTCGATATCGAGCGGCGTGCCCGGCCGCCCAACCCGCCGCAACGAGCTGACAGTGCCTTGCCGCACCAGGCCGAGTTCAATCAGCTCCGCGACCAGACGCGTCACCGTCCCGCGGGTCAACCCCGTGCCGCTGGCCAGATCCGCGCGAGACAGACCTGGCGTCAGGGTCAGCAGCCGCAGCGTGAGCTCGAGGTTGTTGCGGCGAATGACGGTGTGGTCTGCGCGAGCGGGCAAGGTGTGCGTGCTGGTCTCTGTCACCGCTCCCCCTTCACCTCGCCATCGCGCAGCATCATCTGCCATTCCGCATAACGTCAAGTCTGGTTCAGTTCGGCATCACCCGCGGACGTCACGCCGAGACTAATGCAGGCACACCCACCTGACGCCAGCCGCATCGCAGCGCTCGCGGCTGCTGTGCGTGCGGCGGCCGGGATTGCTGGTTGATTGCCGCGCCAGGGCCGACAGCCAGCGGAGCTGCTTGCGGCGGTCAGAGAGGTCCAGATCGGCGGGCATGAGGGGAAAAGTGGGCACGGCGATCCCCGTTGACTGCCCTGGCGAAACCTCTGTAGTCTCGGTTGCGCTTCAGTTTGTTGAGGACCTAAACAAACCCCCGTGCGAACAAACCCCGTGCGAACAAAACCCGTGCGAACAAACCCTGCGCCTCGGCAGCACGTTCGAAGGAGATGTACGCGATGAACTCTGCCAGCCTCGTGCGGAGCGCATGCGGCGACACGTCCCCGGCGACGGCCTGCTGGCCCGGCAGGACCGGGACGCCATGATCACTGTGATCGGCGAAGCAATGGTGAAGCTGACGCCTGCACCTGACTCCAGCCTGATGCAGGTATCACCGACAGGCAGCGCCTTCACCACGGCGATCTCGGCCGCCCGACTTGGCTACCCGACCGCGCTGATGGCTCGGCTATCCCGTGACTCGCTGGGGCAGTTCCTGCGCATACACGCGGAGATTAACGGTCTTGATGTGAGTGCCTCGCCTGAGGCCGACGAGCCGACGATGATTGCGGTGGTCTCCGCCGACCCAGACGCGGACAGGACGGACAGCCTTTATTTCCGCGACACAGCGAGCTGGCAGTGGAGCGCAGCGGAACTCGGCTGGATCCCCGCCAGCACTGCTGTCCTTAATCTGGATTTGCTCGACTGCTGCATGCTGCCCGGATCTACCTGGATACTCCGGGCCGCGGCGCGCCAGCGCCAGCGCGGCGCGGTCGTGTGCCTCAACGTGACCGCGAAGCCTGCGGTGATGGGCTCGCCGACACGTGGTCAGTTGCTGCTGGACCGTCCCGTTAAGGCCGCGGATCTGGTAACGGCAAGCTTCGAGGACATCGCATGGCTGTATCCAGGCCGCGGAGCCGAAGCCGTAGCGCGGCTCTGGCTGGCCAAGGGACCCGAGCTCGTCGTGATTACCTGCGGCGCCGATGGTCTGGTTGCGGTGCGGAAGTCCGGGATCGCCCTCTACCGGGCAACGGGGCTGCAACCCGCCTCGGTGTCCGAATCGTTCACCGGTGCTCTGCTGGGCGGGCTGCATGATCTGAGCGACGCGGGTACCAGCATCGAGGCTCTCAGCATCGCCGAGCTTGCCTCGATACTGGACACGGCGAGCGCTACCGCAAGCCGGAGCGGTACGAGACATCTCGATCTCGCGACGGCATCAGATCTCCGCTAACGGCCTGACCGCTGAGCGACGCCGCATGTTCGGAGGTGCCGGATGCTGGTTGCGGGGATAGATTCCTCGACACAGTCGACCAAGGTGCTGCTGTGCGACGCCGCGGACGGCACGGTGGTCGGTGCAGGCAGTGCGCCGCATCCGGCCGGCACCGAGGTTGACCCGCAGGCATGGTGGGACGCGCTGCAGAAGGCTGGCGACGGCCTGCTGAGCCGGGCCGCCGCCGTCGCGGTCGCGGGTCAGCAGCACGGGTCGGTATTCCTGGACATTGACGGCTCGGTAGTCCGTCCGGCGCTGCTATGGAATGACATGCGGTCGGCGGCGGCCGCTGCGGAACTCGTCGCAGAGTTCGGCGGGCCGCGGTGGTGGGCCGATACCACCGGGAGCGTGCCCACGGCATCGTTCACCGTCACCAAGCTGCGCTGGCTGGCGGAGCACGAGCCGGATAACGCCGCGCGGGTAGCCCGGGTGCTGCTGCCGCACGACTGGCTGACCATGCAGCTGGGCGCGTCCGAGCCGGTCACCGACCGCGGCGACGCATCCGGGACCGGGTACCTCGCCACGGCGAAAGGCGAATGGCTGCCTGACGTGGCCGCGGCGGCACTCGGCCACGAGCCGGCGCTGCCGCGGGTGGCGGCACCAGGCGAGGCGGTCGGGCACACGCCCGGTGGTGCCGTCCTCGCGCCGGGTACCGGCGACAACATGGCGGCCGCGCTTGGCCTGGGACTGGAGCCCGGCGAAGTGGCGGTATCTGTGGGCACGTCCGGCACGGCATTCGCGGTGACCGACATCGCCGCTGCCGACCCTTCCGGTGCGGTGGCCGGCTTCGCCAGTGCGACCGGCAGCTTCCTGCCCCTGGTGTGCACCATCAACGCGGGCCTGGTGCTGTCAGCCGCAGCAGCCATGACGGGAACGGATCTGGCCGGGCTGGCCGCGCGTGCTCTGGCCGCCGAGTCTGGCGCGTCCGGCGTCACCCTCTTGCCCTACTTTGACGGAGAGCGGACGCCCAACCTGCCGCTAGCCACCGGCGTGATGACCGGACTGACGACAACGAACGGCACAGCCGAGAACCTAGCGCGGGCAGCGGTCGAGGGCGTGCTCTGCTCCCTGGCTGACGCGGTGGACCTGCTCGGAGTCGAGCCGCGCCGGATTCTGCTCATCGGCGGCGGGGCGCGCTCGGAAGCCGTCTGCGCGCTCGCGCCAGGCATCTTCGGGGCGGATGTCGACGTGCCAGAGCCGCAGGAGTACGTGGCGCTCGGCGCCGCGCGGCAGGCCGCGTGGGTACTGAGCGGCGCATCGCAGCCGCCAGACTGGCCGCGGCCGCCCGCACGGCGCTACTCGGGCGAGCCGCAGCCACGCGTGCGGGAGCGCTTCGCGGCGCTGCGCGCGGCGACGTCGTCCTGGGCCGGAGGCCTGCCAGTCCGTGAGGAAAGAAAGGAACGATGACCATGACCGCAGACCGGTACGCGCCAACGCCCGCTGACCGTTTCTCGTTTGGCATCTGGACAGTGGGCTGGCAGGGGGTCGACGTATTCGGTCCCGCGGTGCGCCCGCCGATGCCGGCTGACCGGGCCGTCCGCAAGCTCGCCGAGCTGGGCGCTTACGGGGTGAATTTCCACGACAACGACGTCTTCGACTTCGATGCCAGCGACGCCGACCGGGACAAGCAGATCTCAGCGTTCCGGACGGCTCTGACCGACACCGGCCTGGTGGTGACCACGGCGACGACGAACCTGTTCAGCCACCCGATCTTCAAGGACGGCGCGTTCACCGCCAACGACCGGGAGGTCCGCCGGTTCGCGCTGGCGAAGGTGATGCGTAACCTCGACCTGGCCGCCGAGCTGGGGGCCAGCGTGTACGTGTGCTGGGGCGGCCGGGAAGGCGCGGAATCGGGCGGCAGCAAGGACGTGCGGGCCGCGCTCGACCGGTACAAGGAAGCGTTCGACGTGCTGAGCCAGTACGTCATCGACCACCAATACTCGCTGCGGTTCGCGATCGAGCCCAAGCCGAACGAGCCGCGCGGCGACATCCTGCTGCCGACCGCCGGGCACGCCCTCGCGTTCATCACCGAGCTGGAGCACCCCGAGCTGGTCGGCATCAACCCCGAAGTCGGCCACGAGGAGATGTCCGGGCTCAACTACGCCCACGCCATCAGCCAGGCGCTGTGGCACGGCAAGCTGTTCCATATCGACCTCAACGGCCAGCACGGCCCCCGGTACGACCAGGACCTGCGCTTCGGCGCGGGCAACGCCCGCGGCGCCTTCTGGATCGTCGATGCACTCGAAGCCGGCGACTACGACGGCCCGGTCCACTTCGACTACAAGCCGCCGCGCACCGAAGACGACGACGGCGTCTGGGACTCGGCAGCAGCGTGCATGCGCAACTACCTGATCCTGCGTGAGAAAGTGCACGCATTCCGGGCCGACCCCGATGTCCAGCAGGCGCTACGAGCCGCGCGCGTAAACCAGCTCGCCGCCCCGACACTGGCACCAGGCGAGACCTGGCGTAACGTCGCCGGGTTCGTGCCCGATGTCGCGACGCTGGCGGAGCGCGGAATGGCGTTCGAGCGGCTCGACCAGCTCGCCCTCGAGCACCTCTACGGGGTCAGGTAGAGACGCGCCCCGTTGGCGGCCATACAAGCACGTCGCCGCCGTGCGGCTGGGGGCCGCACGGCGGGTGCTACCGCGATCGTCAGGGCTGCGCCCGGCGCGCCCTGGCCCGGCGCTTGCCTTCGTGCATCGCCGCCACCCTGGCGATCGGTATGTCGTGTCCCTCAGCGACGAGATCTGGTGGCAGCAGCTGCGGCTCGGGCAACAGCTCCGCCCACAGGTCGCGCCCGGCCAGCAAGCCGGGTGCGGTGTGCACCGTGAACTCCGCTGGACGCACGGCAGGCAGATCCGGCCACGGAACCGGGAACGACACCGGTGTGCCCGGCCGGATCCGCGGACTGTAGACCGCGACGACGGTCGCGCCGCCGGCCCTGGTCGCGTCCAGGAAGACCTTGCCGCCGCGGTCCTCCCGGATGAAGGCGGTCGTCGCTAGCTGTGGGTCGAGCCGCTCAGCTCTGGCGGCGATCGCCCTGGTTGCCGCTGCGGCGTCGGCGCTGGACTGCCCCGGCGCTAGCGGCACCATCACGTGCACGCCCTTGGCGCCGCTGGTCTTGACCGCGCCGTGCAGGCCCGCCGAGTCGAGTGCAGCGCGAATAAGCGTGGCCGCCGCCACGGCCTTCCCGAAGTCATCCGCTGACGGCGGGTCGATGTCGAGTACCACATACTCCGGGCTGTCCCAGTGGCCGGCGCGCATGAGCGTGGGGTGATACTCGACCGCTCGCTGGTTGGCAAACCACAGCAGCGTCTGCCGGTCATTACACAGCGCATAGACGACCTCGCGACGGGAGCTCTCGGCCCAGACGGTCACGGTGGGCACGAAGTCCGGCGTGTACTTGGGCACGTTCTTCTGCATGAACGGCGCCTGGCCGGGCCGCACCCGCACGACCGACAGCGGCCGGTCGGCGAGTGCCGGGATGAAGGCCTCGCGCACCGCGTCCAGGTAATCGACCAGATCTCGCTTGGTGGCGTTGGCGCCGTCGAACAGTTCCTGGTCGAGGTTGGTGAGCCGAACGCCAGCCCGTTCCCCGTCTTGATCCTTACGTGCGGACACCGGATCAGCCGCGCCCGGCCGGCAAGCCTGCGGCCACCGCGAGATCGCGCAGTGTCTGCACCGCGGCCGCTGGGTCCTCGGCGCCGTAGACCGCGGAACCCGCGACGAACATGTCGGCTCCCGCCTCCGCGCAGCGGCCGATCGTCTCCTCGCTGACGCCGCCGTCGACCTGGAGCCAAACCTCGCCGCCGAATGCGCCGATCAGCTCGCGCGCCCGGCGGACCTTCGGCAGCACCAGGTCCAGGAACGGCTGGCCGCCGAAACCCGGCTCCACCGTCATCAGCAGGAGCATGTCGACCTCGGCCAGCAGGTCCGCATCCGACAGCACCGGCGTGCCCGGGTTGAACGCCAGGCCGGCCCGCGCCCCGGCCGCCCGGATGGCCCGCAACGTCCGGACCGGCGCGCTCGCCGCCTCCACATGAATGGTCACGTTCCGCGCGCCGGCCTCAGCGTAGCCAGGCGCCCACCGATCGGGATCCTCAATCATCAGGTGGCAGTCCAGCGGCAGCCGCGCGTGCCGCTGCAGCGCCTGCACGACCGGCAGCCCGATGGTGAGATTCGGCACGAAGTGCCCGTCCATGACGTCGACATGCAGCCAGTCGGCCGTATCCGCAACGGCATGCGCTTCGTCGGCGAGCCTGGCGAAGTCCGACGCCAGCAGGCTCGGCGCGATCTGCATCTTCATCTCACCCATATCAAGGCCGATTCTAGGCCGGTGCATTGTCGGCGGGACGGCGCGGAGTGTCGTACCGGCCCGCTAAGTTCGGACGCGCACCCAGCTGATGCTCCGCACGGGGAGGAATCGTTGAGCACCGCACCGAGCACCGAGGCACCTGACCGGCTCCTCGACCGCGTCCGCAAGCTGCTAGCTAAGGCGGAGGCGGAGGGCGTGACGATCCAGGAGGCACAGGCACTGACCGCTAAGGCGGCGGAGCTGATGGCCAAGTACGGCATCGACCGGGCCCTGCTCGCGGCGACCCGACCGGAGACCGACAAGCCGGATAACCGGATCGTGGAGATTTACAATCCGTGGGCCAGGGTGCAGGCGCACCTGCTGTGCGGGCTGGCCGCAGCGCTGCGCTGCCAGTGCATCCTGCTGCCCGCCAGCGAGGGTCAGCGGGTGCATGTGTTCGGCTACGCGTCCGACATCGAGCGGACGGACGTGCTGTATACCTCCGTGCTGGTCCAGATGTGGCACGGGCTCGTCGCCGCGCAGGTTCCGGCGAGGGCCGACAACGTGCGCGCCTGGCGGCGCAGCTGGCTGCTCGGCTATACCGCGGCCGTCATCGGCAAGGTCCGGGACGCCGAGCAACGAGCGGAGCAGGCGGCAACCGTCGCCGAGCCCGCCGGGGCGTCGTCTCGCGCCACCCTCGTGCTGGCGGACCGGTCGATCGTGATCCGTCGGAGCGTGGCTCAGGCCTATCCGGTGACGAGGACAGCCAGGGTGACGTACACCGGCAGCGGCTACGGCGCCGGCTACGCCCAGGGCAAGCGCGCCGACATCGGCACCGGACGGGTCGGGCACCGGCGCACCCGGGCGCTGCCCGGCGTCGCCCGATAGGCAGGCCGGGCTTCGCGACTGGACCGGCCAGCGGCGATTACGGCGTCGCCGGTCCCGCTTGCCTCAGTAGGGCAAGGAATATGGCATCGGTGCCGTGCAGGTGCGGCCAGAATTGTGCGTACCGGCCGCCGGGCCCGGCGGCGAGGTCGGGCACCTCAGGGAGCGCGGCGGGCGCGTCGAGCACCTCCACGCCGGGACGCGTGGCGAGCACGTCCGCGACCACGTCCTGCGTCTCCGCCAGATGCGGCGAGCACGTCACGTAGGCCACGACGCCGCCGGGCCTTGCAGCGTCGAGGGCAGCTGCCAGGAGCGCGCGCTGGAGCCCGCCCAGTGACTGCACGTCTGCGGGGGTGCGCCGCCAGCGGGCTTCCGGACGGCGGCGCAGCGCCCCGAGGCCAGAGCAGGGCACGTCGGCGATCACCCGGTCAAAGGCGGCTGCGCGCCAGGCGGGCACGGTGCCGTCGGCGACGATGACGCCTGCCGAGCGGGCCAGGGCCACAGTGGACTGCACAAGCCTGGCTCGGTGCTCGCGCACCTCGGCGGCCACGAGCCTGACGCCAGCCTCAGTCGCCTGCGCCCCGGTCGCTGCCATCTCGCCCTCGTGCGCCTCGCCCTCGTGCGCCTCGCCCGCGTGCGCCTCGCTCGCGAGGCCACCCAGCAGGCGAGCTTTGCCGCCAGGGCCAGCGCACATATCCAGCCAGCGGGAGTCGGTCCCGTCGAGCCCGACCCGGGTCAAGGCGGCGGCGGCCAGCTGGCTTGCCTCGTCCTGAACCCCGGCTCTGCCTTCGGCTACTGCGCCGATCGCGGCCGGATCACCGTCGGTCAGGTAGGCGCCGAACGGCGACCAGCGCGCCGGAGCACAGCCGGCCGCGACCAGTTCCTCGCGGTCGGCGAGGCCTGGCACCACGCACAAGTGAACCGACGGGCGCTCGCTGCCCGCGGCCAGCGCCGCCTCGGTCTGCGGCATGTCAACGCCAGGTACCTCGCCTAGCGCCGCGGCGAACGCCTCGACGATCCAGCCTGGGTAGCTGTACCGGACCGCCAGGTAACCGACCGGGTCTGCCTCGCGCTTCGGCGCGGCCAGGCCGAGCCAGTCCGACAGATCCCTGGTGGCAACTCGCCGCAGGACCGCGTTAACAAAGCCGGCCGGTCGCTGGCCGGCCGCGTCCTTGACCAGGTTCACCGAGGTAGCCACGGCTGCATGTGGCTGGATCCGGGTGGCGAGCAGCTGATGGGTGCCGAGCCGCAGCACCTCGCGCACGACCGGATCGAGCGAGTCGAGATCGCGGTCGCAGCAGATATCCAGGACGGCGTCATAAGTGCCACGTCCGCGCAGGGCCCCGTAGGTCAGCTCGGTAGCCAGCGCTGCATCGCGCCCGCTGAGCTGCCGCTGCGCGAGTAGCTGCGGCAGCAGCAGGTTTGCGTAGGCGTCCCGGTCGGCCACGGCCAGTAGCACGTCGAGCGCGACTTGCCTGGCCGGATCCCTGGGCTGATGCTCGCGCTTGCCCTGCGGGCTGGGCTTACCCTGCGGGCTGGGCTTACCCTGCCGACGTCGGCGCTGGCCCTGTTGCTTCGGCTGGCCCTGTTGCTTCGGCTGGCCCTGCCCAGTACCGCCGCGTGGTGTGTCGGCCACCTCAGCCAAGCACCGCCGGCCGGTCCGCCAGGTGCAGCCCGCGTACCCAGTCGGCGGCGCGCATCCGGCGCTTCCCGTCAGCCTGGACCTCGCCGAGCACCACGGGCGACGTCGCGGTGCCAGCGACGACGCGGTCTCGGTGCACACGAAGCTCGCCAGCCGCCAGCGGACGGCCGCCATCCGGGGCGGCCTCGCCCTCGAAATCGCTAGCCACGGCTACCGGCCAGAGCTTTACCCGGACGCCGTCTAGCCGCGTCCACGCGCCAGGGTCCGGGGTGCAGGCCCGGATCAGGCGGTCGATGGCCGCAGCGGGCTGATGCCAGTCGACCTGCGCATCGGCCGCGGTGATCTTCGGGGCAAGGCTGACGCCGTCGGCGGGCTGCTCGCGTGCCTCGAGCTCACCGGTCTCGATGCCGTCCAGGGTGGCGACTAGCAGCTCCGCGCCCGCAGTGCTCAGCCGCTCAAGCAGGTCCCCGGCCGTGTCCGCCGGGCGGATCGCCTCGGTCAGCACGCCGTAGACCGGACCAGCATCCAGCGCGCGAACAATCTGGAACGTCGTGGCGCCGGTGATGTCGTCGCCGTGCAGGATCGCGTGCTGGACTGGCGCTGCTCCGCGCCAGGCGGGCAGGACCGAGAAGTGCAGGTTGACCCAGCCACGGGCGGGGATGTCGAGCGCGACCTGGGGGATCAGCGCACCGTAGGCGGTGACTGGACAGCAATCCGGCGCGATCTGGCGGAGCCTGGACAGGAACTCCTCGTCGGCCATCCTGGCAGGCTGCAGGATCTCGATCCCGGCCTCGGCAGCCCGCTGCGCAATCGGGCTCTGCTCCACCTTCAGGCCCCGGCCTGCCTTCGCATCCGGCCTGGTGATCACTCCGGCGACCTCGTGCCTGGACTTCAGCAGTGCGTCCAGTGATGAAACCGCGGTGACCGGCGTGCCGGCGAAGACCAGCCGCATGCCCTAGAAGGCCTTGCCGTTGGTGGGATGCGGCGACACCCGGACCAGCGGGACCGGCTCGCCCCACCAATCCGAGGCGCGGATCTCCTTCATCGCGAGCTTGCGCTGGGCAGGATCGAGCCGGTCGATGAACAGCACTCCGTCCAGGTGATCAGTCTCGTGCTGCACGCAGCGCGCAAGCTGCCCGGTGCCCTCGACGGTGATCGGCTCGCCGTGCATGTCGAAGCCCTTGGCAACAGCGCCGAACGACCTGCTGGTCGGATACGCGAGGCCGGGGAACGACAAGCAGCCCTCGTCGTCGACCTCGACCTCCTCCGACAGCGCCAGCGTCGGGTTGATCACGTGTCCGAGCACGTCGTCGACGTAATAGGTGAACACCCGCAGGCCGACACCGATCTGCGGGGCGGCGAGGCCGACACCAGGCGCTTCCATCATGGTGTCAGTGAGGTCCTTGACCAGCTTGCGCAGCTCGGCGTCGAAAGTGGTCACGGCGTCGGCGGGTGTCCGCAGCACCGGATCTCCGAACACGCGAATTGGCCTGATACTCACTGCATTCCTCCAGGCATGAGCGCTCTCTTCAGCAGCCCGACGGAAAAGGCCGCAGCCGATCAAGTCTATGAAGCTCGCGGACCTGTTCCAGCACCAGGCGAGCGCGCCTTGAAGGCAGCCTTGCGCGCTGCGCGCGCCACGCCCGGATCCGGATGATGCTCGCTGAGCGTGGTCAGCAGGTCGATAACGCCGGGGTGCCTGACCTGCCACAGCCCCGCGACTATCTCAGCCTGCGCTTCAGGAGCCACCTCAGGCAGCAACTCGGCGACGACATCGCGCGGGTCGGCTTCCTCCAGCAGGCCGGCGCCCAGGTCAACCAGCAGCCAGGTACGGTCAGCCGGGCCAAGCTCGGCTTCTTCGCCATGCTCGTGCAGCCAGACCGCGGCGTGCGCGCGCAACAGCGGCTCGGCGAACGCGGCCCGCACCTCCCCGGTGGCGGCCTCGCCGATCCGGTCGAGGACGGCAAAGGCCGCCCCGCGCAGGCCAGGCGTCCCCGTCGCCGCCGCTGCGATCAGCTCAGCCGCCGCCTGCTCCTCGGACCTGCCGACGAGCCACTCGTTGATCTTCGACTCGCCGTCCTCGGCGTCGCAGCTAGCCAGCGTCATCAGCAGGCCGACCGCGCCATCGCGGTCGGCAGCCCCGAGTACCGGCACGTGCCAGCCCTGCGCGAGCAGGCGTCGGTGCACACCCCAGACACCAAGCGGCGACAGTACGACCGTGAGGCCGCCCGCGTGCTCCTCGGTGCCGAGCTCGACCACGCCAAGATCGGCCAGAGTCTCAAGCGCGTGCGACAGGGCTGCGGCCTCGTCAGCATCTGGCCGCCGTGCTTGCGCCGCCTGGCCAGCGCCCTGGGCAGTCACCCTGGTGATCCCGATGTCAGGGACAGCCATCTCGGCCCCGGCCTGCCCCAGCCGTCTCGTGCCTGCTGCCGCCGAATACGCATCGAAAAGCGAATCGATCCGCACCGGCGCGCCTACCGTATACAGCGCCGTCGCGAGTCCGTCCAGTTCCTCGCCGGCGAGTAGCGCAGCCAGCGCTGCGTCCCATTCGCGCAGCACGTCCTCAGCGGCAGCCGACACTAGCGGTGCCGGCTCAGGTGCATCGGGGCCAGCAGCCTCGCTGGCGGCCGCGACCACCTGCCAGGCCGCATCCAGCTCGTCGAGGGTGAGCTCCAGAGCCTCTGCGGCCGCGCGCGCGCCACTGCCATCCAGCACCTGGCTGACTGAGACCTCAGGATGCTGGGCGGCCCAGGAGCCCAGGTCGCGCGCCGCCCGCAGCAGCGGCGCGACGCGGGCGGCAGCAGCGAGTTCGTCGCGGGGTGCCAGCCGCACTGGTGGCATCCGCGGGCGGTCGCGCCGGGAGTCAATAGCGCCGCACCCGCCCGCTGCTGGCCCATTCTGCTGGTCGCCGGGTGAGTTGGTCACTCAAGTACCCTACGGCCTAGACGGAATGTAGTCAGATCAGCGCCGCAGGGTCGAGCTGGACCCGGACCGCGCCAGGTGCCTTGGACGCGGTCCTCACGGCCTGGGCGGCGCGCAGGGCCAGCGCCAGTTCCGTGCCCTCTGACCTGGGCACACGCACGAGATACCGGACAGCGACCGGGACAGAGCCGTCGTCATCTCCGGCCGGACCGGCCGCCTCCGCCCCTACCGTAGGCCGGCCTGGCGCACGGCTTGCCGCGGGCAGCGGTCCGAGCACTTCGGCGTCGCCGGGGAGCCTGACCACTGCCAGCAGGTCGTCGACCGCAGCCGCCGGCCCCGACACCGAGGCCATCCGCGCCGCTGGCGGGAACCGCAGCTCGTCTCGCTCGGCCAGTTCACGATCGGCAAACGTGGCCGGGTCCCAGCGGATGAGCGCCTGCACGGCCTGCTGGCTGCCGTCGGCGACAATGACGACATTGCCGCCTTCCGAGCCGCCGCGCACCAGGGCCGCTGCGTTCAGCCACCGGCGCAGCGCCTCCTCCGCCGCGCGAAGGCTGGCGAGCCCGAGCATGGCCCAGCCGTCCAGGAGGATGGCAGCGGCGTACCCGCCGCCATCGGCGACGGGTTCGGCACCCGGCGTCGCCACCACCACAGCCGGATCGCCGCCCACCTGCGCCAGCACCTGGCTGCCGCCGGACGTCAGCACGGGCAGCGGACTGAACGCCCGGCCGAGCTCTTCAGCAGTACGCCGCGCGCCAGTCATCACCGCGCGCAGTCCCTGGTGACCGCACCGGCGGCAGCTGCGGCCGATGGCCGAGCCGCACCAGCCACAGCGGAGCGGCGCCTGGGGGCCAGGCAGTTCCGCCGGACCACCACACTCGCAGCGCACCGGGACGTGGCACCGCTCGCACGCCACCGCCGTCAGGTAGCCGCGCCTGGGCACCTGGACAAGTACCGGGCCGTGGGCGAGCGCAGCCCTGGCCGTCCGCAGCGCAATGCTGGGCAGCCGTGCGGACCTCGCAGCCTCGTCTCTGGCGAGCTCAGCCTCATCCCCCGCTGCCTGCACAGCGGGCGCGCACCTCCGCACTTGGGACCGGCTGGCGGCCAGGGAGCGGGCCCAGCCGCTCGAGACCAGCAGGGCGGCTTCGGCTGTCCTGGCGAAACCACCGATGAGTGCGCCGCTATGGGCCAGATAGGCGCGCAGCGCGAGGACTTCCCTGGCGTGCGGATATGGTGCGCGCGGCTCGGCGTGCAGGTCATCCCCTTCGTCCCAGAGCACCACCAGGCCGAGATCCGCCACCGGGGCAAACATTGCCGACCGCGTCCCGGCCACGATCGTGACCTCTCCCCTGGCTACTGCCAGCCAGCGCCGGTACCGCTCGGCCGGGCCAAGGCTTGCCGACAGCACGACGTGCCTGCCGCCGCCTAGCCTGCTGGCCAGCGCGCCATCGACGCGCGCCAGGTCGCGGGCATCCGGCACCACGACGACGGCGCCCCGTCCTGACCCGGCCGCCGCGGCCACGGCCAGCGCGATCTCGTCCGGCCAGGTAGGTCCGGGCAGCGCCGACCACACCGCTCGCGGACTGCCGCCGGCCGCCAGCGCAGCCAGGAACGACTGGCCGGCCTGGTATCGCTGCCACGAGTCGACCGCATCGGCCGTTCCGCCACTGCCGCTGATCCCAGCGGCGGCAGCGGAGCCATCGGCCGACGCCGAATAGGCCACGCCGATGCCTCCGGCGGGCGCGTCGCCAGCCGGAACGACCAAACCGCGCGCGGCCTTGCTCGCCGCAGCATGCCGCGGCGGGATGGCAAGTCGCAGCACGTCGGCCAGCGTGCCGCCGTACCTGTCGGCCACCGCCCTGGCCAGCGCCGCGATCTCCGGTGTCAGTACCGCCTCTGCCGCAGTGACCCGCTCGAGGAAGCCGAGCTTGCCCGGGTGATCACTGTCCGCCAGGCGCGCAAGCACGAATCCGCTGACGAGCTGACCGGCGAACCGGACCCGAACCTGGCTGCCGGGCACGGCCGATGTCGCGAGCGGCTCGGGTACCAGGTAGTCGAACGGCCGGTCCAGGTGCGGCAGCGAGATGTCGACCGCGACCCGCGCCACCGGCAGCTCGGCTGCTGGCTGCCGCGGGGCCCGGCCTGCGGAGACTCGCCTGCGCGCCGTCTGCGACGCCTGACCCGACACGGTTCCTGTCCTATCAGACGATCACGACGTCCAGCGCACGCCGCAGCGGCCAGCTAGACCGGCTCAGGCATGCCGACGTGGCGCCTGACCAGCCGCCATGGGGCACCAGTTGCCTACTATGGCCCCACTAGGGACACCATTCGACCACTCGTGCCCTACGCACCGGCTAGCTTGCCGAGCCACCTGTGCCCGTCAGGCAAGGCAGCCTCAGGCGGAGCAGGATCCAGCCGGTGCAGCGCCGTCCTTGATGAGGTGCTGGCGGAGCGCGGCCGGAACGGGCCGCTGCGCGACGATGTCGGCCCTAGCCTGCGCCATGTCGTCCGCCATCGCGAACAGTGCCGTGCGGACGCCGATCTGGCCGGCCGCTGCGGCCGAGGCGTTGGCCCGGCTCGCGGCCGTGCCGAAATCCGCTGCCTGAACCGCCGCCGACGCGTGGTCGGTCAGATCGGTCAGCGCCTTCTCATAGGCCTGATGCACCGCCGCCGGATAGCCGCCGCAGCTTGCGGCGGAGCCTCCCGTGCTGACGACGATGATCAGAATGATGATCACCGCCCACGCGGTGGATGCGGCGATGGCCAGCCACGATGCCCTGCGGACGGCGGGGCCCGCGGGCTCCCGGAGGCTGCGGATACCGAGCACAAGACCAGGAACGACGAGTGGTATCAGCCCCGCCGTCAATACAGTGCGCGGCGTCCAGTGGCTTTGCCCGGCCAGCGATGCGCCGCCATCACTCGCGTCTGGCCCAGCTCCGCCGCGAGTCGAAGCGCCATTGAGCCGGCCACTGTATGCGGGCCCGACCGAGCCGTCGGCCTTGACGTCGTCGTGAGCCTCGCCCGGCCCCGGCCACGGCCCGGTCTCCCACGGCGGCGGGGCGCTGGCCAGCGCGTCCGCTGTCTCACCGGCCCACGGCGGGGCGCCAGCTGCCTCGACCCGGACCGCCTGGCCGGCC